>JACWAD010000094.1 GCA_014874175.1 Thermoleophilia bacterium
GCGACCGGCCCAGGGCGCTGATGACGCCCGAGGTGACCGTGCTCTGAAAACCAAAAGGATTTCCAATAGCGATCGCCAGCTGGCCCGTGCGCAGTTTTTCGGAGTCGCCCAGCGGCGCGCTCGCCAGCCCCGCGGCCGGCACCCTGATCAGGGCCAGGTCGGTGGCCGCATCCCGGCCGGCGGCCTCGGCCGGATATGACATTCCGTCTGCCATGTTAACCTTGATGGCGCCGGCCTGCTCGATAACATGGCTGTTGGTGACGACACAGCCGTCGGGCGCGATTACCACGCCGGAGCCGCTTCCTTCGGCCTCTGGCCGCTTGCCTGCTTCTGTCTTACGGCGATGTGGACAACGGTGGGGCCAACATTTTCCACGACGTCAACAACGGCGCGGGAATAGGCGTCGAGTATCTCCGGGTCTTCCGGTAAACCGGGGTCTTGTCTGATATGTTCCGAGGATGCGGCGCCCGCAGGCTTTGCATCTGTTAATTTCGTTGTCATTGTAGTTCATCACTGCTTCCAGTTATTTTCCCTCAGAAGGCTTTTTCGGGGAGGCACCGCGCCGGTTCTTTAAATAAGGGTGATAGCGGATGATCATCTCCTCGATTTCCCCGTCCTGGACGGGAAACATTATGGCGGCCGGCCTGCCATGGGAAGTGACGATGTAAAGCTCGCCTTCTTCCCTTACCCGTCGCACGATCTCGCAGGCCCGGTTCTTAAAATCCCTGATTCCAATTATAGGCATGGCCCCTTCTCCTGCAGCCGCTGTTTGCAAACGCGAAATCTGTAGCCATCTGTAGCCATAAACATGGCCATAATTATGGCTATGAATAATTATCCCGCAGCTTGATTTGCAAGTCAAGGAGGCGCGGCCGGCCGCGGCGGCGGCGTTTACACTTTGCCGGCCGGGGTAAGGTCTGGCTGTCGGTTAAAAAGCCAATCCAATCCGGAGGCAATATCATGCCAGTTCCCAACAATCAGGAAAACATGTCAAGATGCGTCTGCGGCTCCTGCCCCTCATACGGAAGGCGACAGCGGATTTTTCTGCTCGCTGGGCGAGAGCCAGAAAAACCCGGAAAAGAAGGGATGCATCTGCAACACCTGCGGCAACTGGGAAGAGTTTGGCCTTGGCACCGGCTACTATTGCGTTGAAGGCAAGGCGGAATAATCAGGGCTTCAGACATACCTTCCGGCAAGGGCGTAGCCGGCGAGATCGACGGCAGGCCGGTGGCTGTCTATAACGGCGGCGACCGACTGATGGTGCTTCAGAATGTATGCACCCGCATGGGCTGCCAGACCGGCTGGAATGATTCGCTGGGGACCTGGGACTGCCCCTGTCACGGCTCCCGCTACCACCCGGACGGCACAGTACTGATGGGACCGGCGGCCGAGCCCTTGCCCCGGCTCGAGCACAGGCTGGAAAACGGCGAAATAATGATTGGCTAGAAAGAATATTTAGCGCTGCTTCGGATGGGTAAACTTATAATAGAAATGAGTTTATTCAGACGAAAGGCGGCGGCCATGGAGTCGATGAGTTGTCCATATTGCGGCCAGGAAAATCATTCCAGCTGTCCTGAAATAATGAGCCAGTGCGCATACTGCGGCGGCAGGTTTGCGCAGGCCTCCTCAAAACCATCTGAAAAGCTGGTCATTCTGGACCGGGGCCTGGAGGAGTCTGAAGAGACAGCCGCGGAACTTACGTCATTGTGGCAGGAAAAAGGCGAGGTTGACAAAAAGGCAATTGTTGACCGGCGTCATGGTTTTGACCTTTATTTGGGCCCGGAGCGGCGCCGGTATGCAAATACTGAACGCCCACGGCAGGCGCTCTTATCAGTCAAAGCCTAAGCGAAATTATGCCCACAAGATGATTTCCTTTTCTGTTTCGACCAAAAGCGTTCTGGCCACGATACTGCTGGCGCTGGCGGGCCCGCAGCTGGCTGCCATAGCCGTGGCGATGGGCTGGCTGGGCCGGTTCTCCCCAAAGGCGCGCCGCCGGGCGGCGCAGTTTCACAGGCTGGAGGGTTATGCCGCCTTGCTGGTTATTCTCACCATCGCTTATGACTGCATTTTTGTGATCAGGCCGAACCTGCCAGTGATCCCAACGCGGGCGCAGGTCCACTCACTGCTTGGCGGTCTTGTTCTGTCGCTGATTTTTGCCAAAATCTCAATTGCCCGCTTAGCCAGCCGCTTTGACTGGCTGCCGAAACTTGGCATAACGTTGTTCGTTGCCATAATAGCCATCTGGATCAGCAGCGCCGCCTGGTATTTCTTCTGGTATTGATGCCGAGAGCTTGCCCGCAGTGGAAGGCATTCGCATTTTATCCGAACCGGTACTGCACCCCGTAGCCGCCGCGCGGGTAACGCATCTCGATGTTGTCGTATGGACAGCCGCCGCTGCGGCAGGTGCCGCATTCCAGGCAGCCTTCGTAGGAGATGGAGATCCTTTTTTCCTCGCTTTCCCAATGGTAGACCTGGGCCGGGCAGGAGTGGGTGCAAAACTTCTGGCGGCAGCGGCGCTGGCAGACCCCGGCGTTTTTTATGCTCAGGTGCGGCTGGGTGTCGAGATTGAACTTGACCAGTCCCAGCTTGTTTGCCACCGTCGGCGGCGGCTGCGGGAAGCCGAGTTCCTCCGGATCGGGAAGGATGCCGGCGTCAGCCGGCACGGCAGTTTCTTCTCCTGATACTGTTGCGGGTTGAGTCTCAGGCTGATTTTCTTGATCATGTTCCGCACTCATGTGAGCGACCTCCAGGCGTCGAACAAATCCTTAAGCAGCCTGCGCGCGGGAACCTGAGAGCGGAACAGCCTCAGCAGCAGCTTCTCCTTGTCGGCCTTGCTGAGATTGTCTACAGTCAGGAACTCCCGCGCAATGGTGGCCATCAGCTCCGGGTAAAGCCCGAACAGCTGTGGGTGGGAAGCCAGAAAGGGGGTGGCGTTCTCGTATTTCTTCAGATCCTTGATGATGAGGCTTTTTTCCAACTGCTGCCGGTAAAGCGACAGCGCATCCCGGTCGAAACTGCCATGGCGGCGGCAGGCCAGCACCGTTTCAGCCGCCATCTGGCCGGAAAGCAGCGCCAGGTTGGCTCCTTCGCTATTGATCGGATTGACCATACCGGCGGCGTCGCCGGCCACCAGCACGCCATCGCCGTAAAGCTGCGGCATGCAGCGGTATCCTCCCTCTGGAATCAGATGGGCCGAATACTCGCGCGGGCTTGCCCCCTGGATCAGGCGCCGCAGCTGGGGCTGCTGCTTGAACTTGTCCAGGATTGAATAAGCCTCTGTAACATTGTCAACGAGGCTGTCAAGGAGGACGCCGACGCCGATGGAGATAGTGTCCTGGTTGGTGTAGATAAAACCGGTTCCCGGCAGGCCGCCGGTGATCTCGCCGATTATCTCGATGGCGGCGCCGGCGCCGGGCTCAAGGTCAAAGCGGTCCTCGATCTTTTCCTTGGGCAGCGCCAGCACCTCCTTGACCGCCAGGGCAACATTGGGGGCCTGGGGCGGGCAGGAGGCCAGCCCGGCCTTCTCGGTCAGGAAGGGATTGACCCCTTCAGCGATGATAACCACGTCGGCTTCCAGGTCTCCCTGCGGCCGGCCGCTGCGAATGCCGACTACGCGGCCGTTCTCCTGGAGCAGATCCTCCACCAGCGTTTCCGTGACCATCCAGGCGCCGGCAGCCGCAGCCTGCGCCGCCAGCCACTTGTCAAAACGGGAGCGGTAGACGGTGAATGAGTTGAACGGCTCCTGGCCAAAGTCAGCGGACTCGAAGGACGCCTTGATGGCCGAGTCGGTGGTGGCGAACCACATGTCACGGCGGGTGACCAGCCTTTCCAGGGGAGCCTCGCGCCAGAACCCGGGGAAAACATTGGCTGTGGGATGTGAGTAAATGACTCCGCCCATCATGTTCTTGCTGCCGGACCAGGTGCCCCGCTCCAGGCAGGCAACGGTGGCGCCCGCGCTGGCCAGGGTAAAGGTGGCCGCCAGGCCTGCCGGCCCGCCGCCGACAACGATGGCGTCGAAGCGTGAAGGGACCGTCCCGTTTGCGCCGGGTTTGTGTTGACCAGCGTTCATTTGCTCGTTCCTGTCTCTATCCTCAGGCCGCCGGCGGCCCCGGCCTGCGCCTTGCGGCGCCTGACTTCCTCCAGCAGGGCGGGCGCCACTTCAAACAGGTCGCCGACAATGCCATAATCGGCGACCTCGAAGATAGGCGCCCCGGGGTCATTGTTAACGGCCACTACAATGTCAGAAGCCTGCATCCCGGCAAGGTGCTGGATGGCGCCGGAGATGCCCATGGCGAAGTAAAGCACCGGCCTCACCGTCTGGCCGGTCTGTCCCACCTGCCGCTGGGCCGAGATCCAGCCGGCGTCCACTGCCGCCCGCGAGGCGGCAACCGTGCCGCCCAGTTCCTGCGCCAGCTCTTCCAGGAGAGCAAAGTTGCGCGCAGCTTTCAGGCCCCGGCCGCCGGCGACAATCACCTTGGCTCCCTGCAGGGAAAGCTCGTCCTCCGGATCCGGAATGAATTCAAGCTGCTTGACTGAAGCGGCAGTTGCCTTCAGCCGCGCCCGGGAAGTGATGATTTCACCCGGCGCTTCCGGAAGGTGCCCGGGCTGCGGAAAAACTCCCGGCCTGACGGTCGCCATCTGCGGCTGGTGCCTCGGTGTAATAATGGTAGCCATCACGTTGCCGCCAAAGGCGGGACGGGTCTGGAGCAGCAGTTTTTTTTCCGGATCGATTTTAAGCTCGGTGCAATCGGCGGTCAGCCCGGTCTCCAGCTCGGTTGCGGCGGCGGAAGCGAGGTCGCGGCCGCGCGTTGTGGCGCCCAGCAGAATGATCCCGGGCTTGTGGCGGACGGCCAGCTCCACCAGCGCCTGGCAGTGCGGATCGGCCGAATATACCTCCAGTTTGGGTCCAGAAGCCAGGTAAGCGGCGGCGGCGCCTGAGGCGCACGCCCTGGCGGCCAGCTCACGCCCGCCGGCGCCGATGATGACGGCGGCGGCGCGCACGCCAAGCTCATCCGCCAGCAGCCGGGCCGCGCCGACAAGCTCCCAGGAGACGGACGCCGCCTCGGGGCCTTCGTGCTCGATGACAACCCAGACCTCGCCCCCATTAGCGGCGTTTACGGAGGCGTCTTCTGCCGCCAGGTTATTCCTGCCTCTTCGCGCCGCGTTTTTCTTTTCCTCAGCCACCGCGCCTGCCGATCTTCAGTCCGCGTTCCGACAACCTGTCAAACAGGTTTTCCACCACTTCAGTGACCGGTTTGCTGGGCGCTGAAAGGGTTTCCCCCCGTTTTCTGGCCGGCGGAGCAAAGATTCTGCTCACCCTGGTAGGGGAGCCCTTAAGCCCCAGGCGCCCTCTGTCCACATCCAGGTCCGGCACGCTCCAGACCTCGACAGGTTTCTTTGCGGCAGCGATCAGGTCCGGCAGCGATGCGTAGCGGATGTGGCTGCACTGCTCGGTTACCGTGACGGCAACCGGCAATTGAGCCCGGAGGAGCTCGCGCCCGTCTTCACGCCGGCGCCATGCTTCAACACACCCTGCCTTAACGTCAATTTCAATAAGAGAGCAGACATAGGTCAACTGGCTGAACCCCAGCCGCCGCGCCAGACCGGGGCCAACCTGGCCGGTGTCGCCGTCAATCGACTGCTTGCCGCAAAAGACGATGTCAACGCCGCTGCCGCCCCCTGTTTGTGAAGGCCGCCCGGCTGCGATTTTTTTGACAGCCGCCGCCAGCGCGTATGTGGTGGCCAGCGTGTCGGCGCCGGCAAAAGCGCGGTCGGAGAGCAGAACGGCCCGGTCCACACCGTAGCCGAGAGCTTTTCTTAAGACTTCCTCAGCCTGCGGCGGACCCATTGAAAGCGCAGTGATAAATCCGCCGAACCGGTCCCTGATGCCGAGGGCCGTTTCCAGCGCGTACAGGTCGTAAGGATTGGCAACGGATGGAATCCCCTTGCGGACAAGGCTGCCCGTCTCCGGATCAATCCAGACCTGGCTTGTGTCGGGAACCTGCTTGATACAGACTACAGAATTAATTGACAACTACCGCTCCCTTATCATCGGTAAATTTGGCAAAATCGGCGGGACAGAAAAATTACGTTGAAGATGAAATTGCAGTGAGGCTTTCAGCATGCAACTCAATCGGCATGCCTGCAAAACCGGTTTTTATGCTGTGATGCCTTCAAGCGCTTCTTCCCTGGTCTGAAAGATATCGAAGACACTGTTTAGGCCTGTGATCTGGAAAATCCAGTTGACGTTTTCGTCCACACTAACAAGAACGAGCCTGCCATCCTTGGGCTTGAGCCGCTTGACCCCTCCGATTAGCACCCCCAGGGCGGAGCTGTCAATGAAATGGACTCCCGACATGTCAATAACGATCCTAAGCATTCCGTCTCCCAGGGCTTGCAGCAGAGCCTCTTTCAGCCGCGGAGCCGTGTAAAGGTCAAGCTCGCCGGCAACCTCGATCACTGCAACCCCGCCGGCAGTTTGTTCAGTTGCGATATTGAATTCCATGCGCTCCTCCGGTCGGTAAAAGCCTGGCTTGCCTGCAACCCTGTTAACCCGACATCATATCAGCTTCGCTGGTTGATGTTGTACATTGCAGATTGGATATTATATAAAGCACCGAACTGTTATTCTTTAGCCCGCGACGGTTTTAGAATTTTACCTCGGTGGTAATTAAAGTAAACGTTCAGGCAAGCCGGCCGGGCCAAAGGCTAGAAAAGGAGAGAGCATGCGTGTAAAGATCGAGCCCAGGGATGAATGTCTAGGCGACGCCATTTGTTCGGATGAATGCCCGGAGGTGTTTGTTATCAATGAAGAGGACGGCCTGGCGATGGTTATCAAGGAAAATCCTGATGAAAGCCTGCGCGAGGCGGTTCAGAATGCGGTTGATGAATGCCCGGCCGAGATCATCATCATCGAAGAGGATTAGCAGCCGGCAAGCGGCTTTCTGACAACAATTAACCGGCCCGCCGCTTTAAAAGAATGAGGAGCCCAATGAAGGGAACGCGCAAGAGGCAAAGACTCTTGGCATTGATCGGACTGACGGCCGTCGCCGCACTTTTTCCCTTTGCCTGCGGCTACAGTAGCGGTGGGACCCCGGCGGGAGGAGCGGCAACAGTTAGCGGAAATACAGCCAGCGTGTCGATGAAGAATATCGCCTTCAACCCCGCCGATATCACGGTCAGCAAAGGCACAAAAGTAACATGGACCAACGATGACTCCGTCGCCCATACGGCCACAGCCGACAACGGCATGTTTGATTCGGGCAACATGGATCCGGGGAAATCGTTCAGCTTCACGTTCAGCCAAACGGGTTCATTCCCTTACTATTGCAAATACCACGTTTCACAAAACATGAAAGGGACTGTGACGGTCAAGTAGCGATGGCGTCAGCGGATGAGGTCCGGGTTGAGGTTGACTTTGAGCATTGAATTGGCCTAGTGCGGGGGCAGGGCAATCAGCGGGGCGGCGAAAGTCTTTTCATGCCGGAGAGTGATAAATGGCGGAAACAGCAGCCCAGAAAAAAATAAAAATTTACACAACCCCTGGTTGACCTTTTTGCCGGCGCCTGAAGGCTCTATTCCGTGAGAGGGGAATGGATTTCAGCGAGAAGGACGTGGCCGCCGACCTGCTGGCGCTCGCCGAGATGCGCAGCCTCACCGGCAAGAGCTTCGTTCCCCAGATATTTATCGGCGACGAGTACATCGGCGGCTATCAGGATTTTCTCATCCTTGACGCCAGGGGGGAGATCGACCGCAAGCTGGGGCGGCGCCCGCATCCTGTCCGCGAAGTCGCCGAAATCTTTGACATGATCATCATCGGCGGCGGCCCGGCAGGGCTGACGGCGGCAGTTTATGCGGCCAGAAAGGGCATGAAAACCTTGCTCCTTGCCGACCTGCTCGGAGGGCAGCCGATCCTGACCGCGGACGTTGAGAATTACATGGGGTTTCAGTTTGTCACAGGCCCGGAGCTGATGGCTAAGTTTGAAGAACAGGTGAGGCAGTTTCCCAACGTTGTGCTTATCACCGGTCAGCCAGTGACCAGGCTCGAGCTGGAAGGGGGCCTGAAAAAGGCGACGACCGCATCGGAAAAGTCATTTCTGGGGCGGAGCGTCATAATTGCCTCCGGCAAGCAGCCGCGAATGCTTAATATCCCGGGCGAGCGCGAGTATGTGGGCAGGGGCGTAAGTTATTGCGCAACCTGCGATGCGCCGCTTTGCGCGGGCGAGAGCGTCATGGTTGCCGGTGGCGGGAATTCCGCCATGGAGGCTGCGCTAGAACTGTCTGCGATCTGTCCCCACGTGCATCTGGTTGTGCGCGACAGGCTCAGGGGGGATGAGGTGCTGATGGGCAAGGTGCTGGCCGAAGACCGCATCTGCAAGCACCTCTCCTGGCAGCCTGCCGAGATCAAGGGGGACGGCAAGGAAGTTAAATCAGTCGCGATCGCGTCTGCCGACGGGAAGGACAGAAAGGAAATTGACGTCCGGGCGTTTTTTGTTGAGGCTGGCCTGCATCCAAACGCTGATTTTGCCGTCGGGCTGGTGCAGCTTAATCCCTTGGGGGAGATCATTGTCGACTGCGATTGCCGCACGGGCGTCGACGGGGTTTTTGCGGCCGGCGACGTCACCCAGGTGCGCGACAAGCAGATTGTGGTGGCGGCAGGCGAAGGCGCCAAGGCGGCCCTTTCGGCGTACGAGTACTTGCTGGTGCAGAGGTAGAGTTTATTGGTCAATGATAGTATTTGTGATACAAATAAAAAATGAGCGCAACAACAACCCTGGCCCCAGGGGGAACCCCAATTTTAATTCTATCATGTGCTTTGCTGTTTTTAATCAAACTTTGGTATGATTTTCGTTTTTAAAAAGATGTAGTTTCTGTGATTACCGGGAGCTCATGCGGGAGTTCACACCAGCCCAGGGCAGATAGCCGCGCCAGATGAAGTTGCGGCAATTTATCATGGCGGCCCGGGGGCAGGCGCCGGCGGATATGGTTCTTAAAGACGCCCGGCTGGTTGACGTTCTCTCCGGCGATGTCATCCGCACGAACGTCGCTGTTTTTGGCGGCCGTGTCGCCGGCCTGGGCGATTACAGCGGCAGGGAAGTCATTGATCTGGGCGGCCGCTATCTCTGCCCCGGCTTCATCGATTCCCACATTCATATTGAAAGCACGATGCTGACGCCGCCGGAGTTCGCCCGCGCCGTCATTCCCCTGGGCACGACTTCAGTGATTATTGACCCGCACGAGATTGCCAACGTCCTGGGCCAGGAGGGCATCAATTACATGCTCAAGTCCAGCCGGGATCTGCCGGTCTCCGTATACGTGATGCTGCCCTCATGCGTGCCGACCACCGGCATGGAGACGTCCGGCGCCAGGCTGGACAGTCGGGCCTTGGAGCCGCTACTTGGCAAAGAGCGCGTGCTCGGCATTGCCGAGATGATGAATTACCCCGGCGTGCTTGACTCCGACCCTGAAGTGCTGGCAAAGATCAAGCTGGCGGCGGGCCGCCCTGTCGACGGGCATGCCCCGGGCCTGAGTGGCAGGGACCTGGCAGCCTACATCGGCGCCGGCATTATCTCCGACCATGAGTGCGTCGCGGCCGCCGAGGCCATGGAAAAACTGCGTCTGGGCATGCACATCCTTGTCCGCGAGGGGTCCACCGCCAAGAATCTGGCAGATCTCATCACTATTGTCAAGAAAGAAAACGCCGCACATTTCAGTCTGGCCACGGACGACCGCCACCCGGTGGACCTGATCTGTGAAGGGCACATCAACTACCTGGTGCGCCTGGCGATCAGCGGGGGCGTGCCGCCCGTAACCGCCATCCGGATGGCGACAATCAACACGGCTTCCCATTATGGGCTGGCAGGCCTGGGCGCCATCGCTCCCGGCTACATGGCCGACATGCTGGTCCTTGACGATCTTGAGCAGGTGAGTGTCGCCAGCGTGTTCAAGCAGGGGCGCCTGGTGGCCAGAGATGGGGCGGCGCTTCCATTCAAGGCTGGAAATCCCGCAGGCGTCGTTCATGGCACGGTTAATATTGATGTGTCAAGCCTCGACCGTCTCGCTATCCCGGCGGCCGGCGGGCGGCTGAAAGTGATAGGCATCATTCCCGATCAGGTCATTACAGAAAAACTTGTTGTCAATGCCAGAATCGAAAACGGCCTGGCGGTCTCCGATCCGGACCGGGACATCCTCAAGCTGGCCGTGATCGAGCGCCACCACGCCAGCGGCAACATCGGCCTTGGCTTCGTGCGCGGCGTCGGCCTCAAGCGGGGGGCGCTGGCCAGCTCGGTGGCTCATGACTCCCACAACATTATTGCCGTCGGGGTTAGTGATGGCGACATGCGCCTGGCGGTGCTGGAGCTTGCCCGGATGAGAGGCGGCGCCGTCGCCGTCGCCGCCGGCGAGGTGCTGGCCTCGTTGCCTCTGCCGGTCGCCGGCCTCATGTCGGACCGGCCCCTGGCCGAAGTTGCAGGGGCATCCCGGCGGGTGACCCAGGCCGCAGCCGGCCTCGGCTGCCAGCTTCCGGATCCGTTCATAACGATGTCTTTCCTCGCTCTGCCGGTGGTGCCAAAGTTGAAGCTTACCGACAAAGGGCTTGTGGATGTAAACGCATTTAAACTGGTGGGCCTGTTTGAATGAAAGTCTGTTTTTTGCCAGCGTGATCCTGCGTGCTGGAACCTGGCAAAGATTAAAAAGATTGCCAATGGGTAATTGTCATCCCGAGGCGATGCCGAAGGATCTCGGGCTTAGAACCCAGACTCTTCGCCGCCTGCGGCGACTCAGAATGATATTTTACTGAGGAACTGACAAAAGCAACCTTTCTTTACCACGTGAAACTTTAAACGTGAAACTTTTTTTACATGGCCGGCAGTTCTTCCTCCGCTTTGTAAGCGTATGATTGGGGCACCGGCTCGCCCAGCTGCCGGTCCAGCTCCGGCTCTTCCTTTCTGGCGGGGTAATACCACAAGAAGCCGTCGATCATCATCAGCATCCCCGCACTGGCAAGCAGCATGCCCCACAATCCCGGCGCCCTAAGTTCGTATACCTTGGTCAGCCCAACGCCGATGCTGGCAAAGACTATTCCCGTGCGGATGAATCCCAGCCCTGTCCTGGCGCGGGCGTAAACCGTGCGGTAACATGCGGCTATCGTCCTGTGCGCCGCCAGGATGTTGCGCTCCCGCGCCAGGTATGTCCGCATCCGGCTTTCCGGCGCCGGCTTCAGAATGGTGCTGTAGCTTGGCAGAAGGTCTTCCAGCCGGGCAAGCATTGTTTCCCTGGTTTTGGGACGGGGCGCATCTTCCAGGTGGTAACGCTCAAGGAAGGAGACTGTCGCCGCGGTCACCTCCGCCAGTGTTTGCGGACCTGCCATCCTAAGCATTGAATGGCGAAGCTTTCCATATTGCCAGGTGCCGAAGCCGGCAATCGCCAACCCCGCAGCAGCCAGCAGCCAGATCAACGCCTGCGAAAAGACAAACTTCCAGTCAAGAATGATAAACGCCGCCGCCAGCGTCACCGTACCCAGGCCCCACCGCGCCAGCGCCTGCCAGGTCCGCATGCGCGCCATTTCCGTGCGGTAACAGGCCAGCCGCGTCCGCCACGCCGCCATCGTGTTGCGCCAGAAGGCGAGCCCGGTGCGCTCAGTGCCGATAATGCGGCCGGGGCGGTCATTCAGGTAGTCCTGGACATACCAAAGAATTTCCATCACCAGGCTGACCCTGGGCGAATAGGGTCCCTGCACAAAGCGGTCGATCTCTTCGCGAACCACGGGCGAGCCCGGATCATTCAGGGCGGCAATGACCTTGCCGTTTTCAAGGATCAATGGGAACATGGGCTCACGCTTCAGCCTCTCCGGCTCCAGGCCTTCCAGCAGCTCGGGCGGCACGGGCAGACGCTCGTCAAACTCGATGGCGGGGAAGCCGAACTCCTCCGAGAGGGCGCCAAGCAGCTCTTTTTTTGGCACTCCGTATTCTTCCATCAAAACCGCCTCGATTTCTGCGTTCCTTTCGGCGGCGGAAGCGTATGCGGCCTTAAGCTGCTTTTTGCTGATCACGCCGGTTTCCGCCAGCCGGCGGTATGTGACAAGTTGCCTAGAAATCATCTTCAAACACCACCCTGCCCCAGAGGCGGGCCGGCTTGCCGTAATCCGGCAGGCTGATCTCCAGCCCGCCGCGGCAATAGGGATACTCACGCCTGAGCCTTTCCGATGTCAGGCACCAGCGCAGCCCGTCCCCGGCCAGGATCATCCCGGCGATTACCAGCAGCAGCGGCAGCAGTTTCCAGGAAACGCCGTTGGGCAGGGTCAGTACCACCAGGGTGGCGCCGACGCCGGCGATGCTCATGCCGGTGCGGATGAAGGACAGCCCCGTGCGCGAGTGCGCCATCACGGTGCGCACCAGCGCCATCAGATTGCGGCGCTCGGCCAGAACTGTCCGCTCCAGCGCCAGCCCGGTTGTGCCCCAAATGCCCGGTGAGTGGCCGGCGCCAACCGGCGGCGCTTTATGCCGTGACCGGTGCAGGGCGGGAAAAGCCTCGTCCCAGATCGTATCTTCCTTAAGAGCGTCAAAAAAGCTTCTCAGACCGCTTCTGCCGGCCAGGTATCCGGAGCGGTACCAGTAGAAACCTTCAAACACCATCAGGACGCCTGCGGCCATGAGAAAATAATCCAGATACCTTAAGTCTCCCCCGGGGAACCTGGTGAACAGGCCCAGCCCCAGGCCTCCGAAGGCGACACCGCTTCTGGCGAAGGCAAGGCCGGTGCGCGCCTGCGCCATCGTGGTGCGCATGGAGGCAAAGATGGTCCGCCCCTCCGCCAGGTCAGTGCGGTCATTTGCAAGGAAACGGCGCCGCATCACCGGGGAGAGCCGCCCCCAGGCCCGCCGCAGCCGGCCGGCTCCTGATACCCTTTTAGTGCGGCTGAACTCAATATCAGAATCCTCATTATGAGTCAACAAGACTGTCATTTCTGGAGCCTTTGCTGTTTCCTGGTAGCCTGTTTTTTTTACCGCCTCGCTCCGGGCGGGGATGTACCATTTAAGACCATCAATAATTGAATAGGCTCCGGTTGCGATCAGGGCCAGATCAAGCGGCAGGAAGAGTCCAGCGCCAAACAGCTTGATGAATGCCACGCCGATTGTGATAAGCGAGATGCCGGTGCGCAGGAACGCCAGCGCCGTCCTCGCCTTGGCCATCGAGGTCCGCTGGACGGCCAGCGAAGAGCGCACGCCTGCCAGATAGGTTCTGGTCCTGGCCAGCGGCGTCCTGCCGGCCTCGGGGGGGAAGCCGGGGTTCAGGTCCTGGTTGTTCTCGATGATGCGGACGATGTCATTTGGCAGGGCAACGCGGAAGTCAACCTGACTGACCCCTAGCGTGCTTTTGATATCCTTGACTACTTGTGGAGCGTGGGGCTGGCTGGCGATGACCTCGGCCCGGCCGCCCTGGATGGAGATCGGCATCCACAGCTTCTGCTTCAGCTCTTCAGCGTCGACGCGGCGCATAATTTTCCATGACACCATCAGGTCTTCATCGTACTCAATGTAAGGGCAGCCGTAGTGCTCGGAGAGGCTGACCAGGGCCTCGCACTTGGGCACGCCCCTTTCCAGCAGGATCTGCTCCAGCGGCCTGCCGGATTCTTCAGACAGCTTCAGCGCCGCCTCCAGGCCGTTCTTGTCAATGGAGCCGTTTTTTTGCAGCCTCTTATACACTGGCCTCATCCGCCGGCAGCGCGGGAGAAACAGGATATGCAGGGGCGCCGCCGCGCGCCATGGTGACAACGGGGTGGGGCGAGTGCTTCAGCATGCGTTTGCGGATAGTGCGGCTTTCCGTAACCATGGGGCTGAGCAGAACCATGTCTACTTTCATTTTTCGCAGAAAACACATGATCGTGGACGCGGTCGCCTCCAGCTCGGCATGCACGGTAGCTGCGATGCCGTGGTGATTGCATTTTTCGATCAGCAGGCTTTCTACCGGCACAGAAGCCTGGCGGCTGTTTTTTTCATGCAGGGCCGCCGCGGCCTCGGCATAGGCATCCGGGAAAGGGGAGACCGAAGCAATGGAGGTCAACGCCTTCTCAAACCGGCTGCCGGAGCCGTGGCTGCTGAGCAGCAAGATCCGGAGAGGCTTGCTGAGCAGTTTGGCGAGATATATGGCGTAAGAAATGCCATGCTCGTAGTGCTCATCCTTATAGGCTACGTATAGAAGTTCCTGTCCTGACATGACTCCTCCTTTTTTTCTCTTTATAAAAAGTGAAGGAGCAAGAACCATGCCAGCTTTATAATTAGCCTGCAAAAAAGGGATAAATTTAGCGGCAATCAGCGCTCGTTCAGGGCGGAAAAGAAGATTTGGGGCGGTTGCTTCAAAAAAACGTTTCAATAAGAAACGCTAGCGAAACAGTTAACAGAAATTCTGACGAAACATCCCTGGCCGGCCTATTTTTCTTCCTTTAGCATGCGCCAGAGGCTGGTGCGGGAAACGCCCAGCACACGGGAGGCTTCGGACTTGTTGCCGCCAAACATCTCCAGCACGGAATGCACGTATTCCCTGTTAATTTCAGCCAGGGATTTTACCTTGTCCGGTTCCAGCGAGGTTTCTATTTGAAACATAAGCAGCGATTGTGGCAGGGATTCGGCGGTTATAAATGTACCCTTTTCCAGAATGACGGCGCGCTCGATGATGTTTTCCAGCTCGCGCACATTGCCCGGATAGCTGTACCGCTTGAGCACATCGAGCGCCTCCCTGTCAAACCTGCTTATTTTCTTGCCGTATTCGCGCACGTGCTTGCGCAGAAAGAATTTGCTTAAGGGCGCAATATCTCCCCTGCGCTCGCGCAGCGGCGGCACGTATATTTCCATGACATTAAGGCGGTAGTAGAGATCCTTCCGGAACGAGCCCCTGGCTACCGCCTCACTGATGTTCTGATTTGTGGCCGCAATGAACCTGGCGTCCGCCCGGACCGGCTTTATGCCGCCAACCGGATAGAACTCCCTCTCCTCGATGGCCTTCAGCAGCTTGGCCTGCAGGTTGGGCGACATTTCGGTTATCTCGTCAAAAAAGAGAGTGCCCTTGCCGGCGATTTTCATCAAGCCCTGTTTGCGCGAATCCGCCCCCGTAAAGGCCCCTTTTTCGTGGCCGAACAGCTCGCTGGCCAGCAGCTCTTCGGAGAAAGTGGCGCAGTTCAGGGACAGGAAGGGCTTGTCGCGGCGCGCGCTGGAGTAGTGGATAACCTTGGCGAGCAGGTTCTTGCCCACCCCGCTTTCGCCGGTAAGAAGAACGTTGCAGTCCGACCCCTGGATGCTGTTGACCATCTCCAGCACCTTTTTCATGCCCCTGCTCTCGGCAATGACATTGATATTTTTACCGAGGTCAAGGGATGTGCGCAAGGCAACGTTCTCCTGGGCGAGCTCTTTCTGCTTAAGGATGTTTTGCACCTTCAGAAGCAGCTCGTCGAGATCGAAAGGCTTAGGCAGGTAATCAAAAGCGCCTTTCTTCATTGCCTCCACGGCCGAGTTGATGCTGCCGAAACCGGTAATGACGAGCACTTCTGTCTCGGGTGAAATTTTCTTCACCCGCGTCAGCAGCTCGAGGCCATCCATTTTAGGCATCTTGATGTCGGCAATGAGCACATCGAAGTCTTTTGACTTTATTTCATTGAGGGCGTCAACGCCGTTTCCGGTGCTCTCCACCTCGTAACTTTCATCACGGAGAATGTCAGCCAGATGTTTCCTGGTGATGTCCTCATCCTCTGCTATCAGAATCCTGAAAGTCATGGGCGCTTCTCCAGGGGCAGAATAATTTCAAAGATGGTCCCGATGCCTTCTTCGCTAATCACCGATATTTGCCCTTCGTGCTTCCGAATTGTACTCAATACAATCGCCAGCCCCAAACCGGTCCCCTTGTCTTTTTTTGTGAAGAAGGGATCGAAGATCTTTTCCCTGTCTGAGGGCGGTATCCCTTTGCCGGTGTCGGAGACCAGGATTTCCAGATCGCCGTTCTTGGGGCTGATATGAACTGCGATTTTGCCTTCTCCTTCTATGGCGGCGATGGCGTTTGTAAACAGGTTGACAAAGGCGCGCTCCAGCTGCGGCTGGTCCGCCTGCAGCCTGACCTCGCGGCCGCCGGAGTCCAGCTCAAATTCAATTCCGTCTGCGTGCGCCGACTTTTGCGCCAGATTATATGCGCCGGCAACCAGGCTGTTGATATTCACCTTCTTAAGCTGCAGCTCCCGCTCGCGGGCAAACTCCAGCAGGTTGCTGACGATGTCCCGCACCCTCTCGGTCTGCCCGACAATATCATTGACGATTCGCATCACGGCCGGCGGCTCGCCGGCGCCGATTTTTTTCTTCAGCACCTGGGCCGAGAGGCTGATGTTATTAAGAGGGTTGTTCAATTCGTGAGCCACGCCAGAGGCGAGGGTGCCGATCGCCGCCAGCTTTTTTGCCTGCAGCAGCGCCTCCTGGTTCTTTTCCCGGATCCGGCGCTCCCACTCGCTGCGCAGGTGGTTCATTCTGTTAAATTTGTCAACCAGGATATCAACTTCATCCTTGCGCACCCGCCCACCGCCTCCTCCAGGCCGCGGTGTCTTGGGGCCGAACAGCTTGCTGATCCGCTCGATTGCGCCCGTGAGGGCCTTGACCTTCTTGACGACATCCGAGCTGACGTAAAGCAGAGCCCCCAGGCCAATCATAAGAAACAGCGGGAAGACAACCAGTATCTCGAGCTGGGACTGGTTGATAACATTGCCGGCGCTGCTGCGGGTGTTCTTGTCCAGGTCATTGGCGGCAGTAACAATATTGTTGCTGGTGTCGCGCAGCTGATTAATCCGGGTGCTGAGCAATCCAAGCGCCGCCACCCGGGAGTCGCCGGCCGGAAGCGAGAGGCTGCTTTTAAGGTAGGCCGCCGCCAGTGAAGGATTGTCGCGTGATTCGGCTTTAAGCAGGGGGATAGCCCCGGCAGCCCCGGGACTGGTTGTTCCAAGCGCGTCAATTCCCTGCGATATCTGCGCCAGCAGAGCCTGGATACTAATAAATTCAGACTGGTAGGTTGTAATGAGGCCCCTTAAATTGACGGCGGCCGAGGGATCTTCCGCCTCGATGTCTCCCGTGAGGCCGTCCAGCTCGGACAGGTAGCCCAGTGTCGCCGCCGATTCCTGCGCCGCCTTGTCCGGGAAGAGAAAGAAGTTTTTCTCGTGCCTTAAGATCTTCAGCGACCTGTCCCGGGCTGAATCGGCCACCTCCAGAAACCGCATCTGGTTTTTTTCCTGGATGAAATTAATGTACTCAAATGTGGCGAGGGTGCCAACAATCAGGACGCTGATGAGGAAACTGAGTATGATCTTTTTGCGGAGGGACATTGATTAGATTATACATCAGGGGAAAAGCCAACACCTTTAAATGGAGCTTTGTTATTAATAAGATAAGCAACGGCTGCTTTCAAATAAAATAATTATTCACGGGAACCCTGTATCATAATGAAACGCAAGTCTGGAAAAAGATATAGAAAAGTGTTTAAATTTAAAACGATAACGCGTAAACTTATCAAAGAATATGACATTGATAAGATTTACTTATATTTAATGTGCAGTCTGTTATACATGACCGGGCCGGAGGCGGGGCAGACAGCCGAACGGAGCAATCCCCCAAACGGCGCCATGATGCAGGTGTACGGGTATTAACGGTATGATGAGCGAGGAGCGTGAGTAATTTGGCGAGCTTTCCCCATCCGTTCTTTTCCAGCAAGCCGAACTGGAAATGGTTCATTTTAACAACGGTGTTGATGGGCGCCACCATGTCGGCGCTGGACGTCAGCATCGTCAACGTCGGCATGCCGACGATGAAATCGGATTTTAACGTCTCCACCTCAATGATCGCGTGGGTGGCGATGGCCTACATGATCACGCTGACGATTTTCCTGCCGTTCTTTGGCCGGCTGGCGGATATGCTGGGCCGGACCAGGCTGTATACGATCGGCTTTGTTGTATTTACGGTCGGCTCGCTCTTCTGCGGCTTGGCGCCCAGCGCTTATATTCTGATTGGCTCGCGCGTGTTGCAGGCGGTGGGCGCCGGCCTTCTGCAGGCAAATTCAGTGGCGATTATCGTTTCTTCCTTTCCTTCGAGTGAGAGGGGCAAGGCGATCGGCATCCAGGGCGCCGTCCAGGCGATCTCGATGTCCATCGGCCCTCTGGTTGGCGGCATACTGATCGCCGCCATCGGCTGGCGGGCCATCTTCTATGTGAACCTGCCCATCGGCCTGATTGGCGTCACGGCGGCGCTGCTGATCCTTCCCAAGAGCGAGAAGGCTGCCGAAAAGGAAAGGGTGGATTACTTTGGCACCCTGGCTTTTGTTATCGGCCTGGGGGGGCTGGTGCTGGGCATTAACGGGATGGGAACCCAGGGAATTAACCCCACGATTATTGCCTACTTGGCGATCGCAGTTGTGTTCCTGGTGATCTTTGCCATTACCGAGCTTAGAATCAGGTTCCCGCTGATAGATTTCAATATGTTCAAGAACGGGCTGTTCCTGCTGGGAAATGTGACCGGCATGCTTTCGTATTACGTGCTGTTTGGGATTCTGTTCCTGATGCCGTTCTACATGGAGAACGTGCTCAATTTCAGCGCTGGGGCAGCAGGCTTGCTTCTGACGCCTGTACCTCTCTCGATGGCGATTGTGGCCCCGTTTTCGGGCAACATTTCTGACAAGTATGGATCGAGAATCATGACTACCGCCGGCATGGTGACGGCCTCAGTCGGCTGCCTGGCAATGTTTTTCCTGGGCTCGGCGACCGCCGTGTGGCTGCTGATCATCGAGCTGGTTGTTATCGGGGTGGGCATGGGTATGTTCACGCCCCCCAACAATAGCGCCATCATGGGAGCGGCCCCCAGGGACAAACTTAGCGTGGCGGGCGGGATTCTGAATATGACCAGGTCGCTGGGGTCGATTTTCGGCGTTGCTGTCTCCAGCCTGGTATTGACTACCCTGGAGCACAATTACCTGTTCGGCAAAGGCTACCCTGTTGTCAAACATGTGTTTAGCGGCAATAATATTCCCGTAGCCGACAGGGACGGAGCTTTTCTGCATGGCCTCGCGCTGGCGATTGCGATCATGCTGGGGCTGACCATCATTTCTACCGTGCTCTCGATCGCCAAAAAGGAGGGCGAGGCGCTGGACTCCGAGGCGGTCAAGGAATTTGAGGGAATCTGACAGCTGTCCTTTGGCGGGCAGAAGAAAATACCGGGAGGTATGCTAATAACATGGCCGAACAATGTCCTCTGGGCGAGCTGGAAAAAATACTGGTGGCGACGGATGGGTCCGAGTCAAGCGGGGGGGCGATCAGAGAAGCTCTGAGCCTGGCCGGCCTGTGCACCAGCAAGCTTACGGCCGTCCTGGTCGTCGAGTCTTTCCAAAGGTTTGCTTTTCTGGCTCCAAATGTTATCGGGACGATGGCGGACGTGGCCCAACAGCAGGAAGCCGAGGGACGCAGATACCTGGAGGAATCGGTCAGGGCAAAGGCTGCGGATTCCGGAATTGAATGCGACATCGTAGTCAAAACAGGTGACCCGTTTGGCGTCATTATCGAAGAAGCCAAGAGAAGCGGATCTGAGCTGATTATCATCGGGCGCCGCGGCCTGTCGCACCTGGCCCGGATGGCGATGGGCAGCGTGACAGCCAAAGTGATCGGCGACATGCCCAGCGATGTGCTGGTGGTTCCCAAGGATGCCAGCACCGATTGCAGAGTTATCCTGGCCGCAACGGATGGATCGAGCGATGGCAGGATGGCGGTGGAGGAAGCTATAAAGATGAGCCGGAAGTGCGGCAGCAGGCTGCTGGCTATATCCGTGGCAAAGTCCGAGGCCCGGGAGGCGGAAGCCGCCGGGGCCCTGGCCGAAGCAAAGGAGCTTGCCAGGGGCGCCGGCGTCGAGATGGAGACGCTTGCCGCAACCGGAAAGCCCTACGTGGAGATTATCAAGGCAGCCGAGGCGAATGGCGTCGATCTGATCGTCGTGGGCCGTCATGGCCGGGGCAAGCTGGAAAAACTGCTGATGGGCAGCGTCACCGAACGGGTTGTCGGCCATGCCAGCTGCGCGGTGCTGGTTTCGCGGTCTTTTTAACGGTGGTATAATTCTTCGGTATGGTTTTGAGGCCCAGAAGATACGATCACCTGGCGCAGGCTTTCGACTGAAAGCCCGCCGGCAGGCGCACAGCAAGACCGGCGGGCGCTGGAGCTGCTGATCAGTTTGGCCTTACGCGAGAAACCGTAACCGCACTTCTTATCTTAACTCCTTGTTTTTCCGCATCCGCCGCTTGCCGGGCGCCAGAGCCTAAAATGCCCGGTTCTTTCGAAATCATCAAGAAACAGCTTGCGGTCCGCCTCAAGCATGCGGCCGCCGAAGAGTCCATCATGCTCATCAGCGTCCTCAAGTGGACAGTGCTGGCCACGATCACGGGCGTGATAGTTGGCTTTTCTTCCGGCGGTTTTCTCTTGTTGCTGAAATGGGCGACGAACTACAGCGGCCAGTACTATTACTATTTTCTGTTGCTGCCGGTGGGCTTTTTCATCAGCTCCGTGCTGGTCAAGTACCTGGCCCCGGAAGCCAAGGGCCACGGCACCGAGAAAGTGATCGAGGCGGTGCACAAGCGTTCCGGCAAGATCGCGCTGCCGGTGGTGCCTGTCAAACTGGTGGCGACGCTGGCTACCCTGGTTGTGGGCGGCTCGGTCGGCAAGGAAGGCCCCAGCGCCCAGATCGGCGCCGGCCTGGCCTCGGCATTTGCCGACCTTTTCCGCTTTGGCAACTCCGACCGTAAAAAGCTGGTCATCTGCGGCATCAGCGCCGGCTTCGCCTCCGTGTTCGGCACGCCCATTGCCGGCTCCATTTTCGGCATCGAGGTGCTGTTCATTGGCGGCATGATGTACGAGGTGCTGCTGCCATCGTTCATCGCCGGCATTATCAGCTTCGAAGTCTCATCGCACCTGGGAGTGTCATATTTTTACCATGCGATCAAATTCGCGCCCACCTTTAGCAGCTTGTTCTTCTCCAAGGTCATCCTGGCCGGCATTTTCTTTGGCGTCTGCTCGCTGCTGCTGATCGAGGGGCTGAAAATGGGCGAAAGGATTGCTCACAGGATGCGCTTCTGGCTGCCCCTGCGCGGAATCGTAGGCGGCGCCTTCCTGATCGTGCTGACGCTGATTTTTTCCAGGCAGTTCCTGGGCCTGGGGCTTGACAGTATCCAGGGAGCCCTGACGGGAGCGCAGATTGTCTGGTACGCGTTCCTGCTCAAGATTGTTTTTACGAGCATCACCTTGGGCATGGAAGGAAGCGGCGGCATCATTACACCAATATTCTTCGTCGGCGCCACCGCCGGCAGCGCTTTCAGCTCTCTGCTTGGTCTCGACCCCGCTACTTTTGCCGCCATCGGCATGGTGGGGCTGGTGGCCGGAGCCGCCAATACGCCGATCGCCGCCAGCATTCTCACGGTGGAACTGTTTGGCCCGGCGATCGCCCCTTACGCCGCCATCGCCGCCGTGATCAGCTTTCTGATCTCTGGTCACAGAAGCGTTTACCCATCCCAGGTGCTGGCCATGGCCAAGTCTCCTTCGCTTGAGGTGGAAAAGGGATGCGAGATTGTGGAGGCGCACCCGACATTCGCGCTGCGGGAAAAGAGCCTGATCTCTTTTCTGTACTACAGGGTCTGGCGGTTTCTCTGCAACCTGGGAGGGCGCAGGGACGAGGGGAAACGGTAGCCGGTTTGCAAACTTGCCGGATTCAGTTAGATACTGTGCTGTGTCATCCTGAGCCGAGAGTGAATGATCTTGTTTGAGGCGGCTCAACGTCTTTCCTGGAGCGAAACAAGGGATGGCGTCTTTTCGTGAAAAACAGCATCAGGGAGAAGAAAGATGAATTCCAATATTAACCTGGGAGAGCCGGCGCTTAGGTGCAAGTACGGCGAGAACGGCTACCAGACGCCGGCCGCCCTGTACAGCGGCGGCTCCGGTGACCCGCTCGCTCTGGACCGGTTTAGGGTAATTCAGGGGGCCGCCCCCAGCTACAACAACCTCTGCGACCTGGACCGGCTGCTGCAGACGTCAACGCATATTGCCGCCGGTTTTGACGTAAACGGCGGCAGTGTGCCCTTGATCGCGGTCGCCTGCAAGCACGGCAACCCCTGCGGCGCCGCGGCCGGAAATGATCCTCTGCAGGCGACCCGGCTGGCGCTGGAAGGAGATCTGCGGGCCGTTTTTGGCGGCCTTGTCCTGCTCACCTTTCCTGTGGATGAGGAGGTTGCCGATATCATGATGACCCACAAGATGGACGGCGGCCGCCGCCTGCTGGACGGCATCATCGCGCCTGCATTCAGCGAGGGCGCCACGGAAATGCTCAGGCGCAAAGGCGACAAATGCCGGCTGCTTGTCAACGAAGCGCTGGGCCGGATGGACAGCGGCTCGCTGGACGGGGCGCAGCGAATCCGTTACGTGCGGGGCGGCTTTCTAGCGCAGCCCAATTATACTTTTGTCCCCAATATTGACAAGGTGGAGCGTTTGGGAAGCGCCACTCCAGCCCAGCTTGATGACATGATTCTGGCCTGGGCCATCGGATCCACCTCTAACAGCAACACCATGACCCTCGTGCGGGGCGGCATGCTGATCGGCAACGGGGTCGGCCAGCAGGACCGCGTTGGCGGCTGCAAGCTGGCAGTAACAAGGGCATGGGACGCCGGCCACAGCACCGAGGGCGCGGTGGCCTACAGCGACAGCTTCTTCCCGTTTGCCGACGGGCCCGCCGAGCTGGCCGCCGCCGGCGTGGTAGCGGTGCTAGCTACCAGCGGCTCTGTCAGAGACCAAGAAGTGAAAGATTATTGCCGCGAGCGCGGGTTGACCCTGTTCCTCTACCCTGATACGGAAGGGCGAGGGTTCTTCGGGCATTAAGTGCGGGGCGCAGCATGCCGCGCTCCTGCTGTGATTGCGTTCCCGCGTGGCGCGTCACCTCATTGTTGCGTCCTGCCCTTCTTATGGCCTCCTGTCCAAAAACAAACATGACACGTCCTGTTATATATAAGCAAATGAGATCAAGCTGCGTTGACATTTTATTGTAATTGCGTATAATAAATATCCTAAAGAATCCTAATAAACTTATATATGAAAATATGACATTGATGGTCATAATTTGGTCACGGATGCCTTGTGGCATTGCCAATAAATCGGTTAAAGAGGAGGTTTATCGAAAAAGTAAAGCGCGGCAGGGGGGAGGAGACAGACTTCACAAGACAAGAAAGGGGATGGGGAATTTGAATAAACAGTTAAGACTGACATGCCTTGTCATATTCGCAGTCAGCATTGTGGCCGGGCTGAGCGTGGTCGCCAGCAGCTCCGCGGCGCCGCCGCCGGGCGACCAGCAGTTCAGCGTAATTGCTGACGCCAGCAATTCCTATCTGAATACCACTCCGGGCGGCATTGTACCGGGCACCAACTACATGGACACGCCGACGCTGATGGCGCTGCTGGATGACAACGGCGACGGCGCGATCGGCCCCGGCGATGATCCTACCAACGACCCCCTCGTTATCGACGTGAGGGCTCAGAATGCCTATGAGGGGACTGCCGGCGGTATGGGCCTGGGGCACATCCCGGGTGCCATTCACATAACCACATACTCGTACAAGGACATTGTCAAGCCGGCCAACCTGTTATACATCAGACAGCAGCTGGCAAAGCACCAGAAAAAGGAGATCGTCCTCGCCTGCTACAGCGGTCACACTGACAAGCTGGCGGAGATGGCCCTGGGCGCGGTGGCCCAGGCCGGGTACTTCGGCTTTCCCGCGCCCCAGATCACGGCGCTGAAGTGGGGCAACCTGGGATGGAACTCGGCAGGCGAGACCTCCGTGCTCGCGGAAGTAACGCCGGGTTCTTCAGACATCTATGTCCACACGTACGGCGTGGAAGCCACGCCGCATGCGCTGCTGCCCGTGCCGAATCCGTATCCGGTAATCAACAACACCACCTCAACAGAGCCGGCGGAGATCACCAGGGTGGCCGGCGACCTGTCCGAGTATGCCACCAACCCGCCGTTCATCTGGCCTGGAACCGGCGCGGGCCAGGTCAATGACGCCAACATCGGCAATTACACCGTGCTGGATGTCAGGACTGCCGCCGAGTACGCCGCCGGGCACATCACGGGCGCCGTCAACATCCCATACCAGCAGCTCTTTGCCAAGGATATGGGGGGCGACTACACCAACCTGCTGTCGATCGACACCAGCAAGCCTGTGATCGTTTACGCCAATGGCCAGCAGGAATCAAATGCTGCGGTTATTGGCCTCAACGCGCTGGGAATCCGCAACGCCGGCGCTCCCGACAAGGGACTAAGGTATGGACTGGCGGCATGGAACTATAATTATGGAATGATGTTCCTGGCCCCCGAGGAGCATAGCTATCCAATAGTTACCGGCTCTGCTCCCGGCGGGCTGACGTACTCGGGGAGCTGCTCCGGCGGCAAGCCCAGCCTGAGCCTGGGCGCCCCCCATGCGTATTGGGCATCGCTTTCCGATTATAACGCCGGCCTGCTTTCGGTGGACTGGACCAACAGCAACATCGGCGCCAGCATTGCCTACGACATCGACATCACCGGCAGCACCAACAACAACGGCGTGACGCTGTCAACAACGCTGCCGCTGACGGTAGCGAACATTATGTCGCCGGGCGGCTCGGCTACCGCGACGCTGAAGTACAATATCCCGGTTGGCGTGACCTGGTTCCATACGACCATGACGGGCAGCACGACCGACGTTTGCGGCAACTCCTACACATTGCCTTAGCTGAGGAGAGATAAAAATGGCAGAGGCAGTAAACATAATAAAGACAGGAGGAACCGCAATGGACGTCAGGCTGAAAACGCGGGAGCCGTACACGAAGCCAAAGCTGGTCAAGCATGACAACCTGAAGGCGCTTACCTTCGAATGCTCTAACTGGTCGTGCAGCGTGACGGTTCCCCCGGCTCCGTAAAAGGGCAATAACCAGGCGAAGGGCGCAAAATGCGGCGCCCAACAACAAAGTAGGGGCGGCCCGGAAGGGCCGCCCCTACGCTTGAAGGGCGCCAAGCAGGCCGGGAATAAGAATCAAGTATTGTATACTCGCGTTTTTCCGGGCCTACGCCGCCCTTTGTGAGTTTTGAAGGCGCTTCCAATATGAGCTGAAAAGGTCCACCATCATGCTGTTAAAGACCGGCAGATCCAGGGGGTTGCGGCTGCTTACCCAGTTGCGGTCAACGACGCCGTCCCTGTCCAGCCAGCGGCCGCCGGCGTTGCGGATATCATCCTTGAGGGTGTAGTAGCTGGTCATCGTCCTGCCGCTGACGAGGCCGGCGGAGACCAGCAGCCAGGCGCCGTGGCAAATAACGGCAACAGGTTTTTCCTGCTCATCCATCCGGGTGACAAACACCCGCGCTTGCGGCTCCATCCTCAGCTTGTCGGCGTTGATTACCCCGCCCGGCAGTATCATCGCATCGAAGTCGGCAGGGTCGGCTTCAGCCAGTGTCATGTCAACGTCGAAGGCGTTTGCCCTCCTGCCATGCTGAAACCCTTGCACCTGCCCGGAATGAGGTGCAATCAGGAAAGTGACGGCGCCCTCGTTTCTGAGTGCTTCCCGGGGTTCGGTCATCTCGACCTGCTCGAAATCATACGTCGCCAGAATGGCGATTTTCATTCCCTCCAGTTTATGCTCAGGCATCTTATCCTCCCTCTTTATATGCCATGCCCAACGGCGGCGATTTCAAACTCTTGTTGCTTATGGGACGGCTGCTGCCCCGTTCTTTTTATGCCAGGCAACCGGTTGACCTATGATCTGGGCGGCGAGGCTGGAAAAGGAAGTTCCCGGATGAAGGCAAACGGGAAAAGAAACGAACAACCGGGCTTTTTTGTCTTAATAAGCCGGGCTGGGAAAAACATGCGCATACTGTCAATTAACAGCGGCTCATCAAGCCTGAAATACGCCCTTCACGATATGGAAAGAAGCGGCCGCGGGGCTGCCGTCGAGTCAGGCGGTTTGATGCGCATCGGCATGGCCGCCAGCCGTTTTTTGTGCCGCAACCATGGCGCCCAGTCATCATGGCAGCTGGCGCTGCCTGACCATGCCGCGGCTATGGAGGCACTGGTCCGGCACCTGCGCCGGGGTGACTTGATGTCAACAGTGGATTGCATTGGCCACCGCATCGTGCACGGCGGCTTGCTTTACCGGCAGCCGGAAATTGTCTCTCCTGGAATGATTGACAACCTGCGGGGGCTGGTCCGGCTGGCGCCCGAGCACTTGCCCGATGAGATTACGGCGGTTGAGTTTTTCGGCCGAGAGTTTCCTCACTTGACCCAGGTTGCCTGCTTTGACACGTCTTTCCATTCGAACCTTCCCCGGCTGGCGCGCATTTTTCCTCTGCCGGCAGGGCTGGAGGACGGTGGTCTTGTCCGCTACGGATTTCACGGGCTTTCCTACGAATACATCATGTCTCGCCTGAAAGAGCTGGAGGAGGCACAGGGCCGCATTGTCATTGCCCATCTCGGCAACGGGGCCAGCATGGCGGCGGTAAGGGACGGCCGCAGCGTTGACACAACGATGGGGTTTACGCCCGCCGGCGGCCTGATGATGAGCACCCGCTCCGGCGACCTTGACCCCGGGGTTATTTTTTTCCTGCTCAGGGAAAAGAACCTCGACGCAGAAAGCGTGGCCAGGCTGATAAATGAACAATCCGGGCTTGCCGGAGTTTCCGGAAGATCGGGCGATATGGAAGAGCTGCTCAGCCAGGAGAAGGAAAGCGCCGCGGCTGTTGACGCGGTCAACCTGTTTTGCTACCTGGCGCGAAAATTCCTGGGCGCGCTGGCGTTTGCACTGGGCGGGCTTGATACTGTCGTTTTTACCGGCGGCATAGGCGAAAAATCGCCAGCGGTGCGGGCCCGCATCTGCGCCGGGCTTGAGTTTGCCGGCCTGAAACTTGAAGAGGAGCGAAACCGTGATAACGCTGGCTTAATCTCGGCCGCCGGGTCAGCCGTCAGCGTCCGGGTGATGAAGGCTGGTGAGGAGCTGATGATCGCTCGCCACGCCGCCCGGCTGATGCGTGAGAAGGAGTGAACGACCTATGGCAAACGCCAAGAAAACTGCCGTCCGGGAAATGGCGCCGATGACGAAAGCGCGCATCGCCCAGATCCAGAAGTACTGGACTGCTGCCAACTTCCTGGGCGCCGCTCAGCTCTACCTGAAAGACAACCCCCTCCTTGACGAGCCGCTCAAGCCCGAGCACATCAAGCCGCGGCTGCTGGGCCACTGGGGCACACAGCCGGGGCTCAACTTTATTTACGCCCATCTTAACCGCCTGATCCAGGACACGGAAGCTTCCATCCTGCTGGTCGTCGGCCCCGGCCACGGAGCGCCGGCAATTCTCGCCAATTTTTATCTGGAGGGCACGCTGGGAATTCTGGAGCCGGAGTTGACATTTGATATCGATGGCCTGGGGAAGCTGATGCGCCGGTTTTCCTGGCCCTATGGCGCCCCCAGCCATCTGTATCCGGGAACGCCGGGCATGATCCAGGAAGGAGGCGAGCTTGGCTACTCGCTGGCGCACGCCTACGGCGCTGTCTTTGACAATCCCGGCCTGATCAGCGCCTGTATCGTGGGCGATGGCGAGGCGGAGACGGGGCCGCTGGCAACAGCCTGGCATTCAAACAAGTACCTTGATCCCGCCGGCAGCGGCGCCGTTTTACCGATCCTGCACCTGAACGGCTACAAGCTGGGAGGGCCCAGCCTCATGGGCCGGATGACCGACGAAGAGCTTTTTGATCTTTTCCACGGTTATGGGTACGAGGTCAGCCTGGCCGGCGGCGATGATCCGGGACAGATGCACAGGCTGATGTGGCAGGCGCTTGACTGGGCCTACGGCCGCATCCGGCACATCCAGGAAGTTTTCCGCTCCGGCGGCGGGTTGGAGCGGCCTTCCTGGCCGATGATCATCTTAAGGACGCCCAAGGGCTGGACGGGACCGAAAGAGATCGACGGCCTGAAGGTGGAAGGCAGCTTCCGCTCTCACCAGCTGCCCATCCCCGACCCGGCGGGCAATCCCGATCATCTGAGGGAGCTTGCCAGGTGGCTGAAAAGCTACCGGCCCGAGAGCCTTTTTGATGAGCAGGGCAGGCCGCTTGCCGCCACCACCGCCATCTGTCCCGGGGCGGATCTGAGGATGGGCATGAACAAGCACGCCAATGGCGGCGGCATGCTGGCGCCGCTGAAGCTGCCGCCCTGTGAGGATTACGCCGTCCAGGTCGGCGCCCCGGGCCATGTGCAGGCGGGAGCTACCCGGCAGCTGGCCAAGTGCCTGCGGGATGTCTTCCGCTTAAACAGGGAGGCCGCCAATTTCCGCTTCTTCTGTCCTGACGAGATCACGTCCAACCGGATGCAGGCCATTTTCGAGGCCACCGAACGCGCTTTTGTCTGGCCGATCGATGCCGCCGACGAGCACCTCGCTGCCGGCGGCCGCGTGATGGAGATATTAAGCGAGCATACCTGCCAGGGCTGGCTGGAGGGATACCTGCTTACAGGCAGGCACGGGCTCTTTGCCTGCTATGAGGCTTTCATACCGATTGTAGATTCGATGCTCAACCAGTACGCCAAGTGGCTGAAAGTGGCGCGAGAGATACCCTGGCGCCGGCCGCTGGCCTCTCTTAACTATCTGCTGACATCGCATGTATGGCGCCAGGACCATAACGGCTACACGCATCAGGTGCCCAGTTTTATCGACAATGTTGTCAACAAGAAAAGTTCCGTCTCCAGGATCTACCTTCCTCCCGACGCTAACTGCGTGCTGGCCGTGACGGACCATTGCCTCCGCAGCCGCGACTACGTAAACCTGATTATCGCCTCCAAGCACTCGGCGCCGCAGTGGCTGGGCATGGAAGCCGCCAGAGAGCATTGCAACCGTGGCGCATCCGAATGGCGCTGGGCCGGCCGGGGAGCCGGCGACCCGGACGTCATCCTCGCCTGCGCGGGCGACATTCCCACGGAAGAGACTCTGGCGGCCGCCTGGCTGCTGGCGCGCGAGATTCCCGAGCTCCGCTACCGCGTTGTCAACATTGTTGACCTGTTTTCGATCATGTCCCACCGCGATCATCCACATGGGCTCGATGATGAGAGCTTCATAGGCCTATTTGGGGAAAACACGCCGGTGATCTTCGCCTTCCACGGCTATCCGCGCGCCGTCCATGAGCTCATCCACCACCGCCCCCAGCCGGGCCGGTTCCATGTGCATGGCTATATCGAGGAAGGCTGCACGACCACGCCTTTTGACATGCTGGCGCTCAATAAAATGAGCCGCTACCACCTGGCTATTGATGCCGCCACCCGGGCTGAGCGGCTCAGCTCGCTGGCCGGGGATGTCGTCGACAATTTTCAGAGCCGCCTGCGGGCGCATGACTCGTACATCAGGGAGAACGACCAGGACCTGCCGGAAGTTCGCCGCTGGAAGTGGAGCCGGCTGGCTTGATCGGCGCGCCCGCGCTTTGGCAGTGTTACGATTCCTGCAACAGCCGTCCTGCCGCCATGACATCGCGCCGCCAGCCGGGCGCGGCAAGGCGCGATTTCCTGTATTATGGGGCAGGTTTTTCAGGAGCAGAAAATAATTTTACTAAAAATTTACCTTCCTGGGTCAGAATGGAGGACTATAGGTGGTTTAAAGGGATAGATTATCGGAAGAAATGAGCGTGAACTACCATAAAACAAAATGATGTCAGCCCCGGACTTTAAAAAAGCACTGGCCCGCATCAACAGCTTCAAGAAAGAGAAGTTGAAGGGAAGGCTGTTGATGATTCTTGTTGCCACTTACTTTTTGTTAATCAGCAGTTTTATGATATTTAACGGAATGTGGTTCTCGCCGGACCAGTTCATCATTGCCGGCCTGGTCCTCGCCCTGTTTGTCGCCCAGCCGCTGGCGTTTCTGCGCGACTGGATTCCTTTCGTTTTCCTCTTTCTAAGCTACGAATACCTGCGCGGCCTGGCGCCAAAACTGGGGATGAGCGTGCATATTTTTCCAATGATTCACGTGGACCAGTTTCTGGCGCGCGGGGTGCTGACGGCCAATCTCCAGAAAATTCTTTACACACCAGGCAGTCTCCACATTTACGATTATTTCTTTTCCATCCTCTATATGCTGCATTTTGTCTCGCTGCTCGTTTTTGCCTTTTTCCTCTGGATTAAAAAAAGGCACGTTTACAAGCGATTTGTCGTGACCACAATCGCCCTTGCCTACGCGGGTTTTCTCACTTACGTGCTTTACCCGGCGATGCCGCCCTGGATGGCTTCTAGTAAAGGTTTTATTCCCCCTGTCGCCAACGTCGTCAGCGACACTTTTAATTCTTTTGTAAAGACGGTGCATTTTCCCAGCCTTTACCAATTCATGGATCCAAATCCGGTTGCCGCCATGCCTTCACTCCATGCTGCTTTTCCGATGCTGGTCTACCTGTTTATGGTTGACATCTTTGGGAAAAGAGCTAGGCCTTTCATCATTTACCCGGTCCTGGTCTGGATTGCCATCATTTATACCGGCAATCATTATATCATAGATACTATTGTTGGTATATTATATGCTTATGTGGCCTTCTACGCGGTGAAGTTTTTCTATAACAGAAAAGAAGGAAAAGAACTGGCCGGGCAGGAGGGACCCGGATTGCCACGGGGCGCTCTTCCGGCCTGGGAGGCGGAAGGGTTCAGCCTGGCTGCCGGCGAACTGCCGTCAAGCGATGCCGGCGCCTCTGGTGGCGAGGCCCGGAATTGAACCGGGGACGCCAGGATTTTCAGTCCTGCGCTCTACCAACTGAGCTACCTCGCCGGCTAAGGCCCAAGGAATAACCTTTGGGGCGGGCTTGTTTTCGGCGCTGCTTGCTGAGAAAAAGGCCCTGCAATCCCGCGCAGGCGCATTTTAGCGGGTTGCCACCGCAAGTGCAATTAAGCCTCCCTGACAGGACTACCGAGCCTATGCCTGGCAAGGGGGCGGCTGACAGCGCGACAAATGCTTCCCGGCTCTTGCTGGGGCGTCGGCGTGTTGATATTATCGGGTTCCGGCTGTTTTTTTCGCACCTTTTCTCCTGACAATATCTGAAGATGGCTGATAATCCCCAGCAACCCCAGCACGGAAGCGGGGCTGACATTGTTGAGCTTTGACGAGTTAAGAGAGCAGCTCAAAATAACGGCTGCCCAACTGCAGGCGGCGCGGGATCAGATTTCGGAGCTGAAGCAGCAGCTGCGCGACTACCCTGAACAACTTGAGCAGAAAGTCAAGGAAAGAACGCGGGAACTGGAGGCAATCAACCGCATCGCCGCCACGGTCAGCCGCTCACTTAATCTGGATGAGATTTTAAAAGATTCCCTGGAGAAAGCGCTGGAATTCCTGGAACTCGGCGTTGGCGCCATTTTCCTTGTTGACGAAAGGAAGGGCGAGCTCGATTTGATGGTGCACCGCGGCTTTTCCAATGACCTCGTTTCGCGCCTGCAGGTAAGCCCGATAGACAGCGGCTGGCCCGGGAGCGTTGCCCGGGACGGCAAGCCCCTGCTGATTGAAGACGGAGGTGGGGCTGGCCTGGAGGGCATTGCGGAGGCGCGGGCCAATAATTCGGAGTTTAAATCGTTGGTGGGAATTCCCTTGAAGTCGAAGGGCCGCGTGCGCGGGGTGCTTTGCGTCTGCAGCCCGGAAAAAAACCGCTTCACTCGTGAAGAGTTGAATGTGCTGGTGACTGTGGGGGGAGAAATCGGCGTGGCCATTGAGAATGCCTGGCTCTATGAGAAATCTTACGCTTACTCAAAAAAAATGGAAGAGCTGTCCATAACCGACAGCCTTACCGGTCTTTTTAACCGCCGTCATTTCTACCGCCGTCTCAAAGAAGAAATCGCCCGCGCCAGGCGGCAGCACCACCCGGTGTCGCTGCTGGTGGTCGACCTCGACAACCTCAAGGATTATAACGACAGGCGCGGCCATCTGAAAGGAGACGAGGCTTTGCGCGGAGTGGCGCAGGCGATTACGGCCAGCATCAGGCAGGATGTAGACACCGGCTATCGTTACGGCGGCGATGAGTTTGCCGTCATCCTCCCGTATAGCGATGAGCGGGAGGGGGAAGTCGTGGCCGGCCGGATCCGGGAAACGTTTGCAGGGTTTGCTTTCCCGGACACCGGCCTCAGCCTGGGGCTGGCGCAGCTTGAGCCGGATGAAGAAGTGGACAGCCTGGTTTCGCGTGCCGACACGGCAATGTACGTGGCTAAGAATTCCGGCGGCAACCGCGTTTGCAGGGCCGGCAAAAAGAAGCATGGCCCTGGGCTTGATGCCGATGAGTGAAGAAGTTTACCGGAACTTCATCGCCGGCGAATGGGTTGATTCAGCAGCAGGAGAAACATTTTTCAACCTCAACCCTGCCGACACCGGCGACGTCATCGGGCGTTTCCAGGACTCAAACCGGGCTGACGCCGGGCATGCAATTGCCGCCGCCCGTGAAGCCGCCGCCGGCTGGCGCGCCTTAAGCGCACCGGGACGCGGGCGGCTGCTTGCCGGGGCCGCCCGCATCATCGAGCGGGACCTGGGCCTGATCGCGCAGGGGTTGACCAGGGAAGAAGGCAAGACCCTTGCGGAAGCCAAGGCGGAGACGGCAAGGGCGGTGCAGATCTTCGATTATTTTGCCGGAGAGGGCCGGCGCCTCTCCGGAGAGACGACGCCCTCGGAGTTTGGCCGCACCCTGCTTTACACCGTGCGCGAGCCTCTGGGGGTGGTTGCTCTGATAACCCCCTGGAATTTTCCCGTCGCCATCCCGGCCTGGAAGCTTGCCCCGGCGCTGGTGAGCGGCAATACCGTCGTACTGAAGCCGGCCAGCGCCGCCCCCCTGACGGCGTTAAACATTGTCAGGGCTCTCGAAGAGGCTGGCCTTCCCGCGGGAGTGTTGAATTTTATTACCGGTTCGGGGGCCGTGGTTGGCGCGGAGCTGGCCGCAAACGCTGCAGTGGCCGGGGTTTCCTTCACCGGCTCCGATACGGTGGGATCCGGCATTTACGCCTGTGTCTCGGGCCGGGGGGGCAAGGCGCAGTGCGAGATGGGTGGCAAGAACCCTGTCATTGTTCTTGAGGACGCCGATCTGGACAAGGCCGTTGACCTTTCCATCAACGGTGCCATGTGGTCAACAGGCCAGAAGTGCACGGCCACCAGCCGGGCGATTGTCCAGCAGGACGTCGCCGGCGAGTTTACAGACCGGCTTCTCAAGCGTGTTGCAACTATCAAGGTGGGCAACGGCATGGATCCGGGGACACAGGTGGGCCCGCTGATCGACAAGTCGCAGCTTGACACGGTCATCGGCTATATTGACGCCGGCAGGCAGGAAGGGGCGAAGCTGGCCGCCGGCGGCGGCAGGATAACCGCAGCGCCGCTGGACCGGGGCTTCTTTGTTGAGCCGACTGTATTTGTTGACGTCAAAGCTGACATGAGCATTGCGCAGGAGGAGATTTTTGGTCCCGTGCTTTCTGTTATTGCGGTGTCTGGTTTTGAGGAAGCCATCCAGGTTGCAAACAGCGTCAGGTTTGGCTTAAGCGCGTCCATCTGCACGCGCGACATCTCCCGGGCGATGGAGTTCGCCGACCGGATCGAGGCCGGCCTGGTGCACATCAACTCTCCCACCGTCGGCGCCGAAGTCCAGGTTCCGTTTGGGGGCATGAAAGCCTCCAGCACCGGCACCCGCGAGCAGGGCCGGGTGGCGGTTGACTTCTACACGCAGATCAAAACCGTCTATCTTGAGTACTGATATTTTCAGGTCCTCAGAACAAGCGGGGATAGCAGTCGGGAAATAACCAGAAAAAGGCGTTTCACGTTTAACGTGCTATTTGTTATTTATCATGAAACGTTAAACATGAAACGTTAAGCGGGGTTTTATGAAGCTGCTACAGTTCTACCTCCCCGGGCAGGGCACGAGGCTGGGCCTGCTCTACGACGGCCTTGTCCATGATCTGACCGAAGCCGAGCCCGCTTACGATTCTTTCATGGCCCTCCTGGAGCAGGCCGGAGGCCAGGCAGCCACCCTGGAGCGTTTTGCCAGGGAGCAGGGAGCGCGCGTGCCCGGCGGCGCCACGTATGCGTGGCAGGATCTTGACCGGCTTCCTGATCCGTCACTGCCGCACCTGCTCATGCCCGTTTTTTCACCTGAGGTATGGGGATTTGGCGTGACTTACAGGCGCAGCGCCGAGGCGCGCGATGCTGATCTTGGCAATGCCGCTGCCAGCGAAGGCAGCGCCAAAATGCCAAACATATATGACCGTGTCTACAGGAGCGAGCGCCCCGAATGTTTTTTCAAGGCCACTGCTTCCCGCTGCGTGGGGCCGCACGGGCAGATTTGCATCCGCAGCGACTCCGGGCTGACTGCCTGCGAGCCGGAGCTGGCTTACGTCCTGGGCGCCAACCGGGAGATTGTCGGCTACACTGTCTGCAATGACGTATCGGCCTGGGACCTGGAGCGCGAAAACCCGCTCTACCTGCCGCAGTCCAAGATATATGCGGGTTGCTGCGCCCTGGGCCCGGTGATCGTCACCCCCTCTGAGATCAGCGACCCGTACATGCTTGAAATTCGGTGCCGTATCAGCCGGGGCGGCGAGGTTGTTTTCGGGGATTCCACCAGCAGCAGCCACATGGGGCGCACTTTTGACAAGTTGAACGAATATCTCTACCGTGACAACCCGATACCGCTGGGCACAGTTGTCTCCACAGGCACGGGCATCATGGCGCCAAACGAATTTTGCCTTCGCGACGGAGACACAGTCGAGATCGAGATTGAGGGCATCGGCGTCCTTTCCAACCCGGTGCGGAAACTGTAAGAGGCTGTGAGGGCGCTGCCTGACCCTTCAGGCAGCGAAAAATGTTTAGAAGCCGTCCATCCGGAAAATAATCTGTTATCGGCGGCGGACGCGCCGTCAGTGTTTTGCTTAACTGAAAGGAATAACCGGGTGGCATCGTCAAGAATTTTGAGTTGCCTCTTTTTTCTGCCGTCATGTTTGTTGCTGGCCGCCGCGGCTGCTGGCTGCGGCCAGACGCAGCCGGCGGTGTCGACCACTGCCATCAGCTCTGTGGCCGCCGGCGGCATCTGCGGAGAGGACATTGACCACAGCGGGACGGAGTTCATAAGAAACGGCAATTTTCACGGGGGGCTGGCCGGCTGGCAGGTAGTAACTGTAGGCCCGGGCACCAACCTCGCCCGGGCTCGAAGCGACTCAAGCTGCGGCACCGCACTGGTGCTCACCCGGGAGGGAGCCGGCAACGTCACCGGCCTGGTCGGAGTCGAGCAGCCCGTGCGCGTGGATAAAGACGGGCTCTCAAGTCTTGAGGTGCAGCTGGTGGCGATTATCGAGCAACAGGACCTGAGGTCGGACGGCCAGCTGGGCGGGGAAACCCCTGTTTTCATCACGCTTGATTACACAACTTCAAACGGACAGTCCAGGAGCTGGACGCACGGACTGCTTCTTTCTGGCAGCAGCATCAAGTATCCGGACCGGGACGAGGCGATTGCGCCAACCTACTGGCACACTTACAAAAGCGGAAATTTGTTGACAATGATTCCGGATCTGGGCCAGATCCAAATGGTTACCGTTGGCGGCAACGGTCTTGATTTAAACAGCAAGATCGCACTGGTGTCATTGCTGGGAAAGCGCTGACATCAGCAGATCCTTCTTTGTAAGCCTGTCATTCGGGGGAGCGTAGCGACGAAGAATCTCAAAACTCGAGATCCTTCGCCTTTGGCTCGTGATGACAACCACTGCTCAGGATAACAACCATTGCTCGTGATGACAGGACATGCAAGCCGGCCGGCAGGTCAATCAAGCGTAAGGATACAGCCTCCGCTTGAAATCATTTAGCTGGCTGACAAGCTTGTAGTGCTTGCGCTCATCTTCCAGCAGGTAGGAAAGCAGCTCGCGCACGACAAAGTGGCGGCTGTTTTCGAATTCCTCCGTAGCCAGTGAAATCGAGTCGCGCTCAATCCTGAGGTGATTTTCAAGCAGTGACGAGAGGCCGCCCAGCTCATCGGGCGCCAGGGTAATGGTGCCGTTTAGGGCGTCTTCTATCACCGCCAGGATCTCCTTGTGTTTGATCGAATCGGCTTTGATAACGCCGGCAATGGTCTTTACGAGCTTATTATCCGTGGCGTCAATAAGAGCGTCGCACGACTCAATGGTCGTATCCTCTACCTGCTGCCATCTGCGGATTCCCTGCTCGAATGTGGTTTTTTCCTCGACTATGCCTTCGATAGCCATCTTGACCTCCCTCGGCTGTTTGCGCCTCTTCTCTGTTTTTAGAAATACCGTTTCAGCAAGTTGCGCAGCATCGCCGCGTGCCTGGCTTCATCATGAGCGGCCGTGTGCAGGTTGGAAGCAACCTGTTTCTGGCCGGCTGCCTCCGCTGTTTTCACGCCTTCATGCTTGCCCTCGTAAGCCTGCTCCTCGCCCGACAGCATCTTTTCAATTTCTTCCTTCAGGTCGCCGATGTTCCCTGCCAGGTACTTAAAACGGGAACCGTGCATGGCCTCATCCATGGCGATACTACGCAAAGTCTGCGCCACTTCAGTCATGCCTTCGTTGTCTGCTTTCAGGGCCATTGCCAGGTAATGGACCACCTCCCAGGTCTCGCCCTTGATCTCGTTGCTGACGCATTCCTCAACCGTGGCTGTTTGCTCTGCCATTATTTGCTCCTTTCGATTTTAAAAGGGGATGTTGATGAATTACCCGGCTAAAAGGGGATTAAAACGTCGCCAGTATTATGGCCACGTGGCTTTTTCGTTACCCGGGTTCATCTTCCGTGAGGGATTCAGCTTCCGGCAGGCCAATAACCTCAGCGGCAGACTGTTCCGGCAACTGCTCTACGTCTTTCAGTTTTCGCTGCATCACACGAGTGCGTGTTTCTGTTTGATCTATTGTGTTTTCTGCGGATTTGAGCTGCTTTTTGACTTTTGACAGGATAGTGGCGAATTTATCAAACTCGGTTTTTACAGCAGCCAAAATTTGCCATACTTCGCTTGACCGCTTCTCAATTGCCAGGGTTCTGAACCCGGTTCTCAGACTTGTTAATATCGCCGAGAGGGTTGTTGGCCCGGCGATTACGATCCGGTAATTGTGCTGAACCCTTTCCGTGCACCCGGGATTTCGGAGCACCTCGGCATACAGGCCCTCGGTGGGAAGAAACATTATGGCGAAATCGGTTGTCGCGGGCGGATTGACATACTTGTCGCGGATATCCCTGGCGGAGTTTTCAACTGCCCTGATCAATGCTTCGTGAGCTTTCTTGACTGCCTCGGCGTCTGCGGCATCCGAGGCTTCTACAAGGCGGAGATAATCTTCCTGGGGAAACTTTGCATCTATGGGCAGCCAGATGTGCGAGCCGTCACCATCATTGGACCCGGGCAGCTTGATGGCGAACTCGACCATTTCCGATGAGCTTTCATTCGTCTTGACATTGCGGGCGTACTGGTCCGGCGTCATAAGCTGTTCAAGAATGGCACCGAGCTGTACCTCGCCCCATGTGCCGCGTGTCTTAACATTAGTCAAAACGCGTTTGAGGTCGCCGACTCCCGTTGCCAGGCTCTGCATCTCGCCCAGGCCGCGCTGGACTGCTTCCAGATGCTCGCTAACCTGTTTGAATGATTCGCCAAGCCTTTTTTCGAGTGTGCTATGGAGTTTTTCGTCAACTGTTGCCCGCATCTGCTCGAGTTTTTTTTCATTGTTTTCATGCAGTTGCCGCAACTGGTTGTCAATGGTGGACCGCAAGGCTTCGAGCTTTGACTCATTCGATTTTGTCAGCTCCATGATCTGGACCGCCGCCCCGGAAAGGCTTTCCTTTTGCGCGGCCGCCATCGCCTCCATGGTTTTGATTGTGATTTCAGACGAAGTTTTCTGACCGGCTGAAACTTCCTCTCTCAAATCACGAGCATTTTTGGCGGCTTCTTCTCTTCCCAGCCTCATTTCCTCGCTGAGAAGATGATCGATCTGCCGGCCGGCTGACTCCTTCCGAATCATCACAAATAGAGCAGCGAGCAACAAAAGCAGGCAGGCGGCAAGTAAAGTTATGGCCATCGGTTATTCCTTGTGGGCTCTGCGTCAGGATGAGCCTATCACACCGGGCGGATGGAACAAGGGGGAATTGATCATGCGGAAAGCAAGGCAACGCTTGTTCACGCGTGGCGGCGCTTAAGAACGGCTTCCAGGCCAAAAAAAAGGAAAACTTCGGGCCTTATGAGCGGGTGAGGGTAGGACCTGAGGCGGCGGCGCTGACCGCGTGCGATCTAAGCTGCCAGAGGCGCCGCATGTAATCTTCCGCCGGAGCGCCGGACAGCCAGAGGTGTTTTCCGGTGACGGATGCCAGGCAGCGGCCCGTCGCTTCGAAATTGGCAATAGTGCCGCAACTCTTGCATACGTGGAGGTCCATAATTCCCTTTCGGGGAGATTGGATGCCCCTATACTGCCACGATTTGAGTAATCTCAAACTTGCCGAGACGGCTAAAGCTTATCATTGTCACAGATAGGATTGCAAGTTAAAGAGGAGATATCTGATAATGTTAATAGAATTATGACGGAGCAAGGGACCCGGCGGGATATTCCTTCAGGCTGCTTAGCTGCCGATGATCTTTGCCACCGCGTCCTGGGCGGCGTTCAGGATTGGCGCCGGCAGCACGCCCAGGATGATCACCGCCGCCGTGGCCAGGCCCAGCCCCAGGCTGAGGTCCCAGGAGCGCCCGTCTGCCGGCTCCATGGCGGTCGCAACTTCATCGGAAGGCTCGCGCATGTACATATAGACGATCACCCGCAGGTAATAGAAGGCCGAGACGACGCTGAAGAGGACGCCGATCACGGCCAGCCAGGCGTATCCGGCGTCGACGACGCTGGCAAACAGGTAGAATTTTGCCAGGAAGCCGGCGGTGGGAGGGATGCCGGCCAGGGAAAACATCAGCACGGCCATGACGCCGGCGGCGCCGGGGAAGCGGCGCGCCAGGCCTGCCATCTCGCCCAGGCTGTCGTTAAATCTGGCTGAGTTGGCGAGGAAAACAAGCACGCCGAAGGCGCCCATGTTCATGGCGGCGTAGGCAGCCAGGTAGAAGAGGATGGCGGAGGAGCCAAAGCTGCTATGGCTCTGGCCGGCGGCGATCATGGCCAGGAGAAGGTAGCCGACATGGGCAATGCTGGAGAAGGCCAGCATCCGCTTCAGATCGCGCTGCAAAAGCGCCATGGTGGCGCCAATCAGCATGGTGGCGATGGCGATCGCGATCATCAGCGGCACCCAGCGGGCCTGCTCGCTGCCCAGCATTATTGTGAAAAACTTGATAATGGCGGCAAAAGCGGCGATTTTGGGGCCAACCGACAGGAACGCCGCCGCCGGGGTAGGGGCGCCCTGGTAGACGTCCGGCGCCCAGCCGTGGAAAGGGGCTGCCGCCACCTTGAAAGCGAAGCCGCCCAAAAGCAGTACGATGGCGATCACGAGCACGTGGCCGTCCAGTGATCCGGAACTGACAGCGGCGCTGATCTGTTGATAATTTGTGCTGCCGCTGAGGCCGTAAAGCAGCGCCATGCCAAAGAGCAGGATCGCCGAGGCAAACGAGCCGGTGAGGAAGTATTTCAGCGACGCCTCGATGCTGCGCTCGCGCCCGCGGAAGAAGCCGGCCAGCAGGTAGCTGCAGATGGCCATCAGCTCCAGGCCGACAAAGAAGGTGGCAAGATCAATGGCCGAGGCCATCACCATCATGCCGACTGTCGCCAGCAGGATGAGGGCGTAGTAGTCGCCCAGCAGGCGCCCGCTCAAGGCCAGGTGTTTTTCCGAGAGCAGCATTGCCAGCACAGCCACCGCCAGCAGGAGAATCTTGAAGAAAACGGTAAACCTGTCCAGGGCGATGCCGTTCGAGAACGTGGAGAACTGCTCAGAGCGCGCCAGCCATACCGACGCAGCCGCCGGCAGGCAGGCCATGATTCCCAGCCAGCTTAATCCCCGCCGCCCTTCCGGCGGCAGAAACGGGTCGATTAAAAGCAGCACCAGCGCCGCCGCAACCAGCATCAACTCCGGTACTATGGCGACGACGGCATGCTGCATCTAGTGGCCACCTCCAAGGGAGGCGAAAAACCGCGTCAGGAAGTCGCCGTGCTGGGCCAGGTAAGGACTCATGTGGTCGATCAGATGGCTTGCCGACGGGTGGATGATGTTAATGAAGGTGTCAGGGTAGGCTCCCACCCATACCGCCAGGCCTGCCAGAGGCGCCAGCGAGGCGATCTCGCGCAGACTCAGGTCTGACAGCCGGAACCATTTCTGATCACGGACTTCGGCAAACATTACCCGCAGGTACATCCAGAGCAGGTACGCGGCCGCCAGAATGACGCCGGCGGCGGCCACAACCGCCATCGCCTTGTTGTAGGTGAACAGTCCCAGAAGGCTGAGAAACTCGCCCACAAAACCGGAAAGCCCCGGCAGGCCCAGCGAGCCCAGGGTGAAGAAAAGCAAGAAGGCGGCCATCACCGGGAATGGCGTGGCCAGGCCGCCCATGGCGGAGATCTCGCGTGTATGCAGGCGCTCGTACATGAAGCCGACCATCAGGAACAGCGCCCCGGTCAGCAGGCCGTGGCTGAACATCACCAGCAGCGCTCCCTCCAGGCCGATCACGGTGAAGGCAAAGATCCCGCCTGTGACAAAGCCCATGTGGCTGACGCTGGAGTAGGCGACCAGCTTCTTTAAATCTTTTTGCACCAGGGAGACCAGGGCTCCATAGATGATGGCAATTATTGACAGAATGAGGATATAAGGTATAGCAGTCACGACTGCGTCCGGGAAAAGCGGTATACAGAAGCGAATGATGCCGTAGCCGCCCATCTTCAGCAGCACGCCGGCGAGGATGACGCTGCCCGCGGTGGGAGCCTCGACGTGCGCATCCGGAAGCCAGGTGTGCAGCGGCCACATAGGCACCTTGATGGCAAAGGCGATAAAGAAAGCCAGAAAGGCCGCCATCTGCACCGGGAAGGAAAAGACGGCGTGCTGGAGCTGGTCCAGGTCGAAGACCGGGGCCGCGTACTGGTCCGGCCGCGCCAGGTAGGCGATGCCGACGATGGCGACCAGCATCAGAACGCTGCCGGCCATCGTAAAGAGGAAAAACTTGAGAGCCGCATAGACGCGGCGGGGACCGCCCCAAACGCCGATGATGAAATACATCGGGATCAGCATGATCTCCCAGAAAACGTAGAAAAGAAGGAGGTCGCGGGCGCAGAAGGTGCCGATCATGCCGGTCTCCAGGAACAGGAACGAGGCAAAAAAGCCAAGCTCGCGGTCCTTGATGTAGTTCCAGGATGCCGGGATGATGATAAGGGAAAGCAGGGTTGTCAAAAGGATAAGCAGGACGCTGATGCCGTCCACGCCCATGTGGTAACTGGCGCCAATCCGCTGGATCCAGTTTACTTTTTCGATGAACTGAAAGTCAGCGGTGTACTGGTCGAATTTCCAGAGCATCATGAGGGAGAGGACGAAGGTGGCGGCCGTCGCCGCCAGGGCCGCGCTCTTGTAAAGGCGGGGCCGGCCGCGCATGAACAGGAGCATCACGACCCCCCCCAGGGTAGGCAGGAAGGTCATGACGCTCAAAATCGGAAAGCCGATCTGGGATTGGAAAGAATACATTGTTTAACGTTTCACTGAATAGGTTTCATGATATCTATGGCCGCGTATTTTTGTTTCTTTCAGGTAATTCATAAAACCGTAAATTAACTCGCTGGTCGATTTCGCAACTAACTTCATTGATTTAAATTCATCTGCTGACAAATAGCCTTGATCATGTGCCACATATAATTGGGCCCTGACTTCACCTGCAGAGCCTTTAGCCAAAGATAGGAAATACAGAAGCTCCTTTGTTTCTCCTCTTTCAAAGCCCTCGGCAATATTGGCCATCACGGATAAGGAGGCTCTGCGTGTCTGATCTTTCAGGTTGAAATCTTTTGCAAACGCTCCTTTTACTTGATTGCGAATATACAGCCTTTGTCAACTCTCTCTTCAAATCGCCGCACAGTTGTCACATTCTCTCCTTATCAACTTTCAGCTTCCGCAAGAGAAGCTAAATTCGATACGTTAAACGTTAAACGTTAAACGGTCAAAGCATTAAAAGTATGTAGACGATCATCAGCGCCAGCAGTCCCAGGAACATGGCGAACAGGTAGCCCTGTACTTTTCCCGCCTGGATCGGCCTCAGCAGCCGGCCGGCGCCCACCGACAGCCAGCCGGCGCCGTTGACAGCGCCGTCGATGACGCCGTCGTCGACGATGCGCCAGAGCCAGCCGGAGAAGCGGCGCAGGGGGTTGATAATAACGGCGAAATATATCTCGTCAACATAGTACTTGTTCAGGAGCAGGGGATAAAGGCGGCCGGCGCGCTTGCAGGCGGCCGCCGGCAGAAACGGGCAGCGCAGGTAAAAATGCCAGGCCAGCAGGATGCCGCCAATGCCCACCGCCGCGGAGATGGCCATAAGGCTCCCTGACAGAAAACTGAACTCGTGCGCCGGCGCCACAATGGCGGCGGCAAAGACGCGGTGCAGGAAATGGTCGATGTGGCCGCCTTCGGGCGGAATGCCAAGCAGGAGCCCGGCCAGCACCGTTGGCACGGACAGCACGATCAGCGGCGCCGTCATCACCGGCGGCGACTCGTGAGCGTGCGCAAAAACCTTGGCGTCGCCGCGCGGCTCATTGTGGAAAGTCATGAATATCAGCCGGAAGGAATAAAAAGCGGTCAGGAAGACCGTAATCAGGGCCACGATCCAGAAGTACCAGTAGCCCTCGCTGAAAGCCCCGGAAAGGATGGCGTCCTTGCTGAAGAAGCCGGAGAGGCCGGGGAAACCGGAAAGGGCAAGGGCGCCGATGAAGAAAGTCCAGTAAGTTATCTTGATCTTCTTTTTCAGGCCGCCCATCTTGCGCATGTCCTGCTCGCCGCCGAGGGCATGGATCACCGATCCCGAGCAGAGGAAGAGCAGGCCCTTGAAGAAGCCGTGCGCCAGCAGGTGGAACATGGCCGCCGCCCAGGCGCCGACGCCTAGGGCCATAAACATGTAGCCGAGCTGGCTGACGGTGGAGTAGGCCAGCACCTTCTTGATGTCATTCTGGACCATGGCGATGCTGGCGGCGAAGATGGCGGTAAATGTTCCCACGGCGGCCACCACCAGCATGGCCGTGTGCGAGTGGGCGAACAGGGGGCTGGAGCGGGCCACCATATAGACGCCGGCGTTAACCATGGTGGCGGCGTGAATCAGCGAGCTGACCGGCGTCGGGCCTTCCATCGCGTCCGGCAGCCAGACGTGAAGCGGGAACTGGGCGCTCTTGCCCACAGCGCCGGTAAAGAGGAGCAGGCAGATGGCGGTGACCATGCCGCCGCCGAGAGTGCCGGCGGCGGCGAAGACGCCGCTGTAGCTCAGCGTTCCCAGCGTCACGAAGATGAGCATGATCCCCAGGCTGAAGCCAAAGTCGCCGACGCGGTTGACCAGGAAGGCTTTCATGCCCGCGTTGGAGGCGCTCAGGCGCGGGTACCAGAAGGCAATCAGCAGGTAGGAGCACAGGCCCACTGCCTCCCAGAAGACATAGAGGAGCAGGTAGTTGTTTGCCAGGACCAGCATGAACATCGAGAACATGAACAGGTTGATGTAGGCGAAGAAGCGGTAGTAGCCCTTGTCGCCGTGCATGTAGCCGATCGAGTAGATGTGCACCATCAGGCCGACCGTGGACACGACCAGCAGCATGATGGCGGTCAGCTCATCGACCAGAAAGCCTATGTCAACATGGAACTTGCCGGCGGCAATCCAGGTATACAACTGCCAGGAGAGAGTCTGGCCGCGCTCGACCTGGATAAAGACATACATGGACAGGGCCCAGCTTAAGGCGACCGAGCCCACGGACAGGTAGTGGCTTTTCTCCCTGAAGTAGCGGCGCCCGAAGAACCCCGTGATTATAAACGACGCCAGCGGTAGCAACGGTATGAGCAGAACGGCCGCTTTCATGTCAGCCTCTTGCCCTGTGGCGGGCGGCCCCTCCGGCCGCTGCCGCTGTTTTGTTTTCTGGCAAGGATCATCCCTTCATCTCATCCAGCTCATCTACATCAAGCCTCTCGCGCAGGCGGAACATGGCGATGCCGATCGCCAGCCCGACGGCGACCTCGGCGGCGGCAATGGCCAGCACAAAGAAGACGAAAGCCTCTCCCCGGCCTGCTCCCAGGTTGGCGTAATTTGAGAACGCCGCCAGGGCGATATTGACGGCGTTAAACATCAGCTCCAGGCACATCACCACCATGATGATGTTGCGCCGCGCCAGCACGCCCCAGGCGCCCACCGCGAAGAGGACGCCCGCCAGGACCAGGTAATGTTGCAGCGGCGTCAAGGGCGCCGCTCCCGCCGGGCCAGCAAAACGGCGCCGACAATTGCCGCCAGCAGCACCAGCGACGCCAGCTCGAATGGAAATGCGTACTGGTTAAAAAGCAGGCGGGACAGATTGGCGGTGGCCGGATTCTTGGGACTGCTGCCGGCGTTGAACCTGGCGCTGCCAAGCACCAGGCCCAGCACAACGGCAAGAGCCGCCGCTGCGGGAAGCGCTGCCCAGGACTGGCGGTGGAAAAAGATGCCGACGGCGCCGCTGCGCCGGCGGGTGAGCATGATGGCAAACAGGATCAGGATTGATATGGCGCCCACATATATAAGAAGCTGCGACGCGGCCAGCAGCTCCGCATTCAGGGTAACAAACACGGCCGCCACCCCAGAGAAGCAGGCAATCATGGCCATAGCGCTGTAAATCAGGTTCTTAAGCGACACCATCAGCACGGCCGGAATGATGACCAGCGCCGCCACGATGTAGAAAACTGGCGTGGAGAATTGCATTACTCGGGCTCCCCCTTTTTGTCCGCCGGCCCGGCCTGGGCGGAGCCGGCCCCGGGCTCCCGCGCCGCGGGACGGCCGCTTCCGCTGTCGGGGACTGCCTTCTCTTCGGCGTGCACCTCTTTTTGATACTGCTTGGCGGCGTGGTCCTGGCCCGGGCTGGCGGCATGATCCTGCTGGAAAGTGCCTTCGGGACTAAGGTCCGGTCCGCGGGCCATCTCCAGCAGATTATAGCCAAGCTGCCCGTGCCCGGTCGTGGCCAGCTCGAAGGCGGGCGTGATCGCCAGCGACTCCACCGGGCAGACCTCGACGCAATCGGCGCAGAAAATGCAGCGGGACGTGTCCAGGCGCCAGTCCGCCAGCTGCCGTTCTTTCATAAAGAGCGCCCCGGTGGGGCAGATGGTGGCGCAGCGCCCGCAGGAGACGCAGTCGGTGTCATTGAGGGAGCGGTCAAAAGGCGGGGTGACGATGGCGTGCCGGGCGCGGTAGGCAAAATCGTAAACGCCGGCGCCGGTCTGGTGCTTGCAGACGCGGATGCAGCGGCCACAATCGATGCAGCGGTTGGGGTCGCGCTGGATGAAAGCATGAGTGGTGTCGCGCCCGTAAAGGTTTTGCTCGCCGGCAAAGCGGTTGCCCTCTTCCTTCACCAGCCCCGCCGCCAGGCTGTAACGCCTCAACTTGCAGGTCTCGACGCCCTCGCAGATGCACTGCAGGCAGCGGCGGCTTTCGGTGCCGGCGGCGTGCTCGGAAAATCCGCGGTCGATCTCAAGGAAATTGCCCTCGCGTTCCTTCTCAGTCAGCTGGGGCGTCAGCTGCCGCTCTATCTTCTCTTCGCGGTAGGCAGGAATGGCAATCATCGGCGGTTTGTCAAAGGCGGGCAGGGCGGCTTCGTAAGCAGCCATGTCCTCCCCTTTCAGGAAAGCGTCCATGGCCCAAGCGGCCTTCTTGGCCCCGCCGATGGCTTCCACCACCGTCTTGGCGCCGGTGGCGCCGTCGCCGGCGGCAAACACCTGCGGCCGCCCCGTCTGGCAGGTCTTGGGATTGATCTCGATTGTCTGCCAGCGGGTGCAGATGACCCCGCCTTCTTCAGGAAAGATATCGCATTCTTCCCTGGTCTTGACGTCCACATATTTCAGCTTGGGCAGCTGGCCGATTGCCGGGATGATCGTGTCAACCCCGGTGAGATATTCCGAGCCGGCCACCGGCTGCGGGCGGCGGCGGCCGCTTTCATCGGGCTCGCCCAGCTCCATTTTCTGACAGACTATGCCGGTGACGCGTCCGTCAGCGGCCTCGACTTTGACCGGCGCCGCCAGGAAAGTGAACTTGATGCCCTCCTCCATGGCGTCATGCACCTCGATCTGGTCGGCCGGCATCTCTTTCTGGGTGCGGCGGTAGATGACTGTCACCTCTTTGGCTCCCAGGCGCCTGGAGACGCGGGCGGCATCCATGGCCGAAAAACCGCCGCCGATGACCGCGACTCGGTCGCGAATATCGGGCGGATTTCCCATCGCCACATCGCGGAGGAACTCGACCACCGGCATTACGCCTTCCATGTCTTCGCCCTCAACCCGCATCGAGCGGCTCTCATGGGCGCCTATTCCCAGGAAAACGGCGTCAAATCCCATCTCGCCGAGGAGATCGTCGAGGGAAAAATCAGGCCCGAGGGCCATGCCGGTTTTCATCTCGACGCCCATCGCCCAGAGCGGCTCCAGCTCGGCGTTTAAAACTTTTTTGGGAAGGCGGTACTCAGGAATGCCGTAGCGGAGCATGCCGCCGGTATCCGGGAGCGCCTCGAAGATGGTGACGGCATGGCCCCTGAGCGCCAGGTAGTAGGCGTTGGCCAGCCCGGCCGGCCCGGCGCCGATAACCGCCACCCGCTTGCCGGTGGCAGGGGCGGGCCGCTCCGGTTTAAACCCCTTTTCGATGGCGACGTCTCCCACGAACCGGTGGCAGAGGCGGATGGAGATCGGCTCTTCTACCTCGCTGCGGCGGCAGGCGCTTTCGCAAGGATGCGGGCATACCCGGCCCACGACAGCCGGGAAGGGCAGGTTTTCTTTCAGCACCCGCTGCGACTCGTCATAATCGCGGTCGGCGATCAGGCCCAGGTAGGCAGGGATGTCAACATTGGTGGGGCAGCCGTACTTGCAAGGCGGCAGGCAGTAGGCGTTATGGTCGGACAGGAGCAGCTCCAGATAAGTCTTGCGCAGCCTCAGCACCCGCTCGCTGCCGGTGGTGATGGCCATGCCCCCCTTGACCCTGGTGGCGCAGGCGGGAAGCGGCTGCTCCTCTCCCTCGACCTCAACCACGCAGACGCGGCAGCCGCCAAACGGCTCCAGGCCCTTGACATGGCAGAGGTAAGGGATCTTGATCCTGGCGGATTTGGCCGCCTCCAGGATGGTGTCGCCCTCATGCGCTATTACAGCCTGTCCGTTAATTGTCAGGGTCACCGGGGCGCCGGCTCCGGAAATTCGCACCGGCGGCAGGGTCTGCGGCTTGTCGCCTAACCCATCAGTCATGAATTTTAATTCCAAGTTTCAAGTTTCAAGTTCCCGGTTGGGCCGCAAGGTTGTGCGCCCCAACTCATTCTCCGCACTTCCCGACGCGGCAGCGCCCCTCGGCGGCATGCTCGAGGAACTCGTCCCGGAAAAACTTCAGGCCGGTGAGAAGCGGCCTGACAGCGCCGCGGCCGAGGCCGCAGAGAGCTCCCGCCTTAATGTCCGCCGCCAGCGCCTCGGCAAGCTCCAGGTCCGCCTCGCTTCCCTCTCCCGAGCAAATTCTTTCAACTATGTCAAGGAGGCGCCAGGTGCCAAGGCGGCAGGGCACGCACTTGCCGCATGACTCGCCGGAAGCAAAGGCAAGGCACTGCCTGACCATGTCCACGATGCATTCATCCTGGCCCAGAATCCTGATAGTGCCTGAGCTCAAATCTCCGCCTGTCTCCCGGATTGAATCAAAGTCAAGCGGAATGTCAAAAAGGCCGGGCGAGAGGAAGCCGCCCCAGACGCTGCCAACGAGGGCCGCCCTGGGCTCGCTGATGAAGCCGCCTGCTTCCGTGGCGACGAGTTTTTTCAGGCTGGTGTCCAGCGTGGCCTCGTAGAGACCGGGACTCTCCACTGCTCCCAGCAGGGTGAAAAGCTTGGTGCCGGGGGCGTGCTCCGCCCCCAGTTGCCGGAAGGCGCCGGCGCCGCTTGAGATAATCCAGGGCACGGTTGCCAGCGTCTCCACGTTTTCCACTACTGTCGGCATCCCCCTGAGGCCTTTTTCAGCCGGGTAGGGAGGCCGCACGCCCGGCATGGGCCGCCTGCCTTCCAGGGTGGCGATAAGAGCTGTTTCCTCGCCCCCGACAGGCGCGCGCGGCACTTCGATTACTCGAATGGAAAAAGAAAAGTCCGTTCCCGGCAGTTCCTCTTCCAGCAAGCCGTTGCCGGCAGCCTGCCCCACCGCCCGTCTGATCCTCTCGGCGGCAAGCTGGTTCTCGGCGGTGAGATAAATGATGCCCTCCCTGGCTCCCGCCGCGTAACCGGCCACGATCATGCCCTCGATGACCGCGTGCGGATTTTCCTCGAGGATGACGCGGTCCTTGATAGACCCGGGATCGCCCTCCTCGCCGTTGCAGATGATGAATTTCTTGGCCGCCTTTTGCCGGGCGGCCACCTGCCACTTGCGCCCGGTGGGGAAGCCGGAGCCGCTCCGTCCCCTGAGGCCGCTTACCGCGATCTCGTCAACGACCTCTGCCGGCGCCATCTCCGTAAGCGCCTTGGTGACGGCTTTGTAGCCGCCGGCGCCGGTGTAGTCTTTGATGCTCTCGGGGTCGACCTTGCCGACGTTTCCCAGCAGGATGGGGGGGCAGCCGGCGGCCGTCACCCGCGCGGGTGGCTCCTGGCGCTCCGGCCCCAGCTGAGGCGCGCCCGGCCCCAGTTGGTCATAGAAAGTGGCGACGCCAAAGACCTGGCTCAGCCAGACGCCGCTCTTTAAAGCGGTGGCGGCAAGCTCGTCTTCGCTCAGCTCCCCGGCAGCGAGCAGGGAGCTGGCCAGGCAGCCGTAGCGGCCGGGCGCGGCCTGCCCTGGTTCACCGGTTGGCCAGGGCGGCATCGCCACCGCCTTTTCGCCACGGTTCAAGAATGAGAGCATCGGGCCGGCGCCGGCGTCAAAGCGCCATACCTTCTCCGGCCGCTTTTCATCATAAATAATCTTGATAGCAACGGCGGGGCAGACCTGCTCGCAGAAAGTGCAGGCGATGCAGCGCGGCGTGGCGGCGTCGTCCTTCAGGCGCAGACGGATCAGCCCCCGGCTGCGCAGCGGCAGCTGGCGGCGCACCTCGGGATACTGCACCGTCACTTTCTTGCGGAAGAGGTGCGCCCCCGTTATCTTCAGGCCTTTGAGTAATCCGATCATAAAGTCACCGTTTCACGTTTAACGTCAACATGTCACCCCTCTGCTTGGCTCAGGGCAAGAGTTGTTTTTCTCCCGACCCGTTTGCGCAGCAGCGCTCTTCGCAGCACCGGCCGGAACAGCAGGATGATCGCGATCACCGACGCCCAACTGAACGCCGCCACCGGCGGCAGAAAATTGTCCGGCAGCAGGATGATGAGCAGGCCGGTCACGCCCAGGTTCACCAAGCTGAGCGGGATCAGCACCTTCCAAGCAAAATTCATCAGCTGATCAACCTGGAGCCGCGGAAACGTGGCAAGGAACCAGATGACGACAAAGGCCAGCGCCAGCACCTTGAGAATCAGCCAGCCGGGACTGCCCGCAAAGGGTCCGCGCCAGCCGCCCAGGAACAGGGTGGCGCCTGTCAGCGACCAGATTGACGCGTTGCCCCATTCTACCAGGCCGTAAAAGAAGCCAAAGCGCATGCCGCTGTACTCGGTCAGGTAGCCGGCCACTAGCTCCGATTCCGCCTCGGGCAGGTCAAAAGGGGTGCGGTTAAGCTCAGCCATGCCGGCGATGATGAAGACGAGGAAAGCCAGCGGCTGTACGGCGATGTACCAGATTTTCCCCTGGGCGCCAACGACGTCGTTGAGGCTGAGGGAGCCCACTAGCATGGCGATGATAATGATGTTGAGGATCATCGGAACCTCGTAGGAGACCATCTGCGCCACTGACCGGAGGCCGCCCAGGAGCGAATATTTGTTATGCGACGCCCAGCCGGCCAGCAGGATGCCGAGCACCGTGAAAGAGCTGAAGGCAACAATAAAAACGAGCCCCACGTTCAGGTTGGCAATGGTGAAGCCTTTGCTGAAAGGAATTACGGTCACCGCCAGCACCGGCGTGATAAATGCGACAGCCGGCGCCAGCCTGAACAGCAGCCGGTCTGCCTTCAGCGGCGCCACGTCTTCCTTCAACAGCAGCTTCAGAAAGTCCGCAATCGGCTGGAAGAAGCCCTGGGGGCCGACGCGGTTGGGGCCGAGGCGGTCACTGATGAAGCCCGATAGGCGGCGCACGGCGAACGGAAGCACCAGGGCGCTGAGAGCCGGCACCGCCAGCCCGATCACCAGCGCCGCAATCAAGTGGATGATGAAAGACGCGCCCCAGCTCACCGGTCAACCGCCCCCATGATCAGGTCGAGGCTGCCGGCGATGCCGACAACGTCGGCGACTTTGTTGCCCGGCAGGATTTTTGGCATCGTTGACAGGGCGACGAAACAGGAATCGCGCATCTTCAGCCGGTAAGGCCGCAGCGATCCATCGGAGACAAGGTAGTTGCCCCACTCGCCGCGGCCGGTCTCCACGGCGCGGTAGATCTCTCCCGCCGGCGGCCTCAGCATGGGCGGCACCCGCATGTTGACCGGGCCGCCCGGCAGGGCGTCCAGAGCCTGCTCGATTATGCGCACCGACTGGCGCAGTTCCTCGATGCGGCACTTGTACCTGTCAAAGCTGTCGCCGTTGACGCCGACAGGGATGTCAAAATCAAGCTGGGGGTAAACCGAATAGGAGTCGTGCCGCCTGAGGTCCATCGCCACGCCCGAGGCGCGCAGGTTGGGCCCCGAGAGGCCGAAGTCGAGCGCCTGCCCGGCGCTGATGACCCCCATCCCCAGCGACCGCGCCAGGAAGATCTCGTTGCCGGAGATCAGCTCTTCGTACTCGTCGATCCTGGCCGGGAACCGTTTCAGAAACTGGCGGCACTGCTCCTCGAAGCCGTCCGGGAGGTCGTAACGCACTCCGCCGGCGCGGGCGTAGTTGTACATCATCCGCTGTCCCGTCAGCAATTCCAGCAGATCAATGACATCTTCGCGGTCGCGGAAAGTCCATAGCACCGGCGTCAGTGCGCCCAGGTTGAGCAGGTAGTCGCCGATGGCCATGTGATGGCTGATGATGCGGTTCAGCTCGCCAGCGATCACGCGCAGGTATTCGGCCCGCGGGGGCGGCTCGATTTCCATCAGCCCTTCAATGCAGCGCACGTAGGCCCATTCCATGAAAAAGCCGGCCAGGTAGTCCAGCCGGCTGAGCATGGAGAAGAACTGCAGGTAAGTGCGGTTCTCTGCCAGCTTCTCGAAGCCGCGGTGCAGGTAGCCGATGCTGGGATCAACGCTGACGACCATTTCGCCGTCGAGGCGCAGCACCAGCCTGAGGACGCCGTGTGCAGACGGGTGCTGGGGGCCCATGTTTAAAACCATCTCTTCTAAATGGAGGTCCGGTTGATCGCGGCCTATGTCTGTTTCTTGAACGATTGTCTGACTCCCAAAATCAGTTTCTTGTTTCTGGTTTCCGGTTTCGCGTTCAAACTTCAAAACTCGAAGCCTGCAACTCGCAACTGGAAACCTGAATTCATGATCTCTCGCCCCGGTCGCCTTCCCCGGGGAGCCGGCGCGGCGCGGCGATGCCCTCAAACTGCCATTCCCGGCGCTGCTGCCGGTGCGGCCGGGCGTCCTTGCGCAGGGGATAGACGCCGTCTGCGCTTGTCGTCAGGATGCGGCGCAGATCCGGATGGCCTTCAAACTCTATACCGAGGAGGTCGTAGGTTTCCCGCTCGTGCCAGCCGGCGGTGCTCCAGACATCGGACACAGTCGGCGCCACGGGCTGTTCCCGGTCCAACTGCGCCCGCATTTCAGCCACAACGGGGTGGTTGACCGAGCGCAGAATATAGACGGCGTCCATCCTGTCCTTATAGTCAATGCCGCCGGCAAAACTCAGGTATCTGAAGGAAAGCTGCTTGTGGTCCCGCAGCTTTAAAGCCGCCTCATGCAGCTTGCCTGGCTCAAGCGCAATTACGATCCTGTCCGCTTCCAGGTAAACGTCCGTGGCCAGGCCGCCCAGCAGATGCTGGGCCAGTTCTGCTGCTTCTGCCTCGCCCAAGGCTGGGGACTCCGCGCTCACTCTTCACCGCCGTCTGCATCGTACTGGACCATCGTGCCGGCCGCCAGCCGGCGCGCCAGGCCCACCTGTGACTGTTTGCGGATTTTTTCCTGCAACTGGCGCATGCCGTAGATGAGCGCCTCCGGGCGGGGCGGGCAGCCGGGAATGTAGATGTCAACCGGCACCAGCAGGTCGGCCCCCTGGACCACGTTGTAGGAATCCCAAAACATGCCGCCGCCGCAGGCGCAGGCCCCCATCGCCACCACCCAGCGCGGCTCCGCCATCTGGTGGTAGAGGTGTACCAGCACGGGCGCCATCTTGTCGGTGATCGTGCCCGATACGATCATCACATCCGACTGCCTGGGGGTGGCCCGGAACACCTCCATGCCGAAGCGGGCGATATCATGGCGCGGCATGGCGGTGGAGATCATCTCGATGGCGCAGCAGGCGAGCCCGTAAGTAAAGGGCCAGAGCGAGTTCAGCCGCGCCCAGTTAAACAGCGAGTCCGTGGCGGCTGTCACTATATTGGGATGCTCGAACCGCTCCAGGACTGACATGTCAGCTCCACTCCAGGGCGCCCTTGGCCCAGGCGTAGAGGAGCCCGAACAGGAGCACGGCGATAAAGATCATCATCTCGGCAAATCCTGTCTTTCCCAGGCTGCGGAAGACCAGCGCCCATGGGTAGACAAAAACGGCTTCCACGTCAAAGATGACAAACAGGAGGGCGTAGATGTAATAGCGGACTGCGAACGGGGACCAGCTGTCGCCAACCAGCAGCTCGATGCCGCATTCGTAGGAGCTTAACTTCTCGGAATAGGGGTGGTAGCGTTGCAGCAGCCGCGATATGGCGAGGGTGGCAAAGACAAAGCCGGCGCCCACAATCCCCAGGGCGACGACGTAAACGTAGCTTTGCGCATAATCAGGAGTCACTGCGGCTCCCGCGAAAAGCTGCACGGATTTGTGGCCCTCATTCCTGTAAGCATGTCGCACAAGCGGTAAAGCAGGATCGATGAGCTGGGTGGGCAGCAGGCCAGGCTGGTTGAGTCCGCCCGCGCGGAGGACGCCGCCCTTAGATTTCCGGCGTTACTATATTAAACGCTTGTTGGAATTACAAATCAGATTGCTGGAGAGGCTGCCCTGCAGGTCAGACGTGCGTCGCGCCTTTTTAGTGCGGCAGGATGCAGGACGGATTCTTTTCTAGTGCAGCGCCGTGTAGGTTGCGATCACGCCCACCAGGTTAAAAAGCATGTGCCCGCCGATGGAAGGCAAGAGCGAATGGGTGCGGTGGACGAGAAATGCAAAACCGAAGCCGAGCAGGAAGATGGGCACGAAGATATCCAGCTGAAAATGCGCCAGGGCAAAGATGGACGCCGACAGCACTGCGGCGGGAAAAAATCCAAGGCCGCGCTCCAGCCCCTGGTGGATGATGCCGCGGAAGAAGGTCTCCTCCGCCAGCGGTGCGATGATGACAATCTGAAGCACGGCCAGCGCCAGGTTAAACAGGCCTGGCTGGATCTCCTGAAGCGCCTGCTGCGGGCTTGGCGTGACGAACTGCTCATAAACTGCTGAGCCCAGGTAGGAAAGGAACAGCACCGCCAGCACCATCAGCGCCCCTTTAACCGGAGTAGTCGGCCGGTATCCGAGCGTTGCCGACCTGAACTGGTAACGGCGCAGCTTCAGATAGCCAAAGGCTGCGCCCAGGGTGACTACCCACTGTAGAACAAGAAATGCCAGGCTCAGCAGCGGCTGCTGCAGCACATCCATGGATGTGGGCGAGAGCAGCCTCAAAAACAGGCTCAGAATAATCAGGTCGGCCGCGGCAACCAGGGCGATGATCGCGAACACGTCGCGCACCGACCAGGGCACCGCGCCCGGCCTTTGCTGCCCCTGCCTGACTTCCTCCGGCTCTGCTTCCGGATTTAGAAGGTCATACTGAACCATAAAACAGGTCCCCCGCTCCTCTCGGGATGACACATTAACGGTATGACAGCCATTAATACGACATTCTGAATATCGGCCAACAACTAGTCTTTCTTATCCAGTTTCTCCAGAAACGGCCTGATTAAATCTATCGGCACCGGAAAGATCGTGGTTGAGTTGCGCTCCGACGAGACCTCGACCAGGGTCTGCAGGAAGCGCAGCTGCAGCGCCATTGGTTCCGCCGATATAACGTTGGCGGCGCTGGCCAGCTTCTCGGAGGCCTGGAACTCGCCTTCGGCGGCGATGATCTTCGCCCGCCGCTCCCGCTCCGCTTCCGCCTGCCTGGCCATCGCCCGCTGCATTGTTTGCGGAATTTCCACATCCTTGACCTCAACGGTGGTCACCTTGATGCCCCAGGGCGCCGTCTGCTCGTCGATGATCTTTTGCAGTTGCTGGTTGATCTTGTCCCGCTCCGCCAGCAGGTGGTCCAGGTCGGACTGGCCCAGGGTGCTGCGCAGGGTCGTCTGGGCGATCTGGGAGGTGGCCATGATGAAATTCTCCACCGCCATCACTGCCTTTTGCGGATCAAGGACGCGGAAGAAAAGAACGGCGTTGACCTTGACCGGCACATTGTCGCGGGTGATCACCTCCTGCGGCGGCACGCTCATGGTGACAATGCGCAGGTCAATTTTTACCATCCGGTCCAGAACCGGTATCAGCAGGAACAGGCCCGGTCCTTTCTGGCCAATCAGCCGCCCCAGCCGGAAGATGACGCCCCGCTCGTATTCCTTGGCGACGCGGATGGCGGCCAGCAGCATAAAAATAACGATAAGGCCGACGATGACGATCAATATTGCCGCAACAGCCATGACCTACCTCCCATCTTAAAGTTCCAAGTTCAGGTTTTCCTGACCTTCAGCATCATCCCGCTGACCCTGGTCACCACCACTCTTTCCCCTTTTTCAATGTATTCTCCCTTCGGCGCCTCGGCGCTCCAGATTTCGCCGTTGATAAAAACCTGGCCCAGGGGCGCCAGGCCGGTGCGGGCCACGCCGGTTTCGCCGATCAGGGCGCTGCGCGGACTTGCCGCCGGCATGCGCCGCGCCCGGAAGGCGGCCCGGGCGACAAACACGAAGAAGGCCGTCGCCAAGGCTGACAGGACAATGTCAAGCGGCAGCGACACCTTCAGAAACGGGGTTGAGGAGCTGTAAAGGAAAAGCGAGCCCACGATCAGGCTGATGGCGCCGCCAAACGTGAGCGCTCCATGCGCCGGGACATAGAGCTCTGTGACGAACAGCGCGACCCCAAGCAGGATCAGCGCTGCGCCAACGTAGTTGACCGGGAGAATATGCAGCGCGTAGAAAGAGACGATCAGGGCGATGATGCCGGCGAGGGCGCCGATGCCGATGCCCGGATGCAGAAATTCGTAAGCGATGGCCAGCAGGCCAAATATAAAGAGCAAGTAGGCGACGTTGGGATTCAGGATCAACTGCAGGAACCGCTCGCGCAGGGACATGCCCGCCTCGCTGATGGCGGCCCCGGCGGTTTTCAGGGTGACCCCTTTGGCCCTGGTCCTGAAGCCGTTAAGTTGATTTAATAGCGTATTTAAGCTATCTGCCTTGAAGTCAATTACTTTTTGTGACAGGGCATCGTCGGCGGTCAGGGAGACGGACTGGCGCACCGCAAGCTCGGCCCAGTCGGCATTGTAACCATTGGCTTCGGCCAGGGAGCGGATGTAAGCGGCGGCGTCATTGATGATCTTGCGGCTTTCCACCGTTCCCGGATCTGCGCCGGTGGCCACCGGCGTGGCGGCCCCCAGGTTGGTTCCAGGGGCCATGGCGTTGGCGTCGGCGGCCATCATGATGTACGTGCCGGCCGAGGCGGCCCGGGAGCCGGACGGCGCCACATAGGCGATCACGGGCAGAGGGGTGCTCTCCATCTTCTTGATAATGTCGCGCATGGCGTCATCGAAGCCGCCGGGGGTGTCAATCCTGAGGATAATGGCTTGCACGCGGTCCTGCTGGGCCTGGTCAATGTTGCCGGCGACAAAATCTGCCATCACCGGGTCGATGATGCCGTCAATGGGGATGACCCGCACCTGCGACGGGCCGGCGGCGGGCGAGGCCCTGCCCGACATGGCGCTGGCCGCGACAAGGATCACAATGAAAACGCCCAGCACGGCGCCGGGCGCCAGTAGGCGCGAAACCAGGCGCCGCCTGCGTTTGCGGAAACCACCGGCGCGCCTGCGCCGGCGCGGCCCCCTCGCGGCCCGGCGCAAAGCCATCAGGCGGCCCTGACTTTAAACATTTTCAGGCCGATCAGGAAACAAACTGAGCCGTAAGCAAACAATACTGCCGCCTGGGGAAGGATGTCAGCGAGCCCCTGGCCTTGAATGATGATGCCCTTGATGCCGTCGAGCGCCCATGCATTCATACTCAGGTGACCCAATTTTCGCATAAAGGAAGGCACTATATCGAGCGGCCACCAACTGCCGCCCAGCGCCGACATCAGCAGGATGGCCAGGATGCCGATAGAAGAAGCCTGGCGCCTCGTTTTGGTCAGGGCGGCCAGGAGGAGGCCAAAGGAAGTGGCCGTGAAGGCGGTAGCCACCAGCATCAGCGCCAGCCCCGCCAGCGAGCTGCCGGTGTCCATACTGAAGGCAAAGTGCCCCACCGCAAACAGCAGCGTGATCTGGATTACGCTGACTATGAACTGGGCAAACAGTTTCCCTCCCAGGATGGAGGCCCTTGAAACCGGAGCCACCATCAGCCGCCCCATCGTGCCCTTGTCCCTTTCTTCCAGCAGCCCTTCGGCACCAATCATGACGCCGAAAAGGAGAAACATCACCGCGAAGCCGGGAGTTTCAATATCAAAAGTGTTAAGCGTCTTGACGCCGCCGGCGGGCTGCTCTCTGGTCTGGATCGGCTGATTCTGCATTTGCGCGGATGCGGCGGCGGACGCCTGGCTGGCCACCGCGGAGGCGTCCGCCTGCCGGTTCTGTTCCACCGCTTCCGCAACGGCCACCTTCGCCGCCACTTCCACCGCCGAAAACCTGTTGACGGCGCCGTCGATCATTCCTTTCAGGAACGGGGCCGAGGTGGTGGAATTTGGGTCTTCGTAAACCTGGAGCTGCACTCTTTCTCCGGCCTGGACGCGGGCGGAGAAATTCTTGGGGATCACCAGTGACAGGCCAGAGCTGCTGCCGCTCTGCTTGAGGGTCTGGCTCTCCCGGTCGCTGGCCGGCTGGATGGTGATATTGGGGCTGGCGGCGAGGGCATCAGTCAGTTGCTTGCCAAGGCTGCCGGCGTCGTGGTTTGTCACCAGCATCGTCGCATGCAGGCTGCCGCCCTTGTATATAGGGGAGAGCGCAAAAGAGACAACCACGATCACCACAAGCGGCGTCACCAGCAGGGTCATCCATGCGCCCCGGTCCTTGGCGACTATGAGCAGGTCCTTAGCGGTTACATACCAGAGTTTTTTTATAGCCGGCACCTCAATGTCATTCTCTCAGCTCCTTCCCCGTCAGCTGGATAAACAGCTTCTCCAGGCTAGGGGCATAAAGCTCCAGGCTGCTGATCTGGCAGCCGGACTGCTCCAGCACTTTCAGCACCGGCGGCAGCGAACGGGCGCTGTTTGAGGAGGAGACAAACAGTTTATTGTCTTCGCTCCTTGTTGCAGTTACCTCCTGCTGGCCCTGTATTTTTTCCTTAAGCCCAGCCGGGCAGCCGGGCGGCGCCACTTCCAGCTCGATCACTCCGCCTTCCCCCAGCATTTTCAGCAGCTCCTTGAGAGTGCCGCTGGCAATCACCTTTCCCCGGTCCATGATGGCGATGTGGTCGCAGAGAAGCTCAACCTCTTCCATATAATGGGACGTATAAAGAATGGTGGCGCCGTTGTCACGAATTTTGAAGATGGTATCAAAAATGTGCTCGCGCGACTGGGGATCGACGCCAACGGTGGGCTCATCCAGCAGCAGGAAACGGGGGCCGTGCAGCAGCCCGGCGCCCAGGTTGATGCGCCGCTTCATGCCGCCGGAGAATTTCTCGATGTTGTCGTGGCGCCGCTCCCACAGTTCCACCAGCTCCAGCACGTCGCGGCAGCGCTCGTCCAGCAGGGCGCCGCCGAGCCCGTACATCTTGCCGTAAAACTTCAGGTTTTGCAGCGCCGTCAGGGTTGGATAGAGGGCGATCTCCTGGGGCACGAAACCGATTATTTCCCGCACCTTGCCCGCCTGGCGCCTGACGCTCAGGCCGTCCACCGCCGCCTCGCCGCCGGTCGGCTCCAGGAAGGTGGAGAGGATGGAGATAGTGGTGGTCTTGCCGGCGCCGTTAGGGCCCAGCAGCCCGAATATCTGGCCTTTCTCTATGGAAAAGCTGACGCCGTCAACGGCGGCGATGCCGCCGTATTTCTTGACGAGGCTGTCAGCCTGAACTATGGACATCTAGTTCCCAGTATCCAGCATCCGCTTCATCACGTCAGGTCGATCCGCCAGTCGCGCACTTTCTGGCCGGGAACGAGCGGCATGAAGAACTGCCCCGATTTGCTCTGGCCGGAATCCATGCCGATGGTGATGTAATCATTCTGAGAATCGCCGCCGCGCTCATTGAGGTATGCGTGAAAATTGACATTGACGTCGCCGCTGGCGCCGCCGGTGTCTTTTACCGTGTAATGGAAGTCGGCGCCGTACCTTGTCCCGCTCTGGATATTCATGCCCGATGAGGTTAGCTCGAAGCGCGGGCCCGGCTTCAGCAGCGGAAACGCCAGAATCAGGACCAGAACAAAAAGAAACATGGCGGCAATGCGCCAGAAATTGATGCTACGCCAGAGCATTGCTAAACGCTGCACGGTTCATGTTTAACGCTTGACGTAATTGTTCGATTTCAGGCTTTTTCAAGCCTCCACTTCCTCAAAATGCGACAGCAGCTTGAACTCGGCGAACCGGTCCAGAATATCCTGCATCTTAAGGGTTTTCATGCGGCCGAGGCTGAAATCCTCCACGTTGAAGCTGGCCAGGGTGGAGCCGAAGACGATCGCCTGGCGGATGGAGGCGTCATTTATCTCCTCAACCGTAGACAGGTAGCCCATGAAGCCGCCGGCGAAGGTATCGCCGGCGCCGGTGGGGTCGTAGACATCCTCGAGCGGATAGGCGGGCGCCGAGAAGACCGAGTGCTGGTTGAACATGAGCACGCCGTATTCCCCCCGCTTGACCACCAGCGTTTCCGGGCCCCAATTCAGGATCTGCCGCGCCGCCTTCACCAGGCTGGGCTCACGGGCCAGCTCCCGCGCCTCGGCGTCATTGATAATAAGAATATCAACCTTCTGCAGAGTCCGGCGCAGCTGGTCGTAGGCTCCTTCGATCCAGAAGTTCATCGTGTCGCAGGCAATGATGCGCGGCGCGCTCACCTGCTCCGCCACCTGCAGCTGCAGTCCCGGCTGGATGTTGGCCAGGAAGACGAACTCGCTGTCCTTGAAGCTCGTCGGGATTTTTGGGGCAAAGGTCTCGAACACGTTCAGCTGCGTGTCCAGCGTGTGCGCTTCATTCAGGTCGTAGTCGTAGCGGCCCTTCCAGCGGAAAGTGGCGCCCCGGGCCCGCTCCAGTCCGGAGAGGTCAATATCGCGGCGCTTGAGCAGATCGAGGTGCTCTTCGGGGAAGTCCTCGCCGATTACGCCCACCAGCCGCACGTGATTGAAGAAGCTGGCAGCATAGGAAAAATAAACCGCCGCTCCGCCCAGCGCCTCCTCGGCCTGGCCGAAGGGCGTCTCGACGGTGTCGAGGGCGACGGAACCGACTGCCAGAATGGTCAAATTTTTCCTCCAAACCATTGTTGCTGGAACCAGGATATTCTAGTCAGCCACGCGAGGTTTGTCATCTCTGTGATTTTAATAAGCTCCCGGTGCAAGGATCAGAATGCCTTCAATGGTTTTGCCAAACACTAGCCCGAAATGAGTGACATCGCCCGTGAGCAAATGAGTTGCGCTGGCGCTGATTGCTGCCTGTAGAATCGGGACGTCTCCAGCCGGCAGGCCGTATGATTTCGAGCGGGTTCCCGCTGGCGGCGCCGCGACAATCTCCATGCGCCGGAGGAGTTTTTCCAGTCTCTCCGGCTGCCGCGGCTGCGTCAGGTTCCGCCGGGCCTCTTCGGCGGCATACGCGGAAGTGATCAACCGGGTCTTGCGTTCGCGGGAAAGTATCCAAAGCCGCTTCAGTCCACATTCGGGCTTGTACGCTGCAGAGAACAGGACGTTGGCGTCGAGGAAGAGGCGGTCCAAGCCGTTTCCAATCCAGGGCGAACCTAGGCGCGGCCCGGAGGAAGGTGCTGGATGCGGTCGGGGTCGAGCCCCATTTTTTCGACCTCCTTGCGGGCGAGCTGGTAATCCTCTTCGTCGACGGCGTTACTCAGCAGGAATTCCGCCTGACGCTCGTCACCGTATATTTCAACGGGCATGGCGACAGCCGGCCGGATAAGAACGCCATCCTCACGCTCTTCCTCGATAATCAGGGAGCCTTCATCGAGGCCGAAGCGGCGCCGGAGCGAGGCGGCGATGACTACTGTGCCCCGCTTGCCTATTTTGCCGGTTTCCCGGATAAGCGAAGCCCCGGATGGCCTGCTATCGCTGTTCGGATATCTGTTCTTCACCTGAAAATTTCCGATGATCGGCAATTGCTTTTTACTGCTTGAAATTACAGAATATCTGATTTTCAGATTTTATTCAATATATTTCCCGATAATGTCTTTCAGCTTCTCTTTCGTCTCCGCCGGGATCGCTTCCGGCGCCGTCATCACTCCGTACTGCATGGCGCTGGGGCAGCCGCATTCGCCCCGCCTCTCGGAGATGCGCGGCACCGCTGTCTCGACTATTTTCTTGGCCATGGCCACGTTTTTGTTCATTGTCTCGATCACCTGGGTGATGGTCACGTCCTCCTCGCCTTCGTACCAGCAGTCATAATCGGTGGCAAGCGCCATTGTGGCAAAGCAGATCTCGGCCTCGCGGGCCAGCTTGGCTTCCTGCAGGTTTGTCATGCCGATCACGTCCACGCCCCAGCTGCGGTAAAGACGGGATTCGGCCCGGGTGGAGAATTGCGGCCCTTCCATGCACAGGTAAGTGCCGCCCTCGTGGATGGTGGCGCCGGCGGCCCGGCCTGCCTGGGCCAGCAGCGGGGACAGATCAGGGCAGACGGGGTCGGCGAAAGCGACATGGGCGACGCAGCCCTCGCCGAAAAAGGTGGAGCGGCGCTGACGGGTGCGGTCAATGAACTGGTCCGGGATGACGATGTCACCCGGTTTAATATTCTCTTTCATGCTGCCCACAGCGCTAACCGAGATGATCCATTCCACTCCCAGCTGCTTCATCGTCAGGATATTGGCCTGGAAGGGCAAGTCTGTTGGCATGACCCGGTGCCCCTTGCCATGCCTTGGCAGGAAGCAGACCTCGCGTCCGCCGATCTTGCCAATGGCGATGGCGTCACTCGGGTCGCCAAAAGGGGTGCTAACGCGCTCTTCCTGCGGATTTTCCAGCAGCTCGTAGAAGCCCGAGCCGCCAATAACTCCAATTCTTCCAGCCATGAAAGCTCCTCGATCCGGGTAGGTCAGGCAAGGAAAAAGTATTATATCACCAGGGAAAGGAAACGAGGAGTAATCTGACTTGGCCGCGAGATATAGGTGACGCGCCTCGGCGCCGGAGAAAGCGTCCACGATTTCATCGCCGGCTGGCCGGATGAATCGGCCGGGCGGGCCTGGGGCCATCCTGTTGATATAATATTTAACGCGGGTAAAATGTATATCTCCGATGACTCGGGCGGTTCGATATACAAGGTGAGAAGGATGGCGCCCGAATTTGGAGCATATAATAACTATCTCAAAAAGGTTTTTTAAATTGATCATACAACTGGCTCAGGTCCACTCATGATTGTCATTCCGAGCGGAGCGAGGAATCTGCTTTTATCGGAAAAGCAGATCCTTACGTCGCGCTTCGCGCTCCTCAGAGCCTGCCCTGAGCATTGCGAAGGGATGACAATACCTGAATGAATTGTATGATCAGTTTTATTAAATAGTAACTTTGACAAATATCTTAAGGGACGCAGGGAGCAAAATGAGCGATGATAACAAACCAGGGCAAAGAGAGCCGGAGGGCTCAGAGCCGGAGGATATTCCCGGCATGTCCGAGGAGGAGCTGCGCCAAAAAATCGAGGAGCAGATCCGCAAGCAATCGGTAGCGGATGTCCTGGTGCAGTTTATGGCAAGCCTCAGCAACCTTGCCTACATGAAAATGGGCTTGACGGAAGACACGAAAGATATCAAGGATATCGAGCAGGCCCGTTTGGCGGTTGACGGCTTCAAGGCGCTGCTCGATGCTGCCGCCGGCCGGCTGGCCGAGCAGGACAAAAACGCGCTAGCCGGCGCTCTGGCCAGCATGCAGCTGACGTTTGTCAAACAGTTTCCGGCAGGAGAAAATAAGCCCGAGGAAGAGCCGGCGCGGGACGGAAAGGCTCCTTCCGGGGAGAAAAAGCAAAAGAAAAAGGAACCTTCCCAGGCAGATCGCACGCCCGCGAAGGAAGAAGAGAAGCAGCACTGATGGCGGAGCCGCTTGACCGGGAGCTTCCCGTTCTTCCGGCGGAAGCGTGCAGATATCTTTTTAAGGACAAGGCCAAGTACCGGACCGCCCGCGAGATCTGGCTTTGCGTCAAAGACGAGCGTTTCTCCGAGGTATCGCGCCAGAAAGGAAAAAAGTGCATGCGGGGGAAGTGGTGCAGCCGCTAGCCAGGCGGACAAAATTCTGACAGGGGGCCGACATGGGCAACAAGATCCTGATTCCCGTTGATGGGTCGCAGGCGGCGCTGGACGCGGCCCGGTTCGCAGTCCGGCTGGCAGCCGTCCTGGATCTGGAGCCAGTGGCGCTTAGGGTTGTTGACGTTGACCGTTACGCTTCCGAATTTGAGGCAGTGCGCGACACTGTCGCCGCTGAGCTGGAGCGGGGCGCGAAAAAAATCCTGGCGGAAGTGGAGACGATGGCGGCGGCGACTGGCGTTTCAATCGAGACGCTGGTCCGGCACGGCGATTCCTCGCGGGAGATCATCCGTTTTGCCCGGGATACGCCCGCGGTGGTGCTTATTGTTATCGGCGCTAGCGGCAGGCGCCGCCTGGGGCGGCAGATGATCGGCAGCACTGCCGACCGCGTTGTCCGCCAGGCAGCCAGGGATCTTCCCTGTCCGGTGGTTGTTGTGCCCAGCCGGGCCGACCAGCCGGAGGCCAGGCTGGACCTGTAACGCGCCAGACGCCCGGTCAAAAGCGATTAAGCGGCTCCGGCCGCTTTTCTTGAAAGGTTGTCCTGGCAGGCTCTTCGTTGCCAGACCGAGCGAAAAAAGCGGCCCTCTCCTGAGAGGGTTTGCTAAGTGCCTATCCCGGCAGGCGCTAAGCTTCGCCGGCATGGAAATCAGTCTGTTTGCGCGCCTTTTCCTCGTCGTCGATCATCGCTGCAAATTCGCTGACAATGCCGGGATCCCATTGCCTGCCGGCCTCGCGCTCAAGGGTGTTTAAGGCCTGGCTTTGCGACATCGGCGGCCGGTATGGCCGCGGCGAGGTCATGGCGTCATAGGCGTCCACGACCGAGATTATCCTCGCTTCGACCGGAATCTCGTTGCCAACCAGGTGATCGGGATAGCCTTTGCCGTCGTAGCGCTCCTGATGATAGCGGATCACCGTCAGGAGCAGATTGGCGGACCTTAGCGGCCTGACAATTTTCTCGCCGATAGCGGGGTGATCCTGGACCGCGATCAACTCCTTTGTTGACAGGGGGCCCCGCTTTTGCAGGATCGATTCGCTGATGCCGATCTTGCCGATGTCGTGAAGAATGCCGGCATCGCGGATGACATCCTGCTGCTCCCGGGACAGGCCCAGCCTTTTTGCCAACCTGACCCCGTAACCGGAGACGCGCTCGGAATGACCGCGCGTGTAGGGATCGCTGGCTTCGATTGCCAGGGCGAGGGTGTAAATTACGTCCCGGGCGCTTTCCAGATCTTCATTTAAATGCTTTGTCCTTAGCAGGGATTTTACCCTTATCAAAAGCTCCATCTTGTCAATGGGCTTGGAAAGGAACTCGTCTGCCCCTGCCTCGAACCCTTTCACCTTGTCATCAATTTCCCGAAGCGCCGTAAGCAGCATGACGGGGATGCGGCGCGTTTCCTCCCCGGCCTTTATCTTGCGGCAGGCCTGGTAGCCGTTGACGCCGGGCATCATCACATCTAGGATGATCAGGTCGGGAAGGCCGGTGCCGGAGTCCCTGCCGTCCAGAATCTCCAGTGCTTCGGCGCCGCTGTAGGCGCAAATGACCTTGTAGCCGGCGCCTGCGAGGTATGCCTCCAGCAGCTGCACATTGGGCACGTTATCGTCAACTGTTAATATCTTGTCCTGATGGTTGGTCGTCATATCCTAGTCCACGGCCCCGGCTTCGCGAGGGCGTTTCTGCCGCGCCTCATAGAGCAGGCGGCTTTCCAGGCGGCAGAGCAACTGCTCTTTTGACACCGGCTTGACAAAGTAGTCAAAGGCCCCCAGCTCCAGGCCGCGGCTGCTTCTCTCCAGTATTGAAACAATGATTACCGGAATGACGCTGGTGTCAGGATCGGCCTTAAGCTGCCTAAGCGCCTGCCAGCCGTCCACGCGGGGAAGCAGAATGTCGAGCGTGATTGCATAAGGCTTCAACTCACGGGCCAGCTTGAGCGCCTGCTCGCCGTCAAAAGCGCGCGCAACCCGGAAGCCTGCTTCACCAAGCCAGAGGCCGATAAGCTCACTTGTCTGAAGGTCATCTTCGGCGACCAGCACCAGTGGCTGGCCGGGAGTATCCTCCGCCCCCACCTCCGGCTTGAGGACACCGGCAGCCGGGGGCTGGTCGGATGCCCGCCGCCTGCCCGGGGTTAGCGGCAGCGTGAAAGCAAACCGGCTTCCCTGGCCCGGTTTGCTTTCAACACGGATGGTGCCGCCGTGCAGCTCTACCAGCTTTTTTGTCAGCGCCAGCCCTACTCCTGTTCCCTCAAAGTGGCGGGCATGGTCACTTTCCAACTGCTTGAACTCGATGAATATTTTTTTCTGGTCTTCAGGACTGATGCCGATGCCGGAATCCGAGACCCAGAACTCAACCATGCCGCCCAGGGCTTGGGCGCCAATAGTTACCCGGCCCCCTTCCGGCGTAAATTTAATGGCGTTGCTGACAAGATTATACAGGATGCGCTTGACCTTGGCGGCATCGGCCTGCACCAGCGGCAGCCTCTCGGACGCTTTTACCGCGAGCCAGATGCTCCGCTGGGCCGCAAACGGGTGCCCCAGCTTGCGCACATCCTCCATCAGCTGGGGGACGGAGAGATCTTCCTTGACCAGCTCGGGGTTGTCGGAGCCAACTGCCGCCAGGTCAAGAATATCGTTGACCAATTGCAATAAATGAAGGCCGCTGGTCTCGATATTGGTCAGAAATTTCTGCTGGTCTTCCTGGCCGGCTCCTGCCTTCTCCTTCAGCAGCTCGGAAAAGCCGATGATGGCGTTAAGCGGCGTGCGCAGCTCATGGCTCATTACCGACAGGAATTCGGATTTCAACCGGTTGGCCTCCAGCAGGTTCAGGTTGACCTGCCGCAAGTCCTGTTGCGATTCTTCCAGGCTGTCCGCCATTTTGTTAAAGCTGGCCGCCAGGCCGCCGATCTCGTCGCGGGACCTTACGTTAACGCGCCGGCTAAGGTCGCCGCTGGACATTTTGCCGATGGTCCCGACCACCTTCTTCAGCGGCTTGATGACGGTCATATGAAGCGAGATCCCCAAAACCAGCAGCAGCGCCGCCAGTCCAGGCACGAAAAATCCGACCATTCTGAAAACGTTGCTTCTGATCGCCTCCTGCACGTCCGCCATTGATGTCGAAACCAGGACGGCACCGCGCAGTGGATTGCCGGAGCCGTGGCACTTCTGGCAGGCGGCCTGGTTGGGCAGCGGCGTCACGTTTACCAGGTACTGCTGGCCGCCGCGCTCCTCATAAAACTGGGAGCGGGAGCCGGAGCCAAGCACATCAAGGACCTGCCGGGGCGGCAGGCCGGCAGCGGCGTCGGAGCCGGCAAAAACTTCCTTGCCCTGGGTTGAGAAAATCTGGATGCGGTCCACTGCCAGGGCGCGCCTCAGGTTCTCAAGGTCGCTGGTCATGCCGGGGCCTTTGCCTCCCAGCATGGTGTTCTGGATGGCGCTGACCACCTGCGAGCTGAGGCTGGCGGTATGCTCTTCCTTTTGGATTGTCAGATCGTTGGCGTGGGCGGTGATATCAAGGATGGCAAAGATTACGGAGCCAATTACGATTAAGGTCATCGTCAGGCCCAGAATTTTGACCTCCAGGCTTTCCCGGAACCTGCTGATGAAACCAAAAAGTTTCATTTATAGTTATAGCTCATCGGCAACCGGGACCGCGGGAAGAGAGTCGGGACAGGCCCGCCGCGGCTGGTGGGGGCCCGGTAATCATCTTGGGAAAGTTTAACTGCGGTTGCCATAGCTTCACGCCAATTGGAGGATAAAAACTTCACAATCAGCAGAATTGCAGGCTTGATTTTGCCACTCCAGAGTGACATGTTAAGCTTTGTCACTTGAAGGACAAGCAAAGTATAGCATACGGCAGGCGATCCCTCAGGGCGGAAGCCCCGGGATTTTAATAAAAAAATTTCCGAGCGCCTGTTTCTAAGGCCTGCAGACATCAACCCGGCGCCCGTTTCATGTCCCAGATCGGCGGGTAAAGCAAATTGCCGGGTTTCCAGGCTCGCGGCATAAGGCTCATGTCAGTGTCAGACATAGATAAGCGGGCCCGCCAGCTTCGGCAGCAGATCGAGCACCATAATTATCTTTACTACGTGCTTGATCGGCCCCAGATCGGCGACGCCGAGTATGACCGGCTGTTTAACGAGCTTAAGCTGCTTGAAGAGCAGCACCCCGAGCTGAGAACCCCCGATTCTCCCACCCAGCGGGTCGGGGCCGAGCCGCTGAAGGAATTCATCCAGGTGAGGCATCCCCAGCCCCTGTTTTCCCTGGCCAACGCCCGCAACGAGGAAGAACTGCGCGCCTGGCACGTGCGCGTTGGAAAGCTGCTGGCCGAGCGGGGCATCGATCCCGGCCGGGCCGCGCTTGTAACCGAGCCCAAGATTGACGGCCTGGCCATTTCCCTGGTTTATGAGGAAGGGCTGCTGAGCCGCGGCGCCACCAGGGGCAATGGCGAGGTTGGCGAGGATGTGACCATGAACCTGCGCACGATCCATGCCATTCCGCTGGCGGTAAGGCTTCAGGCCGGCGAGCAGCCGCCCGCAGTTGTCGAAGTGCGCGGTGAAGTGTACCTGCCGCTGGCGGCATTTGAAAAACTGAACCAGGAGCGGGCCGCCGCCGGCCAGCCGGTTTTTGCCAATCCCCGCAACGCCGCTGCCGGCTCGGTTCGCCAGCTCGACCCGCGGGTGGCGGCGGGGCGGCCTTTGAATATCTGGTGCTACCAGGTAGGTTACAGTGAGGGGCTTGAGCTTGACTCGCACTGGCAGGCGCTTGATTGGCTTAAGAACCACGGTTTCAGAGTCAACCCCCATGTCAAGCGGCATGACTCCATCGAGGAAGCGCTGGCGGCATGCCGCGCCTGGGAGCAGCGGCGGCCGGAGCTTGACTATGACATCGACGGGGCCGTGGTCAAGGTGGACGATTATAAAATGCAGGAGGCGCTGGGAATCGTCGGCCGCGACCCGCGCTGGGCGATAGCTTTCAAGTTCGCCCCCAGCACCGCCATCACCAGGCTGCTTAAAATCGGCGTCAATGTGGGGCGCACAGGCGCGCTTAACCCCTACGCCATCATGGAGCCGGTGGCGGTTGGCGGAGTCACCATCAGCCAGGCGACTCTGCACAACGAGGACGACATCCATCGCAAGGATATCCGCCCCGGTGACTGGGTTGTGGTTCAGCGGGCCGGCGACGTCATTCCCCAGGTGGTGGGGCCGGTAATACAGAAACGCAGCGGCAAGGAGAGGCTCTTCCGGATGCCGGACAGGTGCCCTTCCTGCGGATCGCATACCGTCAGGCCCGAGGGTGAGGTGGTTTTCCGCTGCCCCAACAAGTCTTGTCCATCACAGATAGTAGAAAGCATCAAGCATTTTGTCAGCAAGGGGGCAATGGACATCGACGGTGTCGGTGAAAAACTGATAGAGCGGCTGTTCGGCCTGGGGCTGGTCCGGAACCTGGCTGATCTTTATTACCTGAAGCGGGAGGACCTGGTCGGCCTGGCAATGTCCACCTCCGTCAACAAGCAGGGAAAAGAAGTCGTGCACCGCCTGCAGGAGACCAGCGTCGCCAACATGATGCGCGCCCTTGACGGTTCCCGGAAGCGCCCTTTCCACACGGTGCTGTTCGCCCTGGGCATCCGCCACGTCGGCTCAATCAATGCCCGCCTGCTTGCCTCCCAATTTCGTGACATCGATGCGCTGATGGCGGCCGGTGAGGACGAGATCTCCCGGGTTGAGGGCATCGGACCGGTAATAGCCGAGGCCGTGCGCGATTTCTTCGGCGAGCCTCACAACCAGGAGGCGGTGGGGCGCCTGCGCCAGGCCGGGCTCAGTTTTTCCCAGGAAAAAGAAGAGCCTGGGGAATTGCCGCTTGCCGGCAGAAGCTTCGTCCTTACCGGCACGCTGGCTTCCCTGACCAGGGCCGAGGCCAGGGAGAAAATAGAGGCTCTGGGAGGCAAGGTCTCGGGTTCGGTGGGGAAATCTACAGACCTTGTCGTGGCAGGGATCAACCCGGGCTCCAAGGCAAAGAAAGCCCGGGAGCTGGGGAAAAAGATTATCGGCGAAAAAGAATTTCTCAGGCTGATCGGCTAGGAAATAGTCTCACCTTACAGGCGGCGTGGGGGTGCCCGGGCCGTACTTGCTGTATTTGGCGTCGACCTTTTGCCTGATATCCTTGATCGGTATTCCTTGTGAGTTCCACCGGAGCACGTCCAGTGCGATATTCACGCAGATGTCTCAGCCGGCGCCGTGGTTGTAGAAAACCACGTTCTGGCCGTTTCTGGACTTTACGAAACAGTCAAGGTTGTTCTTGTGCCCGGCTTCATGGCCGCAGCCGCAGTAGCACGGCACCTGGCTGAGCAGGTCCGGCCGCTCAAGCGCAAACCGGTACGCCGTAGCCGCGTCCTTGGGCGCGCTGGGGTCGTAGACAAAAGACGGCAACTGGATTGCAGCAGTAGTGCTGGACCATTTCACGCTCGGCAGAGCCTGGCTATCTGAGCTGCCGCCGCATGAGACAAGCAACGCCGCCGCCGCGGCGGCCAAGCCCGCTCCCAACGCAGCCAGCAAAATTTTGTTTCTGCCCTTCAAATTCACCACCTTTCCCACAGCTTGCCGGCGCAAACGCGCCATATACTACAGGTTATAGTTTAGCACTGAAAAGCGGCGAGGCAAAACCGGGGCGTACGAAAAATTCTGGTGATTGCCAGGCCGGGCTGGCCGTATCAGTAAATTGTCACCGTGACCGTCCGGCTGCCCCAGGCATAGGCTTGCGAACAGGGGAGCCAGACGTCGATGCGGTCGCCAACGATGGCGCCGCCTGTATCGGCTGCAATGGCGTCTCCGTACCCGGAGACGTGCACCCGGGAGCCGAGCGGAATCACATTTGGGTCAACGGCGATAATCCCCGGGCCGGCAGGCATCCCGGTGGCTGTGCCGCCAGCCATGCAGTAGGCAGTAGCGACAACAGTAATAGTTGTACCTCCCGCCGAAGGCGGTGAGTATCCGCCGCCTCCGTCATTGCCGCCACTGGCGGCTGCGCTGCTGGCGGCAGCCTGCGCCTGCTCCTGGCTCATTTTGGCTTCGATGCTGGCCGCCTGGGACTTTAACTGGGCTAGCTGGCCGTCGTTTGCCTTTTTTTGACTCTGAATGGAGCCGACCACGCTCTGCTGCTGTTGCCTGGCGGAAACCAGGCTTTGCTGGTCGCTGCTTAAATCCTGGACCAGGCTTTTTAATTCCTGTTGCTTGGCCGCCAGGCCGGCCAGGTTATCCTCAACCGATTTTTGGGCATCATCAATCGAGCCAATCAGCTGCCGGTCGCTTTCCGCAATCTTGTTAATTGCGTCAACCCGGTTCAGGAAATCCGAGAAGTTCTCGGAATCCATCACCACTCCCAGGTAGTTGGCATCGTTGCCGTTTTTGTATGACCCGCACAGGCGCTGAGCCAGCACGGTCTGGCGATCTGCCAGCTGCTGTTTTACCTGGCCGAGGCGAACCTGCTGTGCCTGCGCTTCAGTTTCAACTTCCGCCTGCCGCTGCCGGGCTGCGTTTATCTCACTGCTGTAACGGCTTACCTTGCTGTCCGCAGCGACCAGGTCGCTGAGTGCTTGCCGGTAATCTTGATCCAGCTGCTGGGACCTGTTCTGAAGGTCACCAATTTGCTGGTTGGTCGAGTCCAGCTCGTCAGAGGTCGCCGGAGAAGAATAAATTAAAAAGAGCGAAAGAAAGAGAGTGAGGAAAAGAAGGATTGAAGCTGAGCGGGAGTGTCTATTTTTCCCTACTAGCTTGTTTAAAAAACCGGCAGAAATAACATCCTCCAAAAGCCGTTTGCAGTGCCGCGGCGGAAATAGCATTCCCCCACTCCCGGGCAAATATGCCGCTTAAAAAGGGAAATTACTTGCAAGAAATAGAGCAATTTGCATCATTATCCCCACTTACATTATCAAGCCGGCATTAAAGCCGGCGAAGTGTGGACTATAACATCCTCAAATCAATGATGCAAGCCCTTTGTGCTTTATGTCTCTTAGTAGATAAGAAAAAATCCGGTTTTGAAATCCGGGCTTCCGGATAGAAATATAACTGGTTGTCATCTTGGCGATTTTAGCTGTTGATTTTAATTTTTTTGTTGGGATAAAAAGCCAAATAATATCGCGCCGGACAGCAGGCCCTTGGACTGGAAGCTTCTCATAACCGCATTTATCACGCTGGTCGTCATCATCGATCCGGTCGGCAACGCGCCGGTTTACCTGGTGCTCACGCGTGATATCGACGGCGCGGCGCGCCGCCGTTTTGCCAACCAGGCCGTGCTGGCGGCGGCGGTCATCTTCGTATTTGCCTTCTTTGGTCATTACATCCTGGATTACCTGGGCGTCTCGCTCCAGAGCCTGATGGTTGCCGGCGGGGTGCTGCTGGGAATTGTGGCGCTGGACATGATGAAAGGCAAGGTGACGGCGGGGGAGCCTCGCGGCGCCAATGCGGCCCTTGTGCCTCTGGGAACGCCACTGCTGGCAGGGCCGGGGGCGGTGGTGGCGGCAATGTTGTTAATGGGCAAGTCCGCCGCGGCGGCGGACAAGGCCCTGGCCGGTGCCGGCATCCTGGCGGCGCTTGCGGTTGTCGGGACCGCGCTCAGGCTGGCAGGGCCGCTCCTTAAGCTCCTTAAGACAACGGGGGTGGACCTGCTGACGCGGGTAATGGGGATCCTGCTGGCGGCTATAGCAGTGGAGTTTATTCACCAGGCCGTGGCCAGCTGGACGGGACATTAAGAGGTTGTCTTAAAAAGACAGCCTCTGATTTTTAAAATTGCACCCGAGGACGCAAAGACAAAAGGCAGAGGCGCCGCCGGCGCCTCTGCCTTCCCCTGCTTAGCCGGTTGTAGGCCCGGCTTTCCTGCTAGTGTTTCACCTCTTTGGCGCAGCTGGGGCAGAACCTGGCGTCAGCCGGCAGTGGATGGCCGCAGTTGGCGCAGAACCTGGGCGCCTCCTCAGCCCCGGCTGCTGGCTCAACTGCAGTTTCTTCTGCCGCTGCTTCGGCCGGTTCCGGGACTGCCGCCAGGTTTGTCTTTCCCGTTTCTTGATCAGGCGCCTCGGCTTCCTTTGGGGCGGCCGATCCGGCGATATACGCAGGACCCGCAGGTCCCGGCATTGCCGGCGCCTGACCGGCCGCAGGCGCGGCTGCTGGATCGCCTGCCTGGCCCATCATTTCCGGAGCGGCTGCCGCTTCAGGAACCACCTTGAACGGTCCCGGAGAAGCCGGTTTGCCGCTCATGGTTTGCGGCTCTGCCTTGGCCGACACGCCGCCAGCCGGGGCGACAGGACCTGACCTGGTTGAACCGGCATTTGTTGTAGCCGGGGGCGCACCTGTGGCAGCTGTTGCTCCCGCGTCCCCTCCCAGCCTGGACCTCACCATGAAGAAGCCGCTGGCGCCAATCGTTCCCAGAGCGCATACTCCCAGGGCGATCATCAGGTACATCGGGTACGGGAATATGGGCTCGTCCTGGCCGGCGCTGACTTTGGCCGTCGTGTCAGAGATCATGGTGGCCACGTACGGGAACGCCGGATTGGCGTCGGCGATTTGCTTTAGTTTGTCCTTGGCGGCGCTGTAGTGATGCAGTAAATTCAGGTCCACCGCCTCGTGGTAGGTCTCGGTCAGCTGCCCCTCCGCCGGCTTGACGTTCGTCTGGGAGAGGAACTCCTGGATTACGGAGGTGGGGATGGCGAAGTTAAATCCCTGCACCGCCTGGGGAGTGCCGCCGGGACTGTCTGCGGCATCGTTTACACTGCCAAAGGTAGTGATGCCGATCACCTGACCTTTGCTGTTGAACAGCGGTCCGCCGCTGTTGCCATTTGAGATGGCGGCGTCGGTCTGCAGCACTTCCCAGCCGTCAGGCATTGTCTTGCGGCCGCTGATGCTGCCCACTGTCAGCGACGGCTTCACATTTTCATCTGACTGCTTGAGCGCGGGATTGAACGTTGCAGCCGCCGGGTAGCCCAGCGCGATTGCCTGCTGGCCATCCTGGACAGCCTTGTCATCGCCAAACGAAACCGTGGGCAGGTTGTTTGCATTCACCTTGAGGACGGCGACGTCCTTGCCAGGAATCGAATCGCCCGCCTTGACTATCTGGCAGGGCGTGCCTTTTTGCTCTGTGGTGCCTCCCGGAGCCGCCACGCCCATGTACATCACGCTCTGCGAGGAAGGATTCTGCACGGTCATGTTCCGGGCATAGACGCTGGCGATCGCCGCTGAGAGCTTCTGGGTCTGGTCGCCGGTGAGCGTCACGTTGTACCCTTGAGAGCTGAGGCCCTGCGTGAAGCCGGTGACAAATTTATTGACAAGGTCGCTTAACCCCACCTGCGCCAGCATCTGCTTCAGCTCGGCGTCGGTCTTTTTGACTACATGGGCATTTGTGACCATATATCCGTCGGGAGTGACGATGATGCCCGACCCAGACTCGCCCGCCCGCACTGGAACGGACATGCTGCCTGCGCCGGGAACAATATAGTCCTGCGGATTATTGAGGACTTCGTTGATGGCTGCCTGCACTGCGTCATTCTCATTAGCGATGGCGCCCGTTTGCACCATGGGCAGCAGCTTGTTTATCAGCTTTTGCTCGTCAAGAGCCAGATTGGGGACGGTTATGTCCGCTTTCCAGGTTGTCTCTATATAGGTTGTCCCCGGCTTGTTGTAATCAGCCACCTTGGGGGGATCCATTGCCGTTGTCCGCCCGGCGCTGTGCAGCCCCAGCAGCAAAAGCACGGCAAATGCCAGCGTGAAGGCAACCGCGGCCCCCATGATTGATAACTTCACCCATTTCTTCATTCCTCGCTCCTTTGGTAAAAAAGTTAAGCCCTTAAAAATAAGCGCACTTAGCAGTCTTTTCGGCCAAAAATGGCGGATTTATAGGCAATTTGTTAAAAAAAGGAACAAAAAAAGCGCACCCGGGAGCGCGCCAAAGGCATCTTTGTTATTAGTTTTTTTCAGGCAGTGCTTTGTGCCTCTGCTTCCGGCCGCTCCGGAGCCGCCGCGGCGTGAAACTCAAGCCCGCCGCCGGAGGCGCCAACCTCCACCGTCTGGCCTTCGGCAAACTCGCCTTTGAGCAGCTTTAACGCCAGCACATCCTGGATCTGCTTCTGGATCAGGCGTTTTAACGGCCTGGCGCCGTAGGCCGGATCGTAACCCTCCCGGGCCAGGTAGTCCTTGGCTGCCTCCGTGAGCCCGATGCCGATGCCCCGGTCCTCAAGCAGCCTGGCCATATCACGAACCTGGATGTCAACAATCTGGCGCAGCTGCTTCTCATCCAGGCGGTGGAAGATTATAATGTCGTCCACCCGGTTGAGGAACTCCGGCTTGAAATGGGCTTTCATTGCTTCCTCGACGCGCCGCTTCATCTCCGCCTCACCGCCCGTTCCCAGCTCGGCAATGAACTGGCTGCCGATATTTGATGTCATGATGATAACCGCGTTCTTGAAGTCAACGGTGCGGCCGTGGCCGTCGGTGAGCCGGCCCTCGTCCATGATCTGCAACAGAACATTAAATACCTCGGGGTGCGCCTTCTCGATCTCGTCCAGCAGCAGCACTGTGTAAGGACGGCGCCTCACCGCCTCGGTCAGGTAACCGCCTTCCTCGTAGCCGACGTAGCCCGGTGGCGCGCCGATCAGCCTGGAGACGGTATGCTTTGCCTGAAACTCTGACATGTCAATGCGGACCATCGCTTTCTCGTCATCGAACAGGAACTCCGCCAGCGCCTTGGCCAGCTCTGTCTTGCCGACTCCTGTGGGCCCCAGGAAGATAAAAGAGCCATAGGGACGGTTCGGGGCGCTGAGGCCGGCCCGCGCCCGCCGCATGGCGTTGGAGACCGCGGCGATCGCCTCGTCCTGACCCACGACCCGCTCGTGCAGCCTGTCCTCCATGTGGATCAGTTTCTCAACCTCGCCCTCCATCAGCTTTGACACGGGTATGCCGGTCCACTTGCTCACCACTTCGGCGACATCCTCTTCGTCAACCTCTTCTTTCAGCATCTTTGTATCTTTTTGCAGCTCGGCCAAGCGCTGGTTTTCAGCCGCGATCTCCTTTTCAAGCTCGGTCGTCTTGCCGTAACGAAGCTCCGCCGCTTTGGTAAGGTCGCCCTCGCGCTCGGCCCGCTCGGCATCGGTCTTTGACTGCTCCAGCTCCTCCTTAAGCGCCCTGATCTTCTGGATTGACTCCTTCTCGTTTGTCCAGTGCGCTTTCATCCGGCCTGATTCCTCTTTCAGCCCCGCCAGCTCTTCTTTCACCCTGGCCCGGCGCTCCCTGGAAGTTTCGTCTTTCTCCTTCTTTAGCGCCCGGTCCTCAATCTCAAGCTTCTTGATGCGGCGCTCAACGACATCGATTTCGGTGGGCATGCTGTCTATCTCGATCCGCAGGCGGGAGCTGGCTTCGTCAACCAGGTCGATGGCCTTGTCGGGCAGGAAGCGGTCGGAAATGTAGCGGTCGGAGAGAATGGCCGCGGCCACCAGGGCTGCATCCTGGATGCGGACGCCGTGATGCACTTCGTAGCGCTCCTTAAGGCCGCGCAGGATCGCAATTGTATCCTGAACGCTTGGCTCGCCCACAAACACCGGCTGGAAGCGGCGCTCCAGGGCGGCGTCTTTCTCCACATACCTGCGGTACTCGTCGAGCGTGGTCGCTCCCACGGCCCTGAGTTCGCCCCGGGCCAGCATTGGCTTAAGCATGTTGGAGGCGTCAATCGAGCCCTCGGCGGCCCCCGCACCAACAAGGGTATGCATTTCGTCAATGAAGAGGATGACCCTGCCCTCCGACTCCTGGATTTCCTTCAGCACAGCTTTGAGCCGGTCCTCGAATTCGCCCCGGTATTTGGAACCGGCCACCAGCGAGCCCACGTCGAGGGCCACCACCCGTTTGTCCTTCAGGCCCTCGGGGACATCGCCGTCAACAATCCGCTGGGCCAGGCCTTCCACCAGGGCGGTCTTGCCCACGCCGGGGTCGCCAATCAGGACCGGGTTGTTCTTGGTCCGGCGCGAAAGCACCTGGATAACCCGGCGGATCTCGTCGTCGCGGCCAATGACAGGGTCAAGCTTGCCGCGGCGCGCCTGCTCGGTAAGATCGCGTCCGTATTGCTCCAGCGGCTGAAATTTAGCTTCCGGGTTCTGATCGGTGACGCGCTGGCTGCCACGGATCTCCTGAAGCGCACTCATCAGCCTGTCCGTGCTGACGCCCGCCTGTCTTAAAACCTGCGCCGCGGCGCCTTCTGTTTCCACGGCCGCCAGCAGCAGATGCTCGGTGCTGACATAATCGTCTTTCAGCTGGCCGGCCAGTGCCTCCGCCTGCTCGAGAAGCTGGCTCAAGCCGCGGCTGACATATGCCTGCTGTCCTGCCGGACCGCTGACTTTTGGCATCGTTCCGATGGCTTTTTCAAGGCCTGCCGCAATGATATCGGGGCTGGCGCCCAGTTTCTGCAGCACCGGCACGACAATGCCTTCGTTCTGCCTGAGCAGCGCCAGCAGCAAATGCTCAGGCTCAATCTGCTGCTGGCCGCCGGCCTGCGCCATTTTCTGGGCCTCGGCCAGGGCTTCCTGTGATTTGATTGTCAGTTTTTCCGGTTGCATATATCAGTAAGTACAAGCACGAGGATTCCGAAAAAATGAATTTTGCCGTTTTTCCGTCTTGGAGCGGCATCACTCCGTTTCCTGGAGTAAAAAAAATCAGGAGGATATTTCCCGCCGGTAACGCCCCGGTCAACCATCTCTGTCCGCACTCGTTTCAGCTCTTGACGGCTGCAGATCTTGATGCGGCCGGGCAACTTACTAAACAACAAACCAGCGAGGCTTCCGCAAGCCTCTCGCCCCGGTTTGCTGCTTACCAAGCCAACCGGAAATATCCTCCTGAAATCACATCCACCTTGATCATTCCATCGCCTCCGCGCTCACGCTTTTCGGGGACTTTCGCGTCCGGTTTATAAACTCCAATTTTCCTTTCCAATTATTAGACAAGTTTAGACCGGGAAGGATTCCGCCTTTTTAAAGACATTTCCTGCAAACTGCCACATTCCCCTCCGCCGCCTCTCCAGTATTATTTTACCCTTTATTCTAATATCTAACAGGCACTATGTAAAGAAATCTTATAGTTGGTGACTGAAATAATTCAGCCAGCCTTCAGACTAGTAGCGCAGCTTTGCGGCAATTTTGTCCGCCTGGGCCATCGGCTCAAGACCGGGGGGGACTTCAATGACGGCAGCGTCCTGGCGGATCGCCAGTTCCTCGGCCTCCTCGACGATGTCGCTGACGGGCTGCATTTCCATACGGCATGAAGGGCAGCTCTGTTCGCTGAACTCAACCGTGCCGCACGAGGGACAGCGCCTGCCCGCCAGGGAGTACCCGCTTTCAACTATCAGCAATTCAACCCGGCGCTCATTCAGCGCCGCCAGTACGTCATCCAGCCCGCCGACATAGTTTTTACCGGCGGCCAGCTCCGGGCCAAGCGAGGCAAGCAGGGCTTCCTGCTCCCGGGCCCGGATTTCATCCTGTGCGGAGTCGACCTTGGCCCGAATTTCGTTTAAATCGGCGTTTATTTCAAGATTAAGCCTTGCCGCCAATCGTTCCTTCAGGTACGGATGCAGCACTTTTTCCAGCTCAGGCCACAAATCTTCAGATATGCCAACAATGAACAGGTCCAGCGATTTTTCCTTAAAGAAAGCAAGCGCGGCGTCGCTTGCTTTCTTGAGATGGTTTCGCACCTGGAGCTGATGGCGGCGCTGCAGCTTGGTCTGTTCCCAACCGCCCTGTGCATGATGCTTGAGAACGGTGTCGAAGATTTCGCTATTTTCGATGATTTCACCGGCGTACTGCTCCAGGAGCCTTGCCGTTTCCTTGTTTGCCAGAAGCACGCCAAAGCGGCGCTGATGTGAAAGCGACTCTGCCAGCGGCGCCAGGCGTGGCTTGAAGTCCACCAGGATGCGGTTCTTCACCGGAACTTTTAAGGGTATGACCTGCCAGAGCCCTTCCGGGAGGCAGGCAAACAATGCCAGCCCCCGCGCACCCTCCCGCTGGAACTCAAGGGTCAGGAACTCGCCAATCGCCGCGAGGTCAGCCTCCACCTCTTCCCGCTGGTCTTTACCTAAACCCAGATCCTCGCCGGCCATCCTCCTGGCTTCATGAACCATGAAGCCGAACTCGGTTTCGTAATCTCCCCGGCGGGGCAAGCGGGAGCCGTCGACGTCGAGATAGAGGCTGACGACCGGATGCTCAAAAACCGGATATTGGATGTTGGACAATGGATTCTGGATAAACCTCACCCCCAGCGATAAGGACCAGCTATTAACTTACAAAGAGATCGGCACCACTATTATTGCCGCAAGAAAGCTTTTTTATCCCTGCATCGGCGGGGTCAGCTGACGGAAGCCTTCAGGGCTCCTTCTCTCTGAAGCAGCTCGCGCAGGGCGGCGAGACCGACTTCCAGCTGCTCCTGGGTCGGCTCGCGGGTGGTGATGAGGGATTGCAGGCCGCCTCCCGATGAGGTAAGCAGTTTTGCCCAGCCGTTTCCGGGGTTGCGGCTGGCCCACTGGATCATTTCCATCGCGCCTGAGAGGCTGAGGATGCCCACTCCAAGCCGGGCGGCCTGGCTCTGCTTGCCCAGAAAGCGCCGGGCCAGGGTGTTGCCGACGGTCATCAGGGCCAGCGCAGGCCCGATGATGTTTGAGCCGCAGCGGATATGCTCGGACCTTGCCTTGAGGGCGCCCTGCTCGTCAAGAGAGCCCGTTTTTTCATAGGCGTTGATTGACTTGTGTTCTGCAGCGTGGTACTGAATGGCGCGCGAGCGGCGCAGCGCCACCAGCGAGGGCAGCAGCGCCAGCGCCGCCATTGTTGTTTCCTCGAGCAGCGGCGGCAGGCTTTTCTTGGAATTCTTAAGCGCCATCGTTCCCAGTGCGCTGACGGTCATTGACGCCATCAGCAGGGGCGAGCGGAACAGCGCCGGCAAGCGGCCGCCGTGCGCGTGGGCGTCCGGCAGAATTGTGACAGCATCTGTCAGGCTGGCCAACCCGCGCAGCAGCGGGATTTTCTTCAGAGCGGCAGAACGGGCCAGCCCCCTTTTCTCTCCTGAAGAGACATCGATGCCGCCATCCTCGTTGCGGACGGCCATTGACCAGAAGCGCCGGGTTTGGAACAGGACCCCGTTTTCCATGGCCATGCCGCCGATGCGGAGCCTGTTTGCAGGCTGACCTGCAGCCTGATCTGTATTGTTTGTCATAAGCGAACCCCAGCCCGTGATGACAAATGAAGTTTTCCCACCGGTGCGACAGCTTACCCTCTCATCACCGGAGCCGGAACCAATATATAATATTTTCATGTCTCCTGGCGAGAGTCACATATCCCTTGGGCAGGAAGCCCTCAGGCTGCACCGGAAGTGGCGCGGCAAACTTTCGATTGAAAGCAAGGTGCCCGTATCGGACCAACATGCGCTATCGATCGCCTACACCCCCGGGGTGGCCGAGCCATGCCGCCAGATCGCCGCGGACCCGGGGCTGGTTGACGTCTATACGGGCCGCTGGAATACAGTCGCTGTGGTCAGCGACGGCTCGGCTGTGCTTGGACTTGGAAATATTGGCGCCCGCGCCTCCCTGCCGGTAATGGAGGGCAAAGCCGTTCTTTTTAAAACATTTGGTGGCGTGGATGCTTTCCCGGTCTGCATTGACAGCCAGGAGATTGATGATATCGTTGAGACCGTGCGGCTGCTGCAGCCGAGTTTCGGCGGCGTCAACCTGGAGGATATCGCCGCGCCGCACTGCTTCGAGATCGAGCGCCGCCTTTCGCGGGCCTGCGACATTCCCATTTTCCATGACGATCAGCATGGGACTGCTGTGGTTGTGCTGGCGGCGGCAATAAATGCCTGCCGGGTAACGGGACGCGAGGTCAAGGATCTGAAAATAGTTATTAACGGCGCCGGCGCCGCGGGCGTCACGATTGCCAAAATGTTCCGCGCCGCCGGGGCTTCCCGGATATTGCTGTGCGATTCCAGCGGCATCATCGGGCTTAACCGCACTGATCTCAACACCTCCAAGAAAGAGCTTGCCGGCTGGACAAATCCGGACCGGAGGGAGGGGGGATTGGCCGAAGCGATGCGGGGCGCCAGCCTTTTCGTCGGCGTCTCTGTGGGCGGGATGGTCAGCTCCGCCATGGTAGCTTCCATGGCGGAGCGCCCGCTTGTATTCGCGATGGCCAACCCTGATCCGGAGATACTTCCTGAGGAGGCGCTGGCGGCGGGAGCCGCGGTGGTGGCCACCGGGCGCAGCGATTTTCCCAACCAGGTAAACAATGTGCTCGGTTTTCCCGGCATCTTCCGGGGCGCCTTGGACGTGCGCGCGAGCGCCATTAACCTGGAGATGAAGCTGGCGGCTGCCGCAGCCCTTGCCGGCCTGGTTGGCGATGAGCTCAGCGAGGGCTTCATAATTCCGCGTCCGTTTGATCTGCGCGTTGCGCCGGCGGTGGCAGCCGCGGTAGCCGGCGCCGCGGTAAAAAGCGGGGTTGCCCGTCAGCCGCGGCCCCCCGAAGAAGTGGCGGCCGGAGCCCGCCGGCTGCTCGGCCTGAAGGATTGAGAGCTATGCGGGAAATCAATACCGCTTCCGTGTCCGATCTTGTGTCAAGACTCTACCAGGAAGCAAATTTTTCGCTGCCGCCTGATGTGCTTGCCTCTTTTCGCAGCGCACTTCTTCTGGAAGAATCGGAGCGCGGGCGCATGGTCCTGGAGACACTTCTTGAAAACGCGGATGTTGCCGCCAGGCGCCGCGTTCCCCTTTGCCAGGATACCGGTCTGGCTGCGGTTTTTATCCGCATCGGCCAGGACGTTCATTTAAACGGCAAGCCCCTGGCTGAGGCTGTAAATGAGGGCGTCGCCAGGGCCCAAAGGGAGGGATACCTGCGCGCCTCGGTCGTGAGCAGCCCCTGCCTGAAGAGGGAAAACACAGGTGACAACACGCCTGCTGTCCTCCACGCGGAAATCGTCGCCGGAGAAGTTTTTGACATTGCCGTGCTTCCCAAGGGGGCAGGCAGCGAGAACATGAGCCGCCTGCAAATGCTGTCGCCCGCTGACGGCCTGACCGGTTTGGTTGATTTTGTGATTGAGACGGTGGATCTTGCGGGAGCGCGGCCGTGCCCGCCCCTTTTCCTGGGGGTTGGCGTGGGCGGAACGATGGACGAAGCGGCCAGGCTCAGCAAGCAGGCACTTTTGCGTCCGGCGGGTGAGGCCAATGCCGAGCCGGAGCTGGCGGCGCTGGAGCAGGAGATACTTGCGCGTGTTAACGCTCTTGGCATCGGACCCGCCGGCCTGGGCGGCACCGTCACCTGCCTCGGTGTTGCGCTTGAAGAAGTTCCATGCCATATTGCTTCCTTGCCGGTGGCCGTCAACGTCCAGTGCAACTGTGCCCGCCGGGCAAGCGGAAGTTTATAGGGTGATGTTTTATGGCGGTCAAACTGACCACGCCGTTGTCAGCGTCTGAGGTCGCCGCCTTAAGCGCGGGTGATGAAGTCCTGATATCAGGAATCATTTACACTGCGCGGGACGCGGCCCACCGGAAGCTGTTTGAGCTGATAGAAAGTCGGCAGGACCTGCCCACGGAGCTGGAAGGTCAGGTAATCTATTATACGGGGCCGACGCCGCCATCTCCCGGCCACGCGACCGGCTCGGCGGGCCCCACCACAAGCTCGCGCATGGATGCGTATACACCTGCCATACTGTCTCGCGGCGTCCGGGCGCTGATTGGCAAGGGAGAGCGCAGCCGGGAAGTGGCCCGCGCACTTCAAAACCGGGGGGCTGTTTACCTGGCGGCGGTCGGGGGGGCAGGCGCCCTGCTGGCGGAAAAGATTACCGTTGCTGAGCCCGTCGCTTATCCGGAGCTTGGGCCTGAGGCCATCTACAGCTTCCAGGTGAAGGACTTTCCTGCTATCGTTGTGATTGACTCCCGCGGCGGCAATTTGTACAAAACCGGGCGCGAGCGCTACCGGCGCCGGGTCTGAGATTGCAAAAACAACAGTTCGCGATAATCCCTGGCTAGGCAACATTCCCCAGCTTGCTGATGAAAAAATCTCACATTTGAACTGACAAATCCTGACTATTTTAGTATACTAATATTGTTTGTTTCTGGCGCAATTTGTTCAATCCGGGCAGTTGTGGTTGAGGTCGTTCCGTAACTTTCCTGGGGGGATTACTTGGAGAAGGCGAAGCGGCAACAAGAAAGATTCCGCGAACTGAGCAAGAAGATGCCCGACAAGACAATCCTGGTTGCAGATGGCAGTCCGGAAGCGCTCCAATATATAAAAGAGTGCTTAAGCGAGGCTGGTTACCGCGTGCTTACCGCTACGGACGGCGCCTCTGCCAGGCAGATTGCCCGCGATGAGCACCCTGACGCCATCATGCTTGATTTTAATATTCCGGCGGCCGGCGGGAATGATATCTGCAAAGGGCTTAAAAGCGAAAACGGACTCAGGCACGTCCCGGTCATTTTTGTTCATGAAAAACAGTCCCCCGAAGATGCCGTGGCCGGTTTTGAAGCCGGCGCCCATGATTTCCTGACAAAACCGTTTGAAAAAGACGAAATGCTTGCCAGGGTGGGGGCGGCGGTCCAGGTCAAGATTGCCTATGATCATCTGCTCAGCAGGAACAGGAGACTCGAGACCCTCGTCAAGCATGTTCGCGCCGCAATGCAGCGTTATGAGCAGCCGGGCGCGCCGGCGTCGTCAAACAGCCACGCTGAGGAAAGCATAAGCGACAGTGATGGATTGGCGCGGTTGACGCGGCGCGAGATGGAGATTCTCGGGTTGCTGGCCCGGGGCCTGAGTAACGAGATTATTTCGAAACAGCTTTATATCAGCCCCACAACTACGCGCAATCACATCCAGAACATTCTTGGCAAACTTGGGGTGCATAGTAAACTGGAAGCCGTCGCCCGCGCCGTCCGGGCCGGGTATGTCGATTTTACCGGCTAATCAGGCGGCGGGAAGTTTCAAATCAGGAGCGTCTCCGCCCCGAAGAGTCCAGTGAAAATAATACATAAATATTATTCAGCCAGAAGGGCCGCATTTCGCGGCCCTTCTATTTAGTGCGCCAGGCAGGATTGCAGCTTTGCTTCAGGCGGCGCGCCGGTAAGCGCGCTCAGTTTCAGCTTCCTCTTCTGCGCCGGCTGCCCTGGTCATTCTGATGTTAAGCGATGTGGCCCCTATCCAGCCGCCCAGAATGGCGGTGAAGAGGCTGGCAATAGCGCCCGCCAGGAACCAGCCGTTCAAGGTGCTTGCCATGTTTCCAGCCAGGCTAATATCCGGAGTCGTGATTGCCGCGGCGTTAGGCACGTATGCCTTGAGCAGGGATGTGGCATTGATGCCGAACCCCAGCACTCCGCTAAATCCGAGGACTCCCAGAATAATGCCGGCTATGATTACCAGTCCCCAGGTGGTCATTCCCTGCCAAAGCCCGTTGAGGGGAACCGGCGTCTTCTCCAGACCCGCGGCCACCAGGGCGCCCAGGAATGTCGCGACGGCGGCGCTTGCCGCGACCCATACGCCGACTGAGTCGAGGATGCCGTTAAGGCCGGCCAGCGAAGCCTTGGATGATGCGCCCACGCCCAGAAAGCCGCCAAATGCAACGAATAACAGTTCCAGCGCCAGGGCCACCAGTGCACCCGCCACTATTGCGCCCCCGCTGATATGCTTGCGGAATGACCCGACGGCGCTTTCCAGCGGCTCGTTGTATTCCTGGTACCAGCCGGGACGGCTCTCGCCAGTTCTTCCCTCTTCTTGTTTTCTGCTTGCTTCCATTTTTGCCTCCCTTCGTGTTTCATAATTCATAAGTTTCTTATAGATCAAATGCTGACCATTTTTTCGATGCGCGAATTCAACTCTGAAGTGCAACAGTTAACAGGGTTGACGTTTTGAAGACTACTTCATATGGGGTTTTGAATCCAAGCTTTTTTCTGGGACGGTGATTTAGCCGGTGCATTGTTTCGGCGAGCTGCTCTTTGGTGA
>JACWAD010000095.1 GCA_014874175.1 Thermoleophilia bacterium
CGGTTAGGCTGGTAATCAAGATTGCCCACAAACAGCAGCGATGGCGCGACTGTGGCCCGCCGCACCCATTTAAATTCCAGCAAATGATCGGAGACACAGTTGGGCAACACCGCGATTTTTCGCGCATCACCATAGTGTTTTTGTACATATTCATAGTCCTGCAATGAGCTGAGCAGCATTTTTTCACAGTTTTGTAATGCTACCTGCTCATATTTGCCAATCCGCCAGTTGAGAAAGTGCATTATCTTTACACTGAAAGAGTAATGCTTATCAGCCAAAGCGATAGCAGCATGCCTGGATGGACTATCAACCAAATCCAAAACCCGGTAAATTTCCGGTGCGGATTTCAGAAATGGGTAAGCTGAAATTTGATAACCCCAGAATATATCCGGTTTAAAATCTGAAATCTGACGGGTCACAAAGTCGCGCACGCCGGCGATGTCATATCTGAGCGCCTGATAGGATCGCAAGGTAACCAGGGCCGTCAATCCGGCGCCGATTACGGCACGCCGTTTCACCGGGCAAGATTCAGACTGGAACAGCTCGTGGCGGCCGCGCCTGCCGTGCAAAGCGCCCCAGTCCCGCTCGAGAAACGCCAAGCGGACCTCTGCCTGCTTGCTGAGCAGTTCCAGGATGTGATAGAGCCGGTTCTTGTCACCCCGGTCTATGGGCGTTGGCGACATGGTGGCAAAAACCAGCACCTTGGGCCGGCGACGCCGGCTGCTGTCTGTTGGTTGTTTCTTTTCTCCTATTGTTGTCACGCCCTGATTGTGTGATGCTTATTTATATTCCAGCTCCATGGCAGTCCTTCAATATTTTCAGCTGCACCACAGATATTTATCTTACAGCGCTGCAAGGAAAAATTTAAATCGCCTCTGCCAATATCTGGCGGTAAACCAAAAGATGGCTACGGGCGCAGCTTTCCCACGTAAACACGGCCGCCCGCTGAACGCCCGCCTGCGAAAAAAGCCCTGCCAGACTGCTGTCCGCCAAAACCCGGCTGATCCCGTCGGCAATCCCGTCAACATCCAATGGATCAACCAAAACGCCGGCGTCACCTACTACTTCCGGCAAAGATCCAGCGGTGGAAGCCAGCACCGGCGCACCGCACGCCATCGCCTCCAGCACCGGCAGACCAAATCCTTCGTATAGCGACGGAAATGTAAAAAGCCGGCAACCGTTGTAAAGAACGGGCAGATCCTCTTCCGGTATCTTTCCAAGAAACTTGACTTTATCGTTTAGATTGTTTTCAGCAACAATCTTCTTGACATTATTCCGGTACTGATCGGGACCCCCGGCAATTACGAGATGTACTTTCGGAAAATCGGAATGTATTCTGGAAAAGGCAAGGATCAGTCTGGCCAGATTCTTGTGCGGCATCGTATTGCCCACATATAGTATGTAATCCTTAGGTAACGCATATTTGTTCTGTAATTTTCGCAACACACTTTCATCAGAAATTGGGTGGAAGTATTCTTCTGCACCGAGGTATATGACCCTGATCCGCCGCCTGTCTATTCCGATTATTTCAACGAGATCATCAGCCGTTTTTTGCGAAACGGTAATGATGTTGTTCACTACTCGCAGCCGCTTGGCAAAAAACCTGTAATAAAGAACGATCTTTCGAGAAAATAAATGAGGCGCTATCAAGGGCTCAATATCGTGGCAGGTGACGACAACATGCCGCGCGCCATTAAAAGGCAGGTCCAAACAGGGATAATGATAGATCCCTTCGTGAAGCCTGGCCAGCTTCAACGGCATTAATAAATGCTGTTTGACTGTATTTGGTATGGCTCCGGAATAAAAACCGCTTAAAATCTGAGAAGAAATGCCTGCAGGCGGCTTGTCTTCAGGCAGGCAGAGTAATTTGAGGGCAAAATCATCAAGCTGCAGAGCAGCTATACCGCCGGCGAGTCTGGTTACATAACGCCCCAAACCGGTGCGGCGGCCTGCTAATCCTCTGGCGTCAAGCAACAGCCGGCGTTTCTCATCCGCACCGGTCATGATCTTTGTGAAAGCAAGCCGTCAATATTTAATTTAAATAAGCCTGCGATGATTACCTTTGCGGCATCATACTGTTTGTCTTCTCTTTTTTTATCAACACTGAAACATCTTGAGATAAATGATCTGACAATGCGAAGAAGCCCAAGAATGATAAATATCGCGCGAACAAACTGGGCCGCGCCGGCGCCATGCCATTTCACAAGGTAAATCAGGAGGCTCCGCTGCTGTTCAAACCTCATGTTGGCATAATCCTGTATTGTTGATTGACCCCCGTAATGTGTAACGCCAACATCGGGCAGAAAATAGACACCGGCATTCAGTTCCCGCAGAGAGTGGAATAAATCCACTTCTTCATAATGCATGAAGTATCTCTCGTCGAATCCCCCAACCTTTTCAAACAATTGCCGTGGGATCATGAAGCAAGCACCGAGCACTGTATCAACCTTTTGCGGTGAAAGGCCGGGAAAAGTGCTGACGACCTCTTGGCCCCGGAAAGACCGCTTCTCGTAATAGAGCTGAAATCTTTCCCTCCGGCAGAGAAAATCCAGCCGCGAAAACAAACAAAAAATGCGGAGTGGCGTCGGAAACCGGGAACAGGAAAGCTGCATCGACCCGTTGCTGTTGTACAAGCGGCAACTGACAACCCGGTCGCCCCCGGACTCTTCAAGGAAGGTCAACAATCTTTGCGCCGTTGCCGGCAAGACAACCGTATCGGGATTTAAAATCATCAAGTACCGCCCGCGGGCTTTTTGAACACCTCTATTAACGGCGGCGCCGAATCCCAGATTGGCGCCATTCTGGAGGAA
>JACWAD010000096.1 GCA_014874175.1 Thermoleophilia bacterium
GCTTGAAACCGTCCGCGCTTTTCTCGAGTGCGCGCAAGCGCTTCATGGCATATTCGCTTTTCGTTTCGGGCAAGAGGTAACACAGCGGCGGATGCGATGAGCGCATCACGCGGCCGCGCAGCTGGTGCAGCTGCGCCAGCCCGAAACGGTCCGCCTCCTCGACCATCATCACGGTTGCGTTGGGGACGTCAACGCCGACCTCGATGACGGTCGTGGTCACCAGCACCTGGATGCGGCCGGCGGCAAACGCCTGCATGGTCCGCTGCTTCTCAGCCGGCGGCATCTGGCCGTGCAGGACTCTCAATCGGTAGCCGGAAAACTCGCCGGCCTTCAGGCGGGCAGCCTCAGTTTCCACCGACCGCGCCTGGACCTGCTCCGATTCTTCGATCAGCGGGCAGACAACGTAACACTGGCGGCCCGTATCCAGCTGAGCGCGGATGAAACGGTAGGCGCCGGTGCGCTTGGCCTCGGGAACCTGCCAGGTGCCGACCGGGCGCCTGCCGGCCGGCAGTGATTTAATGGTGCTGGTCTCGAGATCGCCGTAGAGGGTCAGCGCCAGCGACCTGGGGATGGGCGTCGCCGTCATGTGCAAGGCGTGCGGTGCCGGGCCTGCGCCCGCCCTGAGGGCCAGCTCCCGGCGCTGGCCGACGCCGAAGCGGTGCTGCTCGTCAACAACAATCACCGCCAGGGAGGCAAACCTTACTCCCTCCTGGATGAGCGCATGGGTGCCGACGGCAACGTCAATTTCACCTGCGGCGGTTTGCTTAAGGAGCCGGCGGCGCTCGGCGGCCTTAAGCCGGCTGGAGATAAAGGCACTCCGCAGCGGCAGGCCTGCAAGCATCCGTTCCAGGTTGAGAAAATGCTGCTCCGCCAGGACTTCGGTAGGAGCCATCAGCGCCGCCTGATGACCAGACTCAACCGCGCGCAACATCGTATAAACGGCAACTACAGTCTTGCCGGCGCCGACGTCACCCTGGAGCAGACGCTGCATCGGCCGCGCTTTCTGTAGATCGGCGGAAATCTCGCTGCAAACGCGCTTCTGATCGTTTGTCAACTTAAACGGCAGCTCGCGGATGAAGCTCTTGGTCAGCTCTCCCACCGGCCCCAGCTTGATCCCTTTGTGCAGGTCTGCAAAACGGCGGCGCAAAAGCAGCGCTGCCTGCATCAGGAACAACTCCTCGAAGATGAGCCGCCGCCGGCCCAGCCGGAAATCCGCCGGCGAGCGGGGAAAATGCATTGAGAGCACGGCGTCTCCCTTAAGCGGCAGGCCCAACTCCGCCCTTAGCGCCGCCGGCAGGGGATCGGCCAGCTGCGCCATCAGCGGCCGCACCTGCCCCAGCCAGCCGCGCAGCCTCTTTACCGTAATCTTTTCCGTGGTAGCATAAACAGGTACCAGGCCGGTGGTGTGCAAGCCTGCCTGGCCGCGCCCAACTATCTCGTGCTCCCTCACCCTGAAAGTGCCGGCGCCGTCACAGTTGCCGCGCAGAAGCAGCCTGTCCCCGGGCTTGAGCAGCCCGGCGAGATAGTCCTGGTTAAACCAGACCGCCTCCACGGGGCCGGTCTCATCACACATGACCGCTTTTATTAGGCGCAGGTTGCGCCTGCGCGTGCGCGCAAGCGCCACCCGCTCCAGCGTGGCGGCGATGGTCGCCTCCTCGCCGAACTTGAGCTCCCCAATCTGTTTTGTTTGTGTAAAATCCTCGTGGCGGAATGGATAATGAGAAAGAAGGTCACCCAGGACGGCAAGCCCGAGCCGGGCAGCCTCGCGCGCCGTTGCCGGCCCGACGCCGGGCAGGACGGTGAGCGGTTCAGCCAGCCGGGGGGGATTGAAACGGGCCTTGGAAGTAAGGGGCATCGCTGCGGCCTGAAGAGTGCCTGACCCGGCAAAGGGAACGGGGCAACCGGGCTTGGTCATGGCCTCTCCTTCTTGCATTTAGGCAGCGTCTATAGCATAATTACGCCTTGTGGCAAATGCAAGAGACCGTTCGAGTTTGCTATGAAACGTTGAGCGACCCGATTCTCTTGAGTGGCGCTAACGATCGAAAGTGTGCAGCAATGTCCAAGGTTTGCTCAGTTTGCGGCAAGAAGCCCGGCTACGGCAACAACCGCAGCCACTCCAACCGCGCCACCCGGCGGCGGTTTAACCCCAACCTGCAAAAGATCAGGATCGTCAGGGATGGCTCGCCTGCCCGCGCCTACGTCTGCGCCAAGTGCATCAGCGCCGGCAAGGTTAAGAAGGCTGTATAAGTCCTTTCTCTCGATCTCGCTTCGAATAACCTACCGGGATATGTCCTTAGGCCCCACCTTTTCTGTCAGCCAGCCGATTAGCGGCGCCAGCTTTTCCGGAACCGCCTCTTCGTCAACCTCAACCGTGTGCGTGCGCCCGTCTTCGGCCACAGTCAGCCTGTAGCTGAACCGGTCCGGCTGGCGCTCCTTTGACAAGATCTGCTCAGGCAGATCAAAAAAACCGGAATCCCCGACCAGCTGGCTCAGCCGCCCGAACTCGGATTCTGCCAGCATGGCCAGCTCAATTTCCGCCGCCAGGCGCAGGCCCGTAAAGCCGCCGCTGCGTTCGAAGGTTATCTTCATCCGGTCACGCCCACCTGTTTCCATCCATTTTTCACCGCCTGCTCAACCCTGCCGCCGCGGCCGAAAAGCTCGCCGGCCACGGCGGCTGTGACCCGGGCGGCCTGGCTAAAAGAAGATTCCGGCGGTAGCCTGTCGCAGAGAGCCGCGTACCAGACCCGCCCCGCTTTTTCCCATGCGTATCCGCCAATGGCGGCGGCGGCCAGGTAAAAGGCATGATTGGGGGTGCCGGAGTTGATGTGAACGCCGCCGTTGTCCTCGTCGCCTTCGTAGTAATCTTTCATGTGCGCCGGCTGGGGGTCGCGGCCGATGATGGGGTCGTCATAGGCTGTGCCGGGCGCCTTCATGGACCGGAGGCCGGCGGCCTTGATCCTCCTGGTGAAGAGGCCGGCTCCGATGAGCCAGTCGGCGCGGGCGGCGCTCTCTTTTTTAACCCACTGCTTCAGCAGCGAGCCGAACACATCGGAAAAGGATTCGTTCAGCGCCCCCGGCTGGCCCTGGTACCTAAGGCCCGCCTCGTGCTGGGTGATGCCGTGGGCCAGCTCGTGGCCGACGACATCGATGCAGCCGGTGAAGCGGTTAAAAATCCTGCCGTCGCCGTCGCCGTAAACCATCTGGCTGCCGTTCCAGAAGGCATTGTCGTAGCGGACGCCAAAGTGGACGCTGGAATCAAGGCGCATGCCGCGCCCGTCGATGGAGTTGCGGCCGTATGTTCTTGACATGAAGTCATACATGCGGCCACTGGTGTTATAGGCTTCATTCACGGCGCGGTCGCGGACGGCGCGGCCTCCTTCCTCCCGCACCAGCACCCCGGGCAGTTGCCGGGCGCTGCCGGCGTCGTAAACCGCGCGGCGCTTCCTCCCTGGCGGCACCGCCGCCGCCGGCCCGGCGAAGGCCTACCTGCTTCCCCTCAGCATTGCGGAGACCGACAACTGCTCAAGCATCGCCTCGCGCTCGGCCGGGGTGCCGTTCCTGATTATCTCTTTCTGAATGTGCGGCGGGACGATGAAGACCAACTGCCGCTTGGAACCGGATGACGATCTTAAGCTGCCCCTGTCCAACCTGCCCCCCTTCAGCTCTGCATGTAAAAAGGGTAAATGATCATACAATTCGTTCAGATATTGTCATCCGAGTCGCAACCTAAGGATCTGCTTTTCTGATAAAAAGCAGATTACTCGCGGAGTTTATGCTGAGCTCGCGAAGTGCTCGGAATGACAATCATGGGTGGACCTGAGCTATTTGTATTATCAATTAACGTATATTGAAGCCCGGACGCCGGATTTTGGCATCCAGTATCCAGCATCCAGAATCCAAAGGCCGCTATTACAGCTTCTTCATCAGCTGAGCCATCTCTATGGCGCCGGCGGCCGCCTGCCAGCCCTTGTTGCCGCCCTTGGTGCCGGCCCGCTCGACCGCCTGCTCGATGCTGTCAGTGGTCAGCACGCCCATTGCCACCGGCACGCCGCTGTCCAGCGCCACCTTGGCTATCCCTTTTGACACCTCGTTAGCCACGTAGTCAAAATGGGGCGTGCCGCCGCGGATCACCGCCCCCAGGCATATGACGGCGTCATACTTGCCGCCGCTGGCCATCTTCGCCGCCACCAGCGGGATTTCAAACGCGCCCGGCACCCAGGCAATCTCGACCGCCGTCTTGCCGGCGCCGTGGCGGATGAGGCAGTCGAGGGCGCCGTCCAGCAGGCGCGCCGAAATAAACTCGTTAAAGCGGCCGATGACGATGCCGAACTTGAGGCCTTTGGCATCGAGCATCCCCTCATAATTCTTGAAGTCGCTTGCCATGAATCATTCCTTTCGTGACGGCCGGTTCAAACAGGAGTTCCTGCCCTGACCCTCGCCGGGGGAAAGAGAAACAATTACCCTTCCTCTTCCTGCTCCTTCCCGAAGCGAAGGTCCTGGTGGTGCAGGATATGCCCCATCTTTGCCTTCTTGGTGGCAAGGTAGGCGACGTTCTCGCACTGGGGCGGCATCTCGATGGGCACTCTTTCCACAACTTTAAGCCCATATCCTTCCAGCCCCTTGATCTTCTTGGGATTGTTTGTCATCTGGCGGATGGTGGTCAGCCCGAGGTCCGCCAGGATCTGGGCGCCGATGCCATAATCACGCAGATCCGCGGGAAAGCCAAGCTCCTCGTTGGCCTCGACCGTGTCGCGCCCCCGCTCCTGCAGTTCGTACGCTTTCAGCTTGTTGAGGATGCCGATGCCGCGGCCCTCCTGGGAAAGATAGAGCAGTACGCCCCGGCCCTCCTCCTCAATCATGCGCAGGGCATGATAGAGCTGCTCGCCGCAGTCGCAGCGCATGGAGCCGAAGACATCGCCGGTGAGGCATTCGGAGTGCACCCGCACCAGCACGTTTTCGGCGCCTTCCACGTCTCCCTTGACCAGCGCGACATGCTGCTCGCCGTCAAGCAGGCTCTCGTAACCAATCGCCTTGAAGTCGCCAAAACGGGTCGGCAGCCGCGCCTCGGCGGCGCGCCGGATCAGCTTCTCGGTCCGGCGCCGGTACCTGATCAGGTCGGCGACGGTGACCATCTTCAGCCCGTGCTTGCGGCAGTACGGCGCCAGGTCAGGGACTCTCGCCATGGTGCCGTCCTCGTTCATGATCTCGCAGATGACACCGGCCGGCTCCAGCCCGGCCAGCTTGGCCAGGTCTACCGACGCCTCCGTCTGCCCGGTGCGCTCCAGCACTCCGCCCGGCTTGGCCCGGAGCGGAAAAACATGGCCCGGCTGCACCAGGTCCGCCGGCGTGGCGTCCGGCTTGATGGCAGTCTGGATCGTGTGGGCGCGGTCGGCGGCCGATATCCCGGTCGTCACTCCGTGGCGCGCCTCGATGGAAACGGTGAACGCCGTGCTGAAGGTGGCCTCGTTCTTCTGCACCATTTGCGGCAGGGCCAGCTCGCCGCACTTATCCGGCGTCATCGCCAGGCAGATGAGGCCGCGGCCGTGGGTGGCCATGAAGTTGATTGCCTCGGGCGTGGCGAACTGGGCTGCCATCGTCAGGTCGCCTTCGTTCTCGCGGTCCTCGTCATCGCAGACAATGATCATCTTGCCGGCGCGAATGTCATCGATAGCCTCTTCAATCGAGCTGAACGGCGAGTCCTGCCTCTCCTCTTTTTTCTGCTTGTCTTGCTGTTTATTTTTTGTTGTCATGCCCTGTCATCACGCTCCAAACACAGTTCCCGGTTTCCAGTTTCCAGTTTAAAATCATAACGATCATTCACTGGTTGAAAAATTATTGGGCTTTGATTTTATTCAAAATCCACCATCCACCATCCAGGCTTTAGAGGAACCCACCCTCTGCCAGCTTCTCGATGGTGAGGCCGCCCTCCCCCTGGCCTCCGGGGAGCCCGCCCTTCAGCATCTTGTAGACATACTTGCCGATGACATCGGCCTCGAGGTTGACCTCGTAGCCGGGGCGGCACTCCCCCAGCGTTGTCATGCTGACCGTGTGCGGAATCAGCGAGACGCTGAACCTGTCTGTTTCCAGGCGGGCGACAGTGAGGCTGATCCCGTCCACGCCCACTGACCCCTGCGGCAGGATATAGCGCCGCACCTCTTCGGGCGCGGAAATAGTGTACACAACCGCCGTCCCTTCCGGGCGGACAGAAACCACCTTGCCGGTGGCGTCCACATGGCCGAGCATCAGGTGGCCGCCCAGGCGTCCTCCCAGGCTCAGGGCCCGCTCCAAGTTGACAGGGGCGCCGCGCTTGAGGCTGCCCAGGTTGCTCTTCCTGAGCGTCTCCGGCATCACGTCGGCCGAAAAATTGCCGTCCCCGAAGGCGCGCGCCGTCAGACAGACGCCGTTGACGGCGATGGAATCGCCCAACTGCGTCCCCTCCAACACCTTGCCTGCCTCAATGGTGATTACGCCGCTACCGGCGCCCATCTCCAGGCTGACAAGCCTGCCCAATTCTTCAACGATGCCTGTGAACATGTCTGCTTTTTTACCATTCCTCTTCCGCAGTATAAGCAGTGATCAAAATGTCTTCCCCGATCTTTTGATGTGACAGGCGGAAGAGGGGCAAAGCCTCCCCCACGAGGTTAAAGCCGCCGCCCTCGACCGGGGTCTTGGCCGACTCGCCTCCAATCAGCCTGGGAGCAACAAACACCATCACCTTGTCAATGACGCCGGCCTCGACAAACGACGCCGCCAGGGTGGGGCCGCCTTCCAGCAGCAGGCTGAGGACCGGCGGGTCCATGGATCCCAGCCGCGCCAGGGCATCGCCAATGTCAATACGGCCGCGCGCGGAGGCGGCGACCATTACTTCCACGCCCGCCTGCCGGAGGGCGTCGACGCTGGCGTCCGGCGCCTTTGAAGAAACAATAACCATCGTCCTGACCTCTGCGGCAGTCCTGGCCAGATTGCTTTCCAGGGACAGATTGGCGCCGGAGTCAAAGACAATCCGGAGCGGCTGCGGATAATCGCCCGCCAGCCGGCAGGTGAGCATGGGATCATCGACAAGGGCGGTGCCGCCGCCCACGGCGATGGCGTCTGCCTCAGCCCGCATCGCATGCACCAGCGCCCGGCTTTCTTTCCCCGAGATCCAGCGCGAATCTCCTGACTTTGTCGCGATCTTGCCGTCCATGCTCATGGCGCTCTTGAAAGTGACGAAAGGCAGACCGGTTACGGCATGCTTGCGGAAGCCCTCATTCTGGGCGCGGGCCCGGGCGGCAACGGCGCCGTTGAGAAGCTCAACCTGGATGCCTGCTGCTTCCAGGGCTCTCATGCCCTTGCCGTTCACTTTCGTGGAGGGATCAAGCGCAGCCATGACGACGCGGGAAACGCCGGCTTCGATCAGGACCTCGGTGCAGGGGCCGGTCCTGCCCTTGTGACAGCACGGCTCAAGCGTCACGTAAACGGTGGCGCCGCTGATATCCCCGTTTGCGGACTTGATCGCCGCCACTTCCGCATGGTCGGCTCCGGCCCGCTTGTGATAGCCCTCGCCAATAACTTCGTCCCCGCGGACGATAACGGCGCCCACGGCCGGGTTGGGACTGGTTTTTCCCCGGCCCAGCTCGGCCAGGTTCAGCGCCCGCTGCATGAAACTGATGTCAATGCCGGTAACCAAAAAGCAGGTGGTGGGGGGTGGATTCTGGATTGTGGATAAATTCTTTCAAGCTTTGCCGGTTTATGCCCTTTCTTTATTCCTAACTGACAATTTAATTTGCACGCGATGGCTGTCATCCATCGCTGCGCTCAAAACAGGCTGAGGCAAACCCCATTTTTGCCATCCTGAGCGCAGCGAAGGATCTCGGCTTCAAACGCCTGAGATTCTTCGCCGCTAACGCGGCTCAGAATGACAGAGTGACCACGCTATCCCGTTTCTTCGACCGAAAGCGCCAAGTTATTTAACTTTGAACAAAAAAACCCCGGGAGCGTCTATCCCAGGGCATTCCAAGCTCATACAAGCTTATATCTTCTCCCATCCAGACTTTAACTGTCGGCCCGGGAATTTCACCTGGTCAACCTCCCGAAGGAGGGTCGCGGGCTCTCACCGCCGGTGGGGAATCTCACCCCGCCCCGAAGATATTGCTGTTAAAACAGCGCTATTGAATTATATATGAAAGCTTTTTCGTGAAAAGCTTACGTGAAAATGATAACAAATGAAAAAAACTGTTTCTAGTCTGCGAATTCTTTTCTTTTCCGCATCGCCTCAATCAGCTCCCGCGCCGCCGCCGCCGGGTCGGGGGCGCCGAAAACGGCCGAGCCGGCCACGAACAGGTTGGCGCCGGTGTCAAGGGCGGCTTCGATCGTGCCTGTGGCGACGCCGCCGTCGACCTCCAGACCGACCGTGTCTGGCAAGAGCATCCTGGCCCGCCTGATCTTGGGCAGCACCGAGGCGATGAACTGCTGGCCGCTGAATCCGGGGTTGACCGTCATCATGAGGGCGAAATCGATGTCGCCGGTGACCTCCTGTATTGTCGCCAGCGGCGTTGCCGGGTTGAGGGTGACGCCGGCCCTGCAGCCCGCCGCCCTGATCTGGGCCAGCACGGCGTTCAGATGCTTGCAGGTTTCGGCATGGACGTTGATCCAGTCGGAGCCCGCCGCTGCGAAGGCGTCGATGTAGCGCTCGGGACCGTCAATCATCAGATGCACATCCAGGACACCCCCTCCTTCATGCACCTGGTCCCGGATCCAGTCCACGACCACAGGCCCGATGGTGATGTTGGGAACAAAATGCCCGTCCATCACGTCAACATGGATAACGCGCACGCCGGCTGCCATCACTTTGCCCACTTCTTCCTCCAGCCGGCTGAAGTTGGCCGACAGGATTGAGGGCGCCAGCTGGTACGTGACTAAGAGATCGTCGTTCACGCATCGCTCCTGTAACCGGCTTCGGCAGTTCTTGAAAACGTAGGGGCACGGCATGCCGTGCCCCTACCGCATATCAAGATCAAAGGCCGAAGCGGTGCAAAGCCTTCCTATTTTACCGCCTGCTTCAGCTGGCTGCCGGCGCTGAACTTGGGAACCTTGCTGGCCGGGATCTGGATTTTCTGCTTCGTCTGCGGGTTGATGCCCTCGCGCGCAGACCGTTTCTGAACGCTGAACTTGCCGAAGCCGGTGAACTGCACTTCCTCGCCTTTCTTCAACGATGCCGTCACCGTGTCGATGAAGGCATCGACGGCCGCGGCCGCCTGTGTCTTGTTGAGGTTTGCCTTGTCGGCAACTGCGCTTACAAACTCAGACTTTCCCACTTCCTTGCCTCCTGTTTAAGGGTTTTAGAAGCTGGCGGTTATGGACATTATCAGATGGAAATGCGCTTTACAAGCCATTTTTGACTGTTTTTCTCACTTTCCGCTGACGGTCATCGGCTCGATCAAAACCGACGGAGCATGGATGCTGCCGCCAAACGGCACCCACCTGTTGTCATTCCCAATTTTTTTGATACCAACAAGCATGTCAAGCAGGTTGCCGGCGACAGTGACCTCCCTCACCGGCTCTGACAAATTTCCGTTCCTTATCAATCTTCCCGTAGCCCCCACGGAAAAATCACCGGATACGGGGTTGACGCCGGAGTGCATTCCGGTCACATCCATGACATAGAAGCCAAGCTCAACGCCGCTGAGCAGGCCGGCGGCGGACCCGGCGCCGGCAGCAAGCCGCAGGTTGGTGGGCCCGACATGCGGCTGCGAGCGGTAATTGCCCCTGACCCCATTGCCCGTGGAAGCGCGGCTGTCCTTCCTGCCCGTGTAGGTGTCATATAAAAAAGCCTGCAAAATGCCGTCTTTTATCAATTCCGTCTGCCGGGTGGGAACGCCCTCGCCGTCAAAGGGGGCGCTGGCCAGTCCCTCGGGATGTGTGCCGTCGTCGAGGAGATTCACAAGCCTGGAAGCCACCGGTTCCTCCTGCCGTCCGGCAAACATGGAGCGCCGTTTCTGCACCGCTTCTGCCGTGAGCGCCGAGCCGACAACGCCGATGACGCTGGCCGTGACAAAGGGATCAAGCACCACCGGGCAGCTCATGCTGGCGCACTGCCTGGCCCCAAGCAGTGCCAGCGCCCGTCCGGCAGCTTCGGCGCCAGCGGCTGCCGCATCCAGTTGTCCCGGCTCTCTGCCCGTGACAAAAGAGATCCCGGTCTGCATCTGGCTCTCGTCCTCGGCAATCGCCTGCAGGAAGGCATAACAGGAAGTATCCTTGTAGCTCTGTGCAAACCCGAGGGAATTGGCAATGGCGACGGAGCTGTCGCTTTCGCTGTAAGTGGCCGACTCCACCTGGCGGATGCGGCGGTCGTGCCCCAGAGCCGCCTTTTCCACGGCCATAGCCAGCGAGATCTTGTCCGCCACCGGCACTTGCGCGAGCCGCGGGTTATAAAGATCAAGCCGGGGAAATTCCGCGGCCGGCTGGGGCAGGCCGGCAAATTCATCCGGCGAGGTGACCGACATCGCGTCGGATGCCGCCCGCACGGCAGCCTCGATGCCCTCCGGGGACAGATCGGACGTGTAGGCATAGCCGACAGAGCCGCCGCCAATGACGCGGATGCCGGCGCCGCTGCCGGTGGAGCTTACCAGCTCTTCCACTTCCTGCTGGTAAACCTTTACCCGCACCGACCTGTTAAGCTGGGCGAATGCCTCCGCCTGCTCCACGCCGGTGGCCATTGCCACATCCAGGGCTTTTTTGGCTACGTCAAGCACGAAAACCCAATCAAGTTCCCAGTTTCAGTTTAAAAAAACCAACAAATATAAATCGTACTTCTGTCAAATAACAAATATTAACCAAAGCAGTTCCTCGTCGCCTCCGGCTCCTCGGGATGACAGGTTTGGGCAAATTTCTAAGTGAGTCGTGATCATCACGGTTTTTGTTCATCCAAAATCCAAAGTCCAATATCCAGCAGCCAGCGATAATCATTCCTCATTAGCGCCGTTGCGCCTCCGTCCCCCCAACGGTCATATCGAGGATGCGCAGCGTTCCCTGCCCGCTTCCCACGGGCACGCCCTGGCCGTCCTTGCCGCAGACGCCGATGTTCATCTCGAAATCGCCGGCGGTCATGTCCACGTTTTTCATCGCCACCAGGCCGTTGCCGATCAGCGTTGCCCCGCGCAGTGGATAGCTCACCTTGCCGTTCTCGATCAGGTATCCTTCGGAAACCCCGAAAACAAAATCTCCGGTTGCCGGCTCAACTTGTCCGCCTGAGAGAGTTTTGGCAAAAAAACCGTGCTCTGTCGAAGCGATTATCTCCTCGGCGGTTGAATCTCCGCCAAGAATGAAAGTGTTTGTCATCCTCGGGATGGGCGGATGGCGGAATGACTGCCGGCGGCCGTTTCCGGTTGATGCGACGCCGGCGTTCATGGCCCGCAGCCGGTCGAACATGAATCCCTTCAGCACGCCTCTTTCGATCAGGATGTTGCGCTGCGTGGGAACGCCCTCGTCATCGAAGCCGCCCGAGCCCCACTCATTGACAATGCTGCCGTCATCTATCAGCGTCACCAGGGGCGAGGCGACCTGCTCGCCAATCCTCCCGGCAAAGACACTGGCTCCCTTTTCCACCGCGTCCGCCTCCAACCCGTGGCCGCAGGCCTCGTGGAAAAGGACGCCACCGAAGCCGCGATGCATGACAACCGCCATCTTGCCGCTGGGAGCCAGCCGTGAGTCCAGCATCGTGATCGCCTTTTCCGCCGCCGAGCTTCCCACTTGCTCCGGCGAGGCGCTTTCAAAAAGCTCCATCCCCTTGAGGGCGCCGATGCTGTCGTAGCCGGTTTGATAGGAGCCGTCCCGGGAAGCAATTACACGCGCGATCAGGCGAACGCGGGCGCGCTCTTCCCGGGCAAGGCATCCCTCGGAGTTTGCGATCATGATCTTGCTGACATCGTCGCTAAACCCGATGGAGGCCTGGACCACCTCCGGGCCCCTGGCGCGGGCCGCCCGGTCGGTCGCCTTAATCAGCTCCGCCTTAACGCCGGCGGCCACGGAATCCGGCGGCTCTCCGATCTCGTGCACGGACCCAGGCTTAACGGGAGCCAGCGGCGCCGCCCTGCCCCCGCCTCTCCCGGCCGCCTCACCGGCCAGCCTCGCCGCCTCTATCAGGGACTTCTCATCGGTTTTCTCGGTAAAAACAAAGGAAATGCTTCTGCCCCGGATCACCCTGATTGAGGCCCCGGCGTCCAGCCCGTGCGAAATCTTCTCCAGCTTGCCGTCCTCAAGGCTGAGCGACATGGAAGCGCGGCGCTCCACGTAGAGGTCGGCAAACTCACCGCCGCGCTCCAAAGCGGCGGCCAGAGCCTTCTCCGCCAGATGCTCATCAATCAGCATGAACCTCCATCAGACCGGAATTAACCCGGTGATGCACAAACGCGTTAATCCCCGGTTCGTTATTCCCATATCTCCACCCGGGTTATACCCATAACAGCCGGGGACTTTTCAGCCCGGGCAGTTACCGGGATGCGGGCCGGCTGCATTCCTTGCCCCTCCTGCCCGCCAAATGCCTGCCTCAATGCCTGCGGCTGTTTTTCCTGAGCCTGAGCGTTTGCCTTGATGAAGGGAATCTTACAGTGGCGCCCTCACTGAAGACAAGTGCCCGCGCCGGAAGACAAAAAGTCAGCGCCTAAGAATGTCGGGCAGAATTTTATGCAAGCCTGCCAGGAAAGCTGGAAACCGGCAGCCAGTTGTGATAGCTTCCGGTCTTGCACGGTTATTTTACGGAGAAAAAATGCCCACTCCCGAGGAAGCCTTAAACGAGCTGCTGGAAATGTCTGCCAGTGTCCGCCAGGCAGTGATGGTCCGAGGCCAGAGCGAAGTCCTTGCCAGCACATTCGCGGTAAAAGACTCTGAGACAGCGATGGTGAGCACAGCGCGGGAGATGCTTGAAGCCGCCCGCAGCGAGTCCCAGGCGATGGGACGCGCGGCGCTGAGCCAGCTGTTCGCGGAGGCGCCAGCGGGATGCGTTTTTATTGTCACCGGCGGCAAGGATACCTGGCTTGCGGCCACCACCGGCTCGGACCCGACCGTAGGCCTGGTTCTCTATGACATGAACACAGCCCTGCGGACCGCCCTTGAGGGCGAAGCCGGGGGAGAATATCCCAAGTAGGACGAAATGGCAAAGGGAAGATTCTTTTTTACAGGTTTTTTGCTCTCAGCCGCCTCAGCCCTGGGGATCACGTACCTGCTCAGGAAAGTTCGCAGCCAGCCCCGGGTTGAGCTTTATTTCGATGATGGCTCCATGCTGGCGGTAAGCAACAAGACCTCCGACCTGTCGGTAAAGCTGACCGGCATGGCGGACAGCCTTTTAAAGCAGGCACTTTAAAAGGCAGGAAAGCAGTTTCTTCATAGCGCTTTGCGCTTCTCCAGAATGACGACTTCCCGGGCAAGTTGTTAGCAGCTTGTTTTTTCATTTCGCGTTTGAATCATCGCCCATCTGCCCCACCACCCCTGCGCCAAACAACCCTTCCATCCCGGAAATAAACCCGGAGCCGGGCTCCACCATAAAATCACCGCCCAGCCTCAGTTTTCTGACCCCGTCATCCGTGACCAGATCAAGGATAACGGGCACCCGGCCCTGATGGCGGCGGCAAATCTTTTTCATGCTGCCGATCATTTCCGGCCTGATTTTGCGGGCGTCAACGCTGAGAGTCAGCTGCCCTGGGCCGGCGGGCCGCGTCCCTTCAGCGCCGCCACCCCCGCCTTCAGCCTTTGGCAGCAAAGTCACGTCCTTTGCTATTATTTTTACATCATTTTCATCTTTATAGTCAACGGTTCCCTTCACCAGAACAATCTGATCCCTGGCGAGCAGCTGCCGTCGCTTGGCAAACAGCTCGCTGAAAACGACTACCTCGACGCTGCCCTCCAGGTCTTCGATGGTGATAAAGGCCATGGGGTCGCCCTTTTTGGTGGTGAGCCGCTTCACCTGTGCCACCAGTCCGGCAACGGCCACGCGGGAGCGGTCTTCTGCATCCCTGAGCGCCAACACCCCGACCGCGCCCGCAGCCGCGATTTCTTCCTGCAGGTCTTTAAGCGGATGGCTGGAGACGAACAGGCCCAGCGTCTCGCGCTCCAGCCGCCGCAGCGTGTCGGCGTCATACTCCTGGGCCGGTATGGGCGGATCGGCGCTGCTCCTGGGCGCACCGGCAGCCTCCAGATCGAAGATCGAGCCCTGCCCCATTACCCTGTCCTTCTGAATTTGCGAGCCCACCGACAACGCCTGGCCCATAACCGCCAGCATGCCCTTGCGGGTGGAGCCGGTTGAATCGAAGGCGCCGCATTTTATCAGACTTTCCAGCGCTTTTTTGTTTAGGGGGCCGGAATCAACACGGCGGCAGAAATCAAAGATGGACACGAATGCCCCGCCTACTTCCCGGGCCGCGATCACCGATGAAATAACCGCCGACCCCGCGTTTTTGACTGCCGTGAGGCCAAAGCGGATGCCGCCTTCCACAACCGTGAAATCACTGAGGCTCTCATTGATGTCGGGCGGCAGCACTTCTATACCCATGTCGGCGCAGACGTTGACATAAAACGGCACCTTGTCCTTAGTGGTCATGACGCTGGAGATGGTGGCCGCCATGTACTCGCGCGGATAATGCGCCTTCAGATAGGCAGTCTGGTACGCGATCAGGGCGTAACCTACGGCATGTGACTTGTTGAAAGAGTAATTCCCGGCGGCTTCCATCATCTCCCAGAGCTTCGCGGCCGCCCCCGCTCCGACCTGGTTGCGGCGGCATCCTTGCAGGAATTTGCTTTTCAGGCTTGCCAGCAGGTCTCGCTTCTTCTTGCCGATCCCCTTGCGCAGGTCGTCAGCCTCGGCGGGACTGAAGCCGGCCAGCGCCTTGGAAATCTCCATCAGCTGCTCCTGGTAGATGGCGACGCCGTAGGTCGGCTCCAGGATAGGCTCCAGGCGGGGATCATCATATGTGATGGCGGCCGGGTTTTTCTTGTTCCTGGCAAACCGGGGAATGTGCTGCATCGGCCCCGGCCGGTAGAGCGCGACGATGGCCACCAGATCTTCAAAGCGGGTCGGACCCACCAGCCTGAGAACATCTTTCATCCCCGAGCTTTCAAACTGAAAAACGGCGTCGCTCTGGCCGCGCCGGAGCATCTCGTATGTCGCCGGGTCATCAAGCGGAAGCAGATCCGAGTCAATCTCGGTGCCGCTTTTTTCCTGGATCAGCCGCACTGCATCCTCGATTACGTCAAGATTGCGCAGCCCCAGGAAATCGACTTTCAGCAGCCCGAGGGCTTCGACATCCTCCATGGCGAACTGGGTCACAACTTCAGCCCCGCCCTTTTGTTGCAGCGGCAGGTACTCTGTCAGAGGTTTGTCGGAAATGACCACGCCGGCGGCATGGATGCTGTCCTGGCGCACCATTCCTTCCAGGAAACGGCCCAGGTCGACGATCTGCCTGGCTTGGGGATCGTCGTCATAGGCGGCGCGCAGCTCCTGGCCCGGCTCGAGGCAGGCGGCAAAAGTGATGCCCGGCCCCTCCGGGATCAGCTTGGCGATTTTGTCAACGTCACCGTAGGAAACGCCCAGGACGCGGCCGGCGTCCCTGGTGCCTCCCCGGGCGGCGAAGGTGCCAAAGGTTATGATCTGGGCAACGTTCTCGCGTCCGTAACGGTCGGCTACGTAAGCGATCACCCTGTCGCGCCCCTCAGGCGAGAAGTCGATATCGATGTCCGGCATGGTGCGGCGGCCGGGATTGAGGAAGCGCTCAAACAGAAGGCCGTACTTTAGCGGGTCAACCTTGGTAATGCCAAGGCAATAAGCCACCAGGCTGCCGGCCCCCGAGCCCCGGCCCGGACCGACGGCGATGCCATTGTCATTGGCGTATTTGACAAAGTCCCGGACAATGAGGAAGTAGGAGGCAAACCCCATGTCGGCGATAGTTGCCAGCTCCATCTCCAGCCGCCCCCGCGCCGCTTCTGCTTCCTCGTCCTGAAAGCGGCGGGCAAATCCTTCTTCGCTGAGCCGCCTTAAGTACTGGTCCTGGCTGCCCGCATCCGGCAACTGGTAGACAGGCAGGCAAAGCCTGCCCAACTCGATCTCCACGCGGCAGCGATCCGCAATCTCGACGGTGCTCGCCAGGGCTTGCGGCGCCTGCGGCAGCGCTGCCGCCATCTCCTCATAGCTCTTTAAATAGAATTCTTCCCCCTGAAATTTGAGCCGGTTGGCGTCAAGCAGGGTGCTGCCGGTCTGGATGCAGAGGAGGGCGTCGTGGCTGGCGGCGTCGTCTTTTTTCAGGTAGTGAACATCATTGGTGGCCACCAGCGGCCGGCCGGTTTCGGCTGCCAGCCCGATCAGGAGCGGATTGACCTTTTCCTGCTCGGCCAGCCCGTGGAACTGGATTTCCACGTAAACATTATCCTCGCCGAAGATTTGCATCAGGCTGTCAACCTCGGCGCGGGCCGCCTGGCGGTCGCCGCTGTAAAGGAAACTGCAAAGGCGGCTGTTGAGGCAGCCGCTTAAGCAGATAATCCCTTCTGCATGCTTCTTCAAGAGCTCCATGTCGATCCGCGGCTTGTAATAATAACCCTCCAGGAAACCTCGCGAAGAGATCTTGATCAGGTTGCGGTAGCCGGCGTTATTTTTGGCAAGCAGGGTGAGATGGTGGCGTTTTTCCTTGGCGTTGCTCTTGGCGAGGCGGTCATCGACAACATAGGCCTCCATGCCGATGATTGGCTTGATGCCCCTTTTTGTGGCCTCGCGGTAAAATTCAACCGCGCCGTAAAGAACGCCGTGATCGGTGACGGCGACCGCGTCCATGCCCAGCCCGGCGCAGCTGTCCAGGAGGGCCGTGACGCCGCATGCGCCGTCCAGCTCGGAATACTCGCTGTGGACATGAAGATGGACGAAACCCAATTTAATTCTCCCTTACCCTCGCGACGGAAAGATTCTATTCTCCCCGATTCCGTCGTTCAACTCCATGGCGCCATTCCTGATCAGGTTGTGTCGCCCGCGCCGGCGGCGCCGGCGGCCGGGTTCCAGGGCGGCGCCGCGGCGATCTTGCCCTGTTCCGGCCCGCGGGGCCTGTTTCTTGTTATTCGCTGCTGCGCTTGCCGCCTCCTGCGCTGCTGTCCTGGCCGCTGCCGGGCGCCGTGTTCACCTGCCCGCTGGCCACATCCAGCCACTCGATAATGTAAGTAATTTGACGATCAATCATTTATATGATGGTATATATATAAACATTGCCTTTCAGACCCGGAGCCATGAAAAGGGAAAACATCGTCCTGCTGCACATGCTTACTGTTTTTGGCATTGTCTTCAGCCTGATCTCCCTCATCAATCATTATGAATTCCGGACCTACGCCTTTGACCTGGGCATGTTCAATCAGGCAATTTACAGTTTCGCCCACCTCAAGCTCAATTACTTCACCCTCTCCCCGATGGGCCGCTATAACTTCCTTGCCGATCACTTCTCCCTCATCACAATCCTCTACGCCCCTCTTTACTACGTGCTGCGCACCTACACCTTGCTGATCGTCCAGATCGCCGCCATCCTCTTTGGCGGCCTGGGGGTCTACCTTTTTGCCCGGCTGCGGCTCGGGTCCAGATATCTGCCGCTTTTTGTCCTCTTTCAGTTCTTTGGTATTTGGGGCATCTACTCGGCCCTGGCTTACGACTTTCACAACCACGTCGTGGCAGCGATGCTCGTTCCCTGGCTGGCTTATTTCTACCTGAAGGACCGCAGGCGGCTGTTCCTTCTCTTTTTTATGCTCATTCTGATCGCCAAGGAGAACA
>JACWAD010000097.1 GCA_014874175.1 Thermoleophilia bacterium
GGTCCTATGATATGGCCGCTGAGGCCGGTCAGATGTCCAGGAGCCGGGTCGAGATCGGAAAAGAAGGCAGGCGGCTGGAGGGCCGGAGCGCCACGGGCGGCTCGATGGAGTCTGTCTTCAAGGCGATCGACGCCGCCGTCGGCACCAAGGGCAAGTTGAAGGACTATCAGGTTCGCTCTGTGACCGAGGGCAAGGATTCACTGGGCGAGGTGCGCGTGGTGGTGGAGGTGGGAGGGCGGGCCTACGCCGGCACAGCGCTTTCGATCGACGTGGTTGAAGCCAGCGCCAAGGCTTATGTGAGGGCGCTGAACAATGCCTACCGGGCCGGGGTGGTGAATTAAATGGGCATGACGGTAACGGAGAAGATCCTGGCGCGCGCCTGCGGCCGGGATGCAGTGCAGGCCGGGGAGTTCATCAACGCCAGGCTGGACCTGGCGCTGGCGAATGACATCACCGCTCCGCTGGCTATCAAGGAGTTCGAGGCCGCCGGAGCCAAAAAAGTGTGGGACCCGGAGCGGGTTGTGCTGGTCTGCGATCATTTCGTCCCCAACAAGGACATCAGGTCGGCAGAGCAGGCAAAGTTCGTGCGCAATTTCGCCCGTCGGCAGGGCCTGAGCAATTTTTATGACGTCGGCCGCATGGGCATCGAGCACGTTATCCTGCCGGAAAAGGGGCTGGTGGCGCCGGGCGATGTTGTCATAGGCGCCGATTCGCATACCTGCACCTACGGCGCCCTGGGGGCGTTTGCCACCGGTGTCGGCTCAACAGACCTGGCGGCGGGCATGGCCACCGGCGAGGTGTGGCTGCGGGTGCCGGAGACGATCCGCTTTAATTTGAAGGGGACGCCGGGGAAATATGTAACCGGGAAGGATTATATCCTCTACATCATAGGCATGATCGGCGTCGACGGGGCGCTTTACGCGGCAATGGAATTTGCGGGAGGCGCCGTGGCGGCGCTGTCGATGGACGGCCGCTTCACCATGTGCAACATGGCGATCGAGGCGGGCGGCAAGAGCGGCATCGTCGCGCCGGATGCGGTAACCGAAGATTACTGCCGCGGCCGCACCCGGCGCCAGCCGGTGATGCTGGCCGGTGACAAGGACGCTGCTTACGCGCGGGTAGTCGACATAGATGTGGCCGCGATCGAGCCGCAGGTGGCCAGGCCGCACCTGCCTTCCAACGCGGTGCCGGCGAGCGAACTGGCTGACCTGAAGGTCGACCAGGTGGTGATCGGCTCCTGCACCAACGGCCGCATCGAGGACCTGCGCATGGCTGCCGAGGTGATGCGGGGCCGCAAGGTAAGTCCTCATGTGCGCACGATCGTCATCCCCGGCAGCCAGGAGGTCTACCGGCAGGCGATGCGCGAGGGCCTGATAGACATCTTCATCAATGCCGAGGCAGCGGTGAGCACGCCGACATGCGGGCCCTGCCTGGGAGGACACATGGGAATCCTGGCCGCCGGAGAGCGGGCGGTGTCGACCACGAACCGCAACTTCGTCGGACGCATGGGCCATGTTGACAGCGAGGTATACCTCGCTGGGCCTTATGTGGCGGCGGCAACGGCGCTCGCGGGGACAGTGGCGGTGCCGTAAACCGGATGCTGGATGCTAGTTTTTGGATGTTGGAAAGAACCAACATGCTTGGAGGAATTGGCCTATGATGTTTGAAGGGACTGTTTTCAAGTTCGGTCGCAACGTCGACACGGATGTCATCATCCCGGCGCGCTATTTGAGCACGACCGATCCGCAGGAGCTGGCTGCGCACGTGATGGAGGACATCGACCCCGGCTTCGTGGGGAAGGTCAAGGCAGGCGACATCATTGCCGCCGAAGAGAACTTCGGCTGTGGCTCCTCGCGCGAGCAGGCGCCGGTGGCAATCAGGGCCGCCGGGATCGCCTGTGTGGTGGCGGTGTCGTTCGCGCGCATCTTCTACCGCAATGCAATCAACATCGGCCTGCCCATCCTGGTATGCCCGGGGGCTGCGCGCGAGGCCGGGAGCGGCGACCTGCTGCGGGTCGACCTGGACAGGGGCGAAGTGACAAACCTGACAAAACAGAAAAAGTATCAAGGCGACCGCTTCCCGGAGTTTATGCAAGAGATTGTCGCCGCCGGAGGGCTGATGAACCGGGTGAAGGAGAAACTGGCGGGCGGCAGGCCGGGTTCTTCCTGAACCGCGCGCGAGATTGGCTGGCTGTAAGCGGGCCACGAACAATTGCTGTCATCCTGGGCGAAACGAAGGATCTCGAGGTTCCTCGTCGCTTGCGTTCCTCGGAATGACATTGATATGCGAACGGAGGATTGAATGTACAACATAGCCGTAATCCCCGGCGACGGCACCGGGCCGGAGGTTGTCCGCGAGGGGCTGAAGGTGCTTGCAGCCGCCGCCGGCCGCTTTGGGTTCGAATATCAGACGACTGAATATGACTTCGGCGGCGACCGCTTCCTGCGCACCGGTGAGACGCTGCCTGATTCGGCGGTGGATGAGCTGCGTGGCCACAGCGCCATCTTCCTGGGAGCCATCGGCCACCCCGGGGTCAAGCCGGGCATCCTCGAGCAGGGCATCCTGTTGAAGGCGCGTTTCGCGCTGGACCAGTACATAAACCTGCGGCCGGTCAAACTCTATCCGGGCGTGGAGACGCCGCTGAGAGACAAGGGTCCCGAAGACATAGACTTCGTCGTCGTGCGCGAGAACACGGAGGGGCTCTATGTCGGCTCAGGCGGCTTCCTCAAAAAGGGCACGCCGGACGAGGTGGCCGTCCAGGAGAGCATCAACACCCGCAAAGGGGTGGAGCGCTGCATCCGCTTCGCCTTCGATTATGTACAGAAAAGGAACAGGGACAAAAAGCTGACCATGTGTGGCAAGACGAACGTCCTTAACTATTCTCAGGACTTGTGGTTAAGAACATTTAACGAAACGGCGGGGGATTATCCTGGCGTCAAAACGGATTACGCCCACGTGGACGCCATCTGTATGTGGTTTGTCAAAAACCCGGAATGGTTCGACGTCATTGTCACAGACAATATATTTGGTGACATCATCACCGATCTGGGGGCGATGATCCAGGGCGGCATGGGCATCGCTGCCGGCGGCAACATCAACCCCGGGGGCGTCTCCATGTTCGAGCCTATCGGCGGCTCGGCGCCCAAGTACACGGGACAGAACGTGATCAATCCGCTGGCCGCCATCGCTGCGGTGCAGATGATGCTCGAGTTCCTGGGTGAGGACGGGGCCGCTGCCGCCGTCGAGCGCGGCACCATGCATGTTACCGGCGAGAAGCTGCCCAGCCTGGCGGTGGGCAGGATGGGCTACTCCACCAGCGAGGTTGGCGACATGGTGGCGGCCCGGGTGCGCGAGGACTGATGCCGCCGGAAACAGGGATTGACGCTCGTAAACATACTGCGTATCGTCCGTAAAAGGTTTGAAAGGAGCATCGTGCCGATAACCGAGGTGGAAAAAATATGGATGAACGGCGAGCTGGTGGATTGGGCCGAAGCCAGGGTGCATCTGCTCACGCACGCGCTGCACTATGGCTCCGGCGTGTTTGAGGGCATCCGGGCTTACGATACCAGCAGCGGGACGCATGTTTTTCGGCTGCGCGATCATATTGCGCGGCTGATGCGCTCTGCCAGGATTTACATGATGGACGTCCCCTTCAGCCCTGGGCAGCTTATCCAGGCCACCAAGGATGTGATCAAGGTCAACGGGCTTCAGAGCTGCTACATCCGGCCAATCATCTATCGCGGTTACGGCGAGATGGGCCTTTTCCCGCTCAAGGCGCCCGTTGACGTCGCCATTGCCGTCTGGCCCTGGGGCGCCTACCTTGGCGACGAGGGCATCGAGCACGGCATTCGCGCCAAGATCTCGTCATTCCGGCGCTTTGGCCCCAACAGCATGCCGCCGGCGGCCAAAGCGACGGGGCAGTACATCAACTCTAGCCTGGCGAAGGTGGAGGCGGTCAAGGCCGGTTATGAGGAGGCGATCCTGCTTGACGACCAGGGAAACCTTTCGGAGGGCACCGGCGAGAACCTGTTTGTCGTCCGCGGAGGCGTGGTGGCGACGCCGCCGGCCGCGTGCGATGTCCTTGAAGGGATAACGGCGGACACCGTCGCCGCCATCTGCCGCAGTGAAGGCATTCCGCTGGAGCGGCGGATGATGGTGCGCTCCGACCTCTACGTCGCCGACGAGGCCTTCCTTACCGGCACGGCCGCCGAGATCGTGCCGCTCAGGGAGGTCGATGACCGGCTGATCGGCGAGCCGGGCCCGATTACGAAAAAGATCCAGGAGACTTTCTACGGCATTATAAAAGGGGAGAATGACAAGTACGGGGATTTTCTGGAGTGGATATAGAAATTGAGGATGGCGCTGATTTTCCGGAGAAAGCGGCGGGGGACACTTCCTTCTGCTTACGTTTGCCGGGTTGCGGGCGATGCGATGGGCGTTTGCCTCTTGACAGGTACGGGAGTTAATTCCCCGGTAAGCCCAACCACTCAGAAAATATCCCCCGCCGCCTAATGTGAAACGTTAAACGTTCCCGGTGGTATTGATGGCCAGAAAAATAGAGATATACGACACGACATTGCGGGACGGCATGCAGCGGGAGGGCATGAGCGTCTCCGTGGACGAAAAAGTGCAGATCGCGCTCAGGCTGGACCGGCTGGGCGTGCATTATATCGAGGGCGGTTTCCCCGGCTCCAACCCCAAGGATGTGGAATTTTATCAAAAAATGGCCGGGCGCCGGCTGCGCACCGCTAGGCTGGCGGCTTTTGGCATGACGCACAGGCGGGGAACGCCGCCATACCGGGACCCGCTCATGCGGGAACTGCTGAAGGTGGGCACGCCGGTTGTGACCATTGTCGGCAAGAGTTGGAAACTGCACACGCAGAAGGTGCTGCGCGTGAGGCTGGAGGAGAACCTGCGGATGATAGCGGCAACCGTCCGCTTCCTGGCGGGCAAGGGGCGCGAGGTTTTCTACGACGCCGAGCATTTCTTCGACGGCTTCCGCGACGACCCGGACTATGCGCTGGCGACTCTCAGCGCCGCCGCCGAGGCCGGCGCCGCCAGACTGGTGCTCTGCGACACCAACGGCGCCACCCTGCCGGCAGAGGCGGCTGATATTGTCAGGCGCGTATGCCAGGAACTTTCCGGAGTTCCCGTCGGCATCCACGCCCACAACGACTCCGACTGCGCCGTGGCGGTGTCGCTGATGGCGGTGGAGGCCGGCGCGGCGCAGGTGCAGGGCACCATCAATGGCTACGGCGAGCGCTGCGGCAACGCCAACCTGGTGTCAGTCATCCCGGCCCTGAAGCTGAAGCTGGGGCTGGAGTGCGTCAGCGGCGCGCGCATGGCCGGCCTGACGGAGGCTTCGCATTTCGTGGCCGAGGTGGTCAATATAAGTCCAGAGCCGCATCAACCGTACGTGGGCGAGAACGCCTTTGCCCACAAGGGGGGGTTGCACATCAGCGCCGCTCTCAGGGACGCGCGCACCTTCGAGCATGTCGATCCGGCCCTGGTGGGCAACCGGCAGCAGATTCTGGTAAGCGAGCTGGCCGGCCGGGCCACGGTGCTAAAGAAAGCCGCCGGGATGGGGATTGACCTAAGCGAAGATAATGAGGCCCTGGGCCGTCTGCTCAAGCGGCTAAAGGAGAAGGAGCATCAGGGTTACCACTACGAGGTTGCCGAGGCCTCCTTCGAGCTGTTCCTCCGCCGCGAGCTGGGGCTGCACCGCGACGTGGTCGAGCTGGATAACTTCCGCGTCATCGTCCAGAAACGCAAGCGCGCCGTCATCAGTGAGGCCAAGATCGTGCTCAGGGGGGAGAACGGCGGCCACGCCATCGCTTTTGCGGAGGGCAATGGCCCGGTAAACGCGCTGGACATGGCCCTGCGCAAGCTGCTGCCAAAGCGTTATCCAAAGCTGGCGGAAGAGCTGTCCCGCATCCAGCTGGTCAACTACAAGGTGCGCATCCTGAATGAGCACCAGGGCACGGGTGCGATAACGCGGGTGCTGCTTGACTCCAGCGACGGCGCCAGCACCTGGGGCACCGTCGGCGTGTCGGAAAACATCATTGAGGCCAGCTGGGAAGCTCTTACCGACAGCCTTGAATACGGGCTGCTCAGGCGCCGCCCGCGCTCATCCTGACTCTTTCCAAGGCGTACGAATGGCCCGCCTCAAACTGCGCCCGCCCGGCAAGATCGTCGCCGTCGGCCTCAACTACCGCTCCCACGCCGCCGAGCTGGGCATGCCTGTCCCTGCGGATCCGGTGCTCTTCCTGAAGCCGTCCTCGGCCGTGATCGGGCCGGGAGAGGCTATTGTCCTGCCGACGGCTTCCCGCCAGGTTGACTATGAGGCGGAGTTGGCAATCGTAATCGGCAAAACAGCCCGCAAGGTTAGCGCCGGCAAGGCGCAGGAGTTTGTGCTCGGCTACGCCTGCGCCAATGACGTCACCGCCCGCGACCTGCAACTGCGCGACGGCCAGTGGACCAGGGCCAAGAGCTTTGACACTTTCTGCCCGCTGGGACCTTGGGTGGAAACCGGGGCGCCGCCGCCGGAGGCAGAGGTGGAGCTTTTCCTTAATGGCGAGCTACGCCAGGCCGCGCCTGTCGCCGACATGATATTTTCGCCGCCTGAGCTGGTGGCGTTCATATCGGCGGTCATGACCCTCGAGCGCGGCGACGTTATTCTCACCGGCACGCCGCCGGGGGTGGGACCGCTCAGCGCGGGCGACCGGGTGACGGTGAAAATAGCAGGGATCGGAGAGCTTAACAACGATGTTGTCGCCTCTGCGCCGGCAAGCTGAGCCTGTTTTCGCCAACGCGAGGAATCACTCACGTCTTACGCTTGTATATGGATAACCCTCGCGAGGTCGAGAGCAGCTGAAAATCCCTGGCTTGCGGCAGCGACCCCAGGTCTTGCGGACTGTCCTGCGCCAGCAGGACTACGTACTGCGCATCTTCAATGTTGGGGTAGAGATAGATCCTGTCCCTGAAGCTCAGGTGAGGCGCCAGCGATGAGCTGACCGAGATCGCGGCGTTACCGGGGATCGCCGCCAGCAACTTGTTCGCCTTGGAAATGTTGAATGTGGAGGCGTAATGATCCCTGGAAAGGATGTTGAGATTCTGGTTCCAGGACATTTTTCCCGAGACGGTGGCGCTGTAAAGCGAGGTGTACGTCATCAGGATGATAACGATGACACAAGCGTACTGAAGGCGGCTGCGCTTCAGTTTGACCAGCATGGTGATCAGGGCCAGGCTGATGATAGGGGCGAACTCGATTGAGTACTGGGCCGCCGGGCCCCAGAGCATGTAATATGTCGAGAGCATTTTTTGCAGGTATATCGGGATGAGCATCACGATATAGCTGGGCGCCGCCAGGAGGGCGACGCCGCCCGATGCGAACACCATGAAATGCAACAATACCTTGGAGCTGGCATGGGCCGTGTCCGCCGCCGGGCTTGTGAACATCAGGGCGGCAACGGTGGCGGGGTGGAAGACCATGTTCCCGATTATCGAGCTGGTGGAGTCGCCCATCTCGTTATAGCGGTGCAGCTGAACGTTCCTGCCGGCGCCCAGCGAGGGCATGATCACCGAGATGACTAGGAAGAAGTAGACGGCGGACGCCAGGATCAGGGGCACCTCGAACTTCAGGTATTTCCTCCAGGCTCCGAGGCCGCCCTGGATCATCAGGCCCAGCAGGATAAAGATCAGCCACAGGGCCATGTTCTCCTTGGCGATCAGAATGAGCATAAAAAAGAGAAGGAACAGCCGCCTGCGGTCCTTCAGGTAGAAATAAGCCAGCCAGGGAACGAGCATCGCTGCCACGACGTGGTTGTGAAAGGATCTGACCCCCAGATCTTGGACACACCACCTTTGTGAAGTTTGACCTCCGGGCGAACGGCGCGAATGATACTATTCTCGCCAGCAAAGGAGGTCAAAGAAGATGGCAAAGACCGGCAGGAAGATTTCCCCCAAGCTTAA
>JACWAD010000098.1 GCA_014874175.1 Thermoleophilia bacterium
AGAGCCGGGGGGCCGATCTGAAAACCAAGCTCAAGGCTTAAAGGGGAATCGGCCTCCCCGGACCACTTCAAGGAAAAGCTATCTCACAACGTGCTTTCCTTAAAGAATTTGAAATACAAGAGGGGGATTTCCTGCTAAACTCCCCGGGACGGAAGGGAACTTTGCCAGTCCCCTTGATTCCCAAAACCCGGTATGTTATATTTCATTATTCGTGCCCCGGCACGTCCCTGTTTTCCTGCAATTTTTCCTCCCAGGAGGGGTGAGCCTTTTGGAGCAACTTTCCAGCTACGCCATCAGTCCCCGTGAACGGAGATCCTTCTCCAAGCTAGACAAGATTCTCGAGGTCCCCAACCTCATCGATATTCAAAAAAAGTCTTATGAATGGTTTCTAACCGACGGCATCCGCGAAACCGTGGCCGATATCTCGCCAATCGAGGATTATACCGGCACCCTGGCGGTGGAGTTCGGCGCGCACGAATTCGAGCCGCCCTCATGTTCGATCGAGGAATGCCGGGACAAGGACGGCAATTATTCTGCGCCTTTGTTCATGGACGTCAGTTTCGTCAACAAGGAGACAGGCGAGATCCGGCAGCAGAAGGTCTTCATGGGCGACTTTCCCATGATGACCGACTGGGGCACATTCATCATTAACGGCACCGAGCGGGTGGTTGTCACGCAGCTTGTCCGCTCCCCGGGAGCCTATGTGATGGAGCCCAAGGATCCCGCCAAGCAGGTGTTTATTGCCAACCTGATGCCGGCCCGTGGCTCCTGGCTGGAGCTTGAGATTGACAAGAAGGGGCTGGTCAATGTCCGCATCGACCGCAAGCGCAAGCTGCTGGTGACGGTGCTCTTGCGCGCCCTTGGTTATGGCGGCAGCGAAGACCTGCTTAAGCTGTTTGATAACTCTGTCTATATCCGCAATACGCTGGAGAAGGACACAGCGGCCACTGGGGAAGAAGCCCTGATCGAGCTGTTCAAGAAGCAGCGCCCGGGCGAGCCTCCCAGCCTGGAAAGCGCGCGCTCGCTGCTAAAGGCGCTGTTTTTCGATCCGAAGCGTTATGACCTGACCCGGGTAGGGCGCTACAAGCTCAACAGCCGCCTTCGCCTAAGCGTTGACCCCGGCCTGCGCGTCCTTACCAAAGAGGATATTATCGCCCTGATCAAGGTGCTTGTTGCCCTGCCGGACAAGTTGGGCGTGCCTGAGGATGCGGCCGATTACGCCGCCGAGGCCATCAGCCTGCCGCGTGAGGAGATCGCCCATGATCTCGACGAGTATGAGCATTTCGGCAACCGCCGTCTACGCACCGTAGGCGAGCTGGTGCAGGAGGCTTTCCGTATCGGCCTTTACCGGATGGAGCGCGTGGTCAAGGAGCGGATGACAACCGAGGACGTCGATGCCATCACTCCGCAGCACATCATCAATATCCGCCCTGTGGTGGCGGCATTGAAAGAATTCTTTGGCTCTTCACAACTGTCGCAATTCATGGACCAGACCAATACTCTGTCGGGACTGACGCACCGCCGCCGCCTGAGCGCCCTTGGCGCCGGGGGCCTGACACGGGAGCGGGCCCCGATCGAGGTGCGCGACGTGCACCCGACCCACTACGGCCGCATGTGCCCGATCGAGACGCCGGAGGGCCCGAATATCGGCCTGATTGGCACGCTGTCGTCCTATGCCACAGTAAACAAGTTCGGCTTTATCCAGACGCCTTACCGCAAGGTAGAGAAAGGAAAGGTGACCGGCGAGATCGTTTACCTGGACGCCAGTGAAGAGGACAAGTATGTCATCGCCCAGGCCAACGCGGATTTCAACCCGGCCACCGGGAAGTTCCGCGACAAGCATATCCTGGCGCGGGCCCGCGACGGCGAGGTTGTTACCGTCGAGCCGAAGGAAGTTGATTTCATGGACGTTTCGCCACAGCAGATCGTCTCCGTCACCACCGCGCTTATCCCATTTCTGGAGCATAATGACGCTAACCGCGCCCTGATGGGCTCCAACATGCAGCGCCAGGCGGTGCCCCTGCTGAAGGCGGAGGCGCCCCTGATCGGGACCGGCATCGAGTTTCGCGCCGCCGTTGACACCGGCGACGTCGTCCTGGCGCGGCGGGCCGGCAGGGTGAAAGAGGTTGATGCGGAGCATATTGTTGTTGAGGCTGCCAAGGGTGAGGAAGACATCTATATTTTAAGCAAGTTCACCCGCTCCAACCAGGGGACCATTATTCACCAGAAGCCGCTGGTGGTGGAGGGCGACCGTGTGAAAAAAGGCACGGTGCTGGCCGACGGCGCCTCCACCGACATGGGCGAGATGGCCCTGGGCAAGAACCTGCTTGTCGCCTTCATGAGCTGGGAAGGCTACAATTTTGAAGACGCCATTATTCTCAGCGAGCGCATCGTCAAGGATGACTTGCTCTCCTCGATCCACATCGAGGAGTATGAGGTCGAGGCGCGCACCACCAAGCTGGGCGACGAGGAGATAACCCGCGACATCCCCAACCGCAGCGAGGAGTCGCTGGCGGACCTGGATGAGGACGGCATCATACGCATCGGCGCCGAGGTCAACTCGGGCGATCTGCTGGTGGGCAAGGTTACCCCCAAGGGCGAGACGGAGCTGACGGCCGAAGAAAAGCTGATCCGGGCGATTTTCAAGGAGAAGGCGCGCGAGGTGAGGGATACCTCCCTCAAGGTTCCCCATGGCGAGGGCGGCCGCGTTATTGACGTAAAAATATTTTCCCGCCAGAAAGGCGACGACCTCTCTCCGGGCGTCAACAAGCTGGTGCGTGTTTACGTGGCCAAGAAGCGCAAGATCGCCGAGGGGGACAAGCTGGCGGGCCGCCACGGCAACAAGGGCGTCATCTCCAAGATTGTGCCGGAAGAGGACATGCCTTTTCTCGAGGACGGCACCCCGGTTGACATCATTCTTAATCCTCTGGGTGTGCCATCCCGAATGAACATCGGCCAGATCCTGGAGACGCACCTGGGCTGGGCGGCGGCGCGCAGCTGGGATGACGGCAGCGGTTTCGCTTCGCCGGTGCACGTCTCCACGCCGGTATTTGACGGCGCCACCGTGGCTGAGGTGGAAGATGCGCTGGTGAAATGCTACGAGCACGACCCGGACAAGAAAATTACCTACACCTATAACGGCGACGAGCCCAACCCTGCCTCCGGCAAGGTCAAGATGTTCAACGGGCTGACGGGAGAGCCGTACGGGGACAAGGTTACCGTCGGCTACATGTACATCATGAAGTTGCTCCATCTCGTTGACGACAAGATTCATGCCCGGTCAACGGGCCCCTATTCGCTCGTGACGCAGCAGCCCCTGGGTGGCAAGGCCCAGTTCGGCGGTCAGCGCTTTGGCGAGATGGAGGTCTGGGCCCTGGAAGCCTATGGGGCCGCCCATACGCTGCAGGAGATGCTGACGATCAAGTCCGACGACACCATCGGCCGTGTCAAGGCTTATGAAGCGATTGTCAAGGGCGAGAATATCCCCGAGCCCAACATCCCTGAGTCTTTCAAGGTGCTGCTTAAGGAGATGCAGAGCCTGGGGCTTGATGTCGGCATCCTCTCCGAGGAAGGCGAGAGTGTGGAGATGATTGAAGAGGATGACGAGCTCAGGCGCGCCGCCGAAGAGCTGGGCATTGACCTGTCTGCAGGTTTGAAAAAGGGCGATGAAGAGAAAGAGGCTGAGCCGGACGAGGCCGAGCTGGTGGCGGCCGGCGAAGCCGTTGACATCGCTGAAGAAGCTGAAGAAGAAGGCATTGAGATTGAGTAAACTTCTTGTGGACCCTTTAAATGGTTTATCCACCATCCACCATCAACCATCTGCTTTTTTGGGAGGATCACTTGCTAGACATCAATAATTTTGATGCCATCAGGATCGGCCTGGCCTCTTCGGAGAAGATCCGGGCCTGGTCGTCGGGCGAGGTCACCAAGCCCGAGACAATCAATTACCGCACCCTCAAGCCTGAAAAGGACGGGCTGTTCTGCGAGCGCATTTTCGGGCCTACAAAAGACTGGGAGTGCTACTGCGGCAAATACAAGCGCGTCCGCTACAAAGGCATCATCTGCGAGCGCTGCGGCGTCGAGGTGACACGCTCCAAGGTGCGGCGCGAGCGCATGGGCCATATCGACCTGGCGGCGCCGGTGTCCCACATCTGGTTTTTCAAGGGAGTCCCCTCGCGGATGGGGTACCTGCTGGATATCGCGCCCAAGGAGCTGGAGAAAGTGCTCTACTTTGCCGGCTCCATTGTCACTTATATAGATTTCGAGAAGCGCGCCGCCGATGTAGAGATGCTCCAGGAGAAAGTCAACGCCGCAATCGAGCAACTGCATGCAGACAAGCAAGAGCGGATTAAGGAGCTTGAGGAAGCGCGCCAGCGGCGCCTGCGCGTCCTTGACGGCGAGGGGACGCCGGAAGAGATCGAAATGGAATCGCTGGCGGTATATGGCGGCACTGAGGCCAAGCTGCGCAAGATAAACAAGAAGGAAACCGCCGAGCGCAAGGCCCAGGTGGAGAAGGAAATTGCCGACGAGATCGTCGACAACGAACAGTATGCGGAAGAGCAGGCGGAGCGGCTGGCCAAACTGTGGGAGGAGTTCCAGAAACTGGAGGTCAAGCAGATTATTGGTGACGAGCAGTTGTTCCGCGACCTGAAGGATCGCTTCGGCAGCCCCTTCGGCTTCGGCAATTATTTCCGCGGCGGCATGGGCGCCGAAGCGGTGCGCGAACTGCTGGAGCAGGTGAACCTGGAAAAGGAGGTCGAGGCCCTGAACGAGGATGTCGTCAGCTCCAAGGGGCAGAAACTGCAGCGGGCGCTGAAGCGGCTGAAAGTAATGGACGCCTTCCTGCGCTCCGGCAACCGGCCCGAATGGATGATTCTGGAATCAGTACCGGTGATTCCACCGGAGCTCAGGCCGATGGTGCAGCTGGACGGCGGCCGTTTCGCCACCAGCGACCTCAATGATTTATACCGGCGGGTTATCAACCGGAATAACCGCCTCAAGCGGCTCCTTGATCTGGGCGCGCCCGAGATCATCGTCAATAACGAGAAAAGGATGCTGCAGGAAGCTGTAGACGCCCTCTTTGACAACGGCCGCCGCGGCCGCGCCGTGACCGGCCCCGGCAACCGTCCGCTTAAATCTCTCTCCGACATGCTGAAGGGCAAGCAGGGCCGCTTTCGCCAGAACCTGCTGGGCAAGCGCGTCGATTACTCCGGCCGCTCAGTGATCGTTGCCGGCCCGGAGCTGAAACTGCACCAGTGCGGCGTCCCCAAGCTGATGGCGCTGGAGCTGTTCAAGCCGTTCATCATGAGTCGCTTGGTCGAGCGCGACCGGGTCCAGAACATCAAGGCCGCCAAAAAAATGGTGGAGAGCATGGTGCCGGAAGTGTGGGACGTGCTGGAAGAAGTTATCTCCGAGCATCCGGTGATGCTCAACCGCGCTCCGACGCTGCACCGGCTTGGCATCCAGGCTTTCGAGCCTATCCTGGTGGAAGGAAAAGCGATCCAGATCCATCCTCTGGTCTGCGCCGCATTCAACGCCGATTTCGACGGCGATCAGATGGCTGTGCACGTGCCCCTGTCCGTGGAGGCGCAAGCGGAGGCCCGCATCCTGATGCTGTCGGCCAACAATATTTTATCGCCGGCGCATGGCCGGCCACTGGCGGTTCCTTCCCAGGACATGGTGCTGGGCACTTACTGGCTCACTTATTGCGAAGTCAACGTTGACGATCTCGATCCTGAAAAGATGAAGCCGGTGCCGCCGGCGTTTGGCTCCGCCGACGATGTGGCGCGGGCTGTGGATCAAAACAGCGTCAGCTTGCAGCAGGTGGTCCGTTTCCGCCGCAGCGACGGCTCCAAGATCCTGACAACGGCCGGGCGGGTCATTTTCAATGATGAGATTGACGACGCCCTTGCCGGTCATCTGGGTGATGAATACGATCCGTCAAAGCGTCCATTTATCAATGAGACGCTCGACAAGACGCGGATGAAGAACCTTATTGCCGGCCTGATAAACCAGTACGGCGCCGTGACCGTGGCCAGCGTGCTGGACGTGATCAAGAGGCTTGGCTTCACCCACGCCACCCTCGCCGGTGTGACAGTAGGCAAGAACGACATCGTGGTGCCTCCGGAGAAGAGCAGCATTCTCGACCGCTACGAATCGGAGGTTGAGGAAATCCATAAGCAGTATGACCGCGGCTTTATCACAGACGGCGAGCGCAGCGAGATGGTTATCAACAAATGGCGGCAGGCAACCGACGAAGTGGCTCAAGCGATGGACAGCAATCTCTTCGAGCTGAATCCCCTGTTCATGATGGCCAACTCTGGCGCCCGCGGCAATCCGGATCAGATGCACCAACTGGCCGGTATGCGCGGGCTGATGCTTAATCCGAAAGGTGATACGATTGAGCGCCCGGTGAAGTCCAGCCTGATGGAAGGCATGAGCGTGCTCGAGTTCTTCATCTCCACACACGGCTCCCGCAAAGGGCTGGCTGACACGGCGCTCAGGACCGCGGACTCCGGCTATCTGACTCGCAGGCTGGTGGACGTGGCGCAGGACGTCATCATCCGCGAAGAAGACTGCGGCACCGAGGATTACCTGGAGCTGCCCTTCAGGACTCCTGACAAGAAAAGCAAGAGCACAAAACTTAACGAGAGCCTTGTCGGCCGTGTGCTGGCCCTTGACGTGCCCGGCAGGCGCAAGCCACAGGTAATTGCCGAGAATGGAACCCATCTCACTGACGATGTGCTTGCCAGCATTGACGCTGTGCACGGCGCCAAGCCGGGATTCATGCTGCCGGTGCGCTCTGTGCTCAAGTGCGAGTCCGAGGTGGGCGTTTGTGCCGCCTGCTACGGCCGCAACCTGGCCTCAGGCGAAATGGCCGAGCTGGGAGACGCGGTGGGAATCATTGCCGCTCAGTCTATCGGCGAGCCGGGCACGCAGCTGACAATGCGCACGTTCCACCGTGGTGGTATTGCCGGCGAGGATATAACCCACGGCCTTCCCCGCGTGGTCGAGCTGTTTGAGGCCCGCAAACCCAAGGGGCAGGCGAAGATTGCCGAGATTGGCGGCAAGGTGGAGCTGGTTGATACTGATAAAAGCCTCAAGGTGATCATTCACGGTGCCAGGGATGAGGAAAAGAGCTACAGTTTCCCGCGCCACACGCGCCTGTTTCTCAAGGACGGCGACAAGATCGAGCAGGGAACGCAGCTGTCGGAAGGATCTCTTTATCCGGGCGACCTGATCAGCGTGCGCGGGAACACCGCCACCGAGCTGTACCTGGTTAGCGAGGTCCAGGACGTTTACCGCCGCCAGGGAGTCGATATCAATGACAAACACATCGAACTGGTGGTGCGCCAGATGATGAAGCGCCTCCGGATCGAATCGCGTGGCGGCACCGACCTGCTCCCGGGCCAGCTTGTTGACAGGGTCCAGCTTAAAAAGATAAATGAGCAGGCTGTCAACGAAAAGGTGGAGCCGGCGGTGGCTGAGCAGGCCATCCTCGGCATCACCAAGGCGTCGCTGGCGACCGAGAGCTTCCTCTCGGCGGCTTCATTCCAGGAAACGACCAAGGTGCTTACCGACGCCGCCATCGAAGGCAAGGTTGATCATTTGCATGGACTGAAAGAAAACGTCATCATAGGCAAGCTGATACCGGCCTCGACCGGCCTGAGAAAGTACCGCACGCTGGAAATCTATCCGGCAATCAAGCCGGAGGAGCTGGCGGTGCTAGCTGTGGGCGCATCCGGGGCCGAGGAAGAGGAGGCCGATGCTGGGGGAGATTAGGGAGGGGAGACACAATATCTAATCCCGTGGGGAAATTAGGGGGAAATTGCGAATCTCCTTTATAATTGCCGCCTTTCTGTGATACACTGGCATTCGGTTCGGTTAAAAGGCATGCACGCGTCCCGGTGATAGATTTCCGGGATACAGAGTTTCCCTCTCAAGATAAATGTTTTTTCCCCGTTGCTTGAAAATGCAGGCTGCAGGCGGCAGGCGCAATTTGCTTGCAGCTGCGGCTTTATTTGTCTTGTTGCTGACTGTTGTCATTGCCGGCTGCGGCGGCTCAACTTCCGGCGCTTCAACCGAGAGCCAGGCCCAGATAACTGCAGCTCTTACCACCAAGCTGGGGCCGGTAACCAAGCGGGCCGTCCAGGACGTCATTGACCGGCAGCTGGGGCGGACCAGCTTTCCCGGCGATCCGCTTACCAGGAAAGTAGTTCTTACTCCCGAGGCTGGCGGCACTTTTGTTGACATCTACCTGAACCGGCTGCCATGCTCTGATGTCGGCCTCGTTTTACAATGCAAAGCGGAACAGCTTCCCGGTGACGCCGTTTTGGCCGCCCAGAAAGTGGCCAGCGTTCTCTTTCATGAGTATTCAGGCATCTCGCGCGTGCAAATCAGCCTCTACGGAACGACGCTCCAGGAAAAGAACCTGCTTGCCGCCAAAATAATGATAACCAAGGCTGACGCCGCCAGGATCGATTGGTATTCGCTAAACGAAAAGAACGCGCCCCAGGTGGTCTCGTACTGGTGGACGGATCCCAGTGTCTAGCCCCCGCCATTCCCCCCTTGACTCCCCTCTCCTTCTTCGCTATACTGCCGTTTTGCGCCCTCAAATGGGTGCTTAAGTCTGTCAAGAACTGGGCAATATAATCGGGTTGCGCCAAGCTGCAGGCTGCTCCGAAAGAAAATTATTTTCGGAGGGAATAAAGTCTGCTGCTTGTTGGCGTGCAAAAAGCCGGATTCGCGGCCGCTTTAAACGGTGGAATAAACAAGCTTAATAGCTCGAATGACTTGTTTGTCAATTTTTAACTATGAACTTTGAAATTGGGACCCGGAACTAAGTTTATGCCGACTGTAAATCAGCTTGTAAGAAAAGGCCGCCTGAAACCGGCGGCAAAGGTTTCAACGCCGGCGCTAAAGGGTAGCCCGCAGCGGCGGGGCGTTTGCACGCGCGTCTATACCACAACGCCAAAAAAGCCGAACTCCGCCCTGCGCAAGGTCGCCCGCGTGCGCCTCACCACCGGCATTGAAGTTACCGCCTACATTCCCGGCATTGGCCATAACTTGCAGGAGCACTCGGTGGTCCTGGTCAAGGGCGGCCGGGTCAAGGATCTTCCGGGTGTGCGCTACAAGGTGGTCAGGGCGGCCCTTGATGCTGCCGGGGTATCAGGCCGCAGGCAGGGACGTTCCAAATACGGAGTAAAGGCGCCTTAGATGCCGAGGCGGGCTGCAGCCCAGAAACGGGAGGTCACCCCCGACCCGATTTACAGCAGCAAGCTGGTTACACAGTTTGTCAATAAAATCATGCTGGGCGGGAAGAAATCCGTGGCGGAAAAAATTACTTACGGGGCGCTTGATATTCTAGGAAAGAAGAAGGGCGATGACCCGGTGGCCGTTCTCAAGCAGGCGGTGGATGCGGTAACGCCGCAGCTGGAAGTGCGCTCACGCCGTGTCGGCGGCGCCACATACCAGGTGCCGGTGGAAGTCCCCTCACGCCGGGCGCGGACGCTGGCAGTGCGCTGGATGGTTGGTTATGCCCGCGAAAGGCGGGAGAAAACGATGACCGAACGACTGGCGGGTGAATTCCTCGATGCGCTGGCGGGCCAGGGCGGCGCCTGGAAGAAAAAGGACGATCTTTACAGGATGGCTCAGGCCAACAGGGCCTTTGCTCACTACCGCTGGTAGGCGACATGAGGAGCAGGCCTCACGTTGGAAATCATTGGCAATAGCAAAAAGACAAGGAATTATTAAAGGTTTACACAATTAAATGACGACACACGCAATGACAGTTAACAAAGGCAGCAAGAGCGGCGACATGACCAGGAAGTTTTCCCTAGAGAAAACCAGGAATATCGGCATTATGGCTCACATCGATGCCGGCAAGACAACGACCACCGAGCGGATCCTGTACTACACAGGCAGGACCCACAAGATCGGCGAGGTCCACGAGGGCGCCGCTGTGATGGACTGGATGGAACAGGAGCAGGAGCGGGGCATCACCATCACCTCGGCCGCAACCACCTGCCAGTGGAAAGATTGCCGCATCAATCTTATAGACACGCCCGGGCACGTGGACTTCACCGTTGAGGTGGAGCGCTCATTGCGGGTCCTGGACGGGGCCATTGCCCTGTTCTGCTCTGTAGGCGGCGTCGAGCCCCAGTCGGAGACCGTCTGGCGCCAGGCAGACAAGTACGGCGTGCCAAGGATAGCCTACGTCAACAAGATGGACCGCACCGGCGCCGACTTCTTTCAGGTGCTGGACATGATGGTTAAGCGTCTGGACGCGCATCCGGTCGCCGTCCAGCTGCCGATAGGGCGCGAGGAAAGCTTCAGGGGCGTTATCGACCTGGTTGAGATGAAGGCGCTTGTCTGGCCCCACGAGGGCAAGGGCGAGACCTGGGAAGTCATGGAAATACCTGATGACATGAGGGATTTTGCCCGGGAATGGCGCGACCATATGATTGAGAAGCTTTCCGATCACAGCGACGAGTTGATGGAAGCATTCCTGGATGGGAAAGAGATAGAGTCGGCCCTGCTTAAGCGCGTCATCCGCAAGGCGACGAACGACATTGTCATCACACCGGTCCTGTGCGGCACCGCTTTTAAGAACAAGGGCGTGCAGCCGCTTCTGGATGCCGTTATTGATTATCTGCCTTCGCCGGTCGACGTGCCCGCCATCAAGGGAATAAATCCTGACACGGGCGCCGAGGAAGCCCGGCATGCGGATGACAATGAGCCGTTTGCTGCGCTTGCCTTTAAGGTGATGACCGATCCTTACGTGGGCAAGCTGACGTACTTCCGGGTATATTCCGGAGCGCTTAAAGCCGGCAGCCATGTTTACAATGTCACAAAGGACAAGAAAGAGCGCGTCGGCCGTATTCTCCAGATGCACGCCAACCACCGCGAAGACCGCGACGCAATTTACGCCGGCGAGCTTGCCGCCGCGATCGGCCTTAAGCACACTACGACCGGAGACACGCTTGCCGATGCAGCCAGCCCTATTATCCTGGAATCGATGGACTTTCCGGCGCCGGTAATCTCGGTGGCCATCGAGCCCAAGACCAAGGCGGATCAGGAGAAGCTTGGCACTTCCCTCCATCGTCTGGCGGAAGAAGACCCGACTTTCCAGGTGCGGACCGATGAAGAGACGGGCCAGACCGTGATTTCAGGCATGGGCGAGCTGCATTTGGAGATCATCGTTGACCGCCTGCTGCGCGAGTTTAAGGTGGACGCCAACGTTGGCCGCCCCCAGGTAGCCTACCGGGAAACCATCCGCCAGCCGGTTGAGAAAGTGCAAGGGCGGTTTGTGCGCCAGTCAGGCGGCCGGGGCCAGTATGGCCATGTGGTTATTAATATTGAGCCCGCCGGACCAGGAGAGGGCTACGAGTTTGATGACAGGATCTCGGGAGGCGCCATCCCCAAGGATTATATCCCTGCTGTGAACGGGGGAATTCGCGAGGCGATGGAAACCGGCGTCCTGGCAGGTTACCCGATGGTGGGTATAAAAGTGACCCTGATCGACGGCTCCTACCACGAAGTGGATTCGTCCGATATGGCTTTCCGCATTGCCGGCTCGATGGCCCTTAAGGCCGCTGCGGCCAAGGGCAAGCCGGTGCTGCTGGAGCCTGTGATGGAGGTGGAAGTGGTCGTGCCCGAAGAGTATATGGGCGATGTCATCGGCGATCTCAACTCCCGCCGCGGCAAGATCGAGGGGATGGAGCCGCGCGGCAACGCCCAGATCATCCGCGCCCACGTGCCGCTGGCGTCCATGTTTGGGTATGCCACAGACCTGCGCTCGATCAGCCAGGGCCGGGCCCAGTACACCATGCAGTTTGAAAAGTATGAGGAGGTTCCCGGCTCTATTGCCCAGGGCATTGTGGAACAGGTGGGAGTCCGGTAAACTGCTGAAGCTGCGTCCGGGCGGATGGCTGCCGGGGCGCTATCCCCTTGGTTCATGTTGCCTGGGGCAACGGCAGCCTCAGGGAAGCGGGCGCGGGGACGGTCTGAATATTTGCTCAATCGTGTTTAAGGAGTGAAAGGAGCAAAATGTCAAAACAGAAGTTTGAAAGAACAAAACCGCACATCAATGTTGGCACCATTGGTCACATCGACCACGGCAAGACGACGCTGACGGCGGCGATTACGTCGTGCCTCGCCGGCCACGGAGAGAATGTTGAAGTAAGAAGCTTCGATTCGATTGACAACGCTCCCGAGGAGCGCGAGCGCGGCATCACCATCGCCACTGCGCACGTTGAATATGAGACAGAAAAGCGCCACTATGCCCACGTCGACTGCCCGGGCCACGCCGACTATATAAAGAACATGATCACCGGGGCGGCGCAGATGGATGGCGCCATCCTCGTTGTCAGCGCCGCCGACGGCCCCATGCCGCAGACGCGCGAGCACATCCTGCTGGCGCGCCAGGTGGGTGTGCCCTATATCGTCGTATTCCTCAACAAGGTTGACATGGTTGACGATCCCGAGCTGTTGGAGCTGGTCGAGATCGAGGTGCGCGAGCTGCTCTCTGAATACGAGTTCCCGGGGGATGAGATCCCCATCGTCAAGGGCTCGGCGCTGAAAGCGCTGGAGTGCGGCTGCGGCAAGGCTGAATGTCCGGCCTGCAACCCGATCCTAGAGCTGATGGACGCCATCGACGATTACCTCCCCGAGCCGGAGCGGGATATTGACAAGCCGTTCCTGATGCCGATTGAGGACGTTTTCACCATCACCGGCCGCGGCACCGTCGCTACCGGTCGCGTTGAGCGCGGCATCGTCAAGGCAGGCGAGGAAGTCGAGATCGTCGGCATGCAGGAAAAGGTTGACAAAACTGTCTGCACCGGCGTGGAGATGTTCCGCAAGCTACTGGACGAGGGGCGCGCCGGCGATAACATCGGCGTGTTGCTGAGGGGTACCAAGCGGGAAGACATCCAGCGGGGCATGGTGCTTGCCAAGCCGGGCTCGATCACCCCCCACACTCATTTCAAGGCGCAGGTTTATGTGCTTTCCAAAGAGGAAGGCGGACGTCACACACCCTTCTTTCCCGGCTACAGGCCCCAGTTTTATTTCCGCACCACTGACGTGACCGGCACGATTCAGCTGGAAGAGGGCGTGGAAATGGTAATGCCGGGAGACAACACCAATATGGAAGTGCAACTGATTACGCCGATCGCCATGGAGGAAGGCCTCCGCTTCGCCATCCGCGAGGGCGGCCACACCGTAGGCGCTGGCGCGGTAACTGAAATAATCGAATAAAACAAAAAGGCCCGTTGCCAACACGGGCTTTTCGATGGAACGGGTTTCGTTTTAACGTTTGACGTTTTAGTAAACCCTTGCACCCTGGACTTTAAGCGCGAAACGGAAATAAGTAATGGCGCAGCAAAAAATAAGAATCAGGCTGAAAGCATACGATCATGAGCTGATCGACCGCAGCGCGCGGCTGATCGTGGAGCAGGCGCAGCGCACGGGCGCCACCGTGGTGGGGCCGGTGCCGCTGCCGACGGAGAAGAACGTCTACTGTGTCATCAGGAGTCCTTTCAAGGACAAGGATTCGCGTGAGCACTTCGAGATGCGCACCCACAAGCGCTTGATCGACATCCACCAGCCGACGCCAAAGACTGTCGATTCGCTCATGCGCCTGGACGTCCCGGCCGGCGTTGACATTGAGATTAAATTGTAATGGCTGCCATTCTGGGGAAAAAGCTGGGCATGTCGCAGATCTTCACCGAGGCTGGCGACCGCGTTCCGGTCACAGTGATCCAGGCGGGGCCTTGTACTGTCACCCAGGTTAAAACCAAGGACAAAGACGGCTACGATGCTCTCCAGGTCGGATTTGGCGATATTAAGGAGCGGAGGCTGAACAAACCGATGGCCGGCCACTTCAAGAAGGCCGGAGTCGGGCCCAAAAAGTATCTTGCCGAGGTTCGCTGCGATCCGGAGTCGGCGTCGGCCTGGATAACAATGGTTGCCGCCGGGGAGAAAAAACCCAAGGCCAAGCAGGGCAGGGCGAAAACCAGAGCAAAGGAAAAAGCCGGGGGAGAACAGGAACCGGAAAAAGGGAATGAAACCGTCTCCGGTGCCGAGGAAGAAGCGGCCGCCGAAAGAGCAGAAGCGGCCGCGCCTGCGGAGGCCGGGCGCGCTCCCCGGACCGGCGACCAGATTACGGTGGAGGCGTTTCAGGTAGGCGCCAGGGTAAAAGTGACCGGCGTCTCCAAGGGCAAGGGATTTGCCGGAGTGATCAAGCGGCACGGGTTTGCCGGCGGGCCGGGCTCGCACGGCGCCCATTTCCACCGTGCTCCCGGTTCGGTGGGAGCAGCTGCTTATCCGGCACGGGTGTTTAAAGGACTTAAACTGCCTGGCCAAATGGGAAACAAGCGCTCGACCCAGCCGGGGCTTGAGGTAGTGGCTACTGAGACGGAGCAGAACCTGCTTATGATCAAGGGCGCAGTTCCTGGCGCCAGCAACGGCCTGGTTTTCATTCAGACTTATTGATCACTTTCTCAAATATGGGTTGATGCTTTCGATCAAAAGTTTCAGTCTCCAACTTTGAACTGTATTTATGGCTGATAAAGAAGAAAAAGCTGAAAAAGCCGAAATAGAAGAGTCCCAGGCAGGAGCTGCAGAGGCCGGCCAGCACCCGGATGAGGCTCAGGCGGACGAAACAGAGGCGGCTGCGCCTGGGGCAGGCAGTCCGGACGAGGCTGCGGGCAAGGCTGAGGAAGAGGCCGCCGGGACTGCGCCGCCGGTTAAAGAAGCGGCAGAGGCAAAGGCTGAAGAGAAAGAGAAGGCCAAGCCGGAGGAGAAGCCCGCTGCCGCCAGGAAAGCTGCTCCCCGGAAAACCCGGAGAAGGAAGAAAGCGGCCCGCCCCAAGGCAGAGATAAAAGTTCCCGAGGTAACAGCCTTGAAAGGCGAGGAGGCGGAGCTAAACCCCGCGGTTTTTGAGGTAAAGCCAAATGTTGGCATCCTGCACGATGTCGTGCGCGCTGAGTTTGCCCAGGCGCGCCGGGGCACGGCCGCATCCCGGAACAGGGCCCAGGTGCGCGGCGGCGGCAAGAAACCGTGGCGGCAGAAGGGCACCGGCCGCGCCAGGGCCGGCTCCAGCCGGGCGCCGCACTGGACCGGAGGTGGCGCCGTGTTCGGTCCATCGCCGCGCGATTACCATTTCAAGGTAAACCGCAAGCTGCGCGGCAAGGCGCTAAGAATGGCGCTAAGCGCCCGAGCCGGGGAAGGCGGGTTGAGGGTCGTTGACGGCCTCTCATTCGAGGAGCCCAAGACCGCGGCGGCCGCCGCCGTCCTGACGGGCCTTGAAGTCAGCTATCCGCTGCTGGTGCTGGTGTCGGAGGGGGAAGAAAATGCGGTCCTCTCTTTTCGCAAC
>JACWAD010000099.1 GCA_014874175.1 Thermoleophilia bacterium
GTGCCGTCCACAAACTCAACGCCGCGCTCGCGCATGATGACGTCGTCGGCGGCGCCAAGCCAGCGATTTTCGTCGGTGGGCGCGTCGGTGGCCGTGTAAAAGCCGGGCTCCAGCAGGTAGCGCAGCGACTCGATAATCTCGCATGCAAACAGGGTGGCCACGCCGGCGTCAAGCGCGGTGCCCAGGTACGGGGTCCAGAGCCGCTCGGCGGGGCCCTCGGGCAGCAGCTTGCGGGCGTGCGCGAGCACCTGCTCAATGTCTTTGATTTTCTCTACCTTAATGCCGGTGAGCCCGTAGATTACCGGCAGGTAATATCCGGTATTGGGAAGCTCGATGGTCGCCTCGGGGCCGGCCGTATCCATCACCTTCTCGAAGGCCTCTTCGGCCTCGGAGACGTACTGGTGCGCGCCGGCTATGACCGATGTGGCTATTACTTTGCTCATTTATATTCCTTCCTCCGCTTCACCCTGTTAATGGGAGGTTGTCGTTTTGTCCAAAATCCAATATCCAATATCCGGTTTTACAACTCCCGCCGGGCAGCCATGTCAAAGAGCACGCGCTCCTTTTCCTCGTGGATTCCCAGGGCCTGTCGCTTCTCCTGGATGCGGCCGATGACCATCTCCAGGATCTTTTCATAATCCGGTTCAAATACCAGTTGCCCGCCAACCTTCTGCTCCCAGCCTTTCGACATGATGTCCACGACCTCGGTGCAGTCAGCCACCGGGTTGCGCACTCCAAAGACCACGAAAACGCCGGAGGCGGCGGCGTAAGTGCCGATAGCCAGCGCTTTTTCGCAGTAGTATTCGGGACAGATAGCGGCAACGGGCAGGTCGGAGATGTCGTTGCCAAGGCCGCCCTCTTCCACAACCTGGCTGAGGATGGTCATAATGCGCGAGTTGTCAACGCAGCTCCCCAGGTGCAGCACAGGCGGCATGCCTACCGCCTCGCAGACCTCGCGCAGGCCGTCGCCGGCAATCTGCATCGTCTCCGGCGTCATCAGGCCGTGCTTGCCGGACGCATGCGCGGCGCAACCTGTCTGGACAACGAGGATGTCGCGCTTGATCAGCTCGTGCACCAGGTAAATGATGCCCTCGTCCTGGGTGACGCGCGGATTGTTGCAGCCGACAATGGCAACGGCTCCCTGGATGCGGCCGTTGATGATGTTGTCGTTCAGGGGCCGGAACGACGCTCGGTAGCGCCCCCCCAGCATGTAGTTAATGTACTCATGGGAGAAGCCCGCTACCAGGTCGCCGGTGTATTCAGGAATGGCGACGTCGCCGCGGTTCTCATAATTGTCGATGCACATCCGGACAATCTCCTTGGCCGTCTCCAGGGCGCGGGCCTCGTTAAATTCCACGTGCGTCGCTCCCGTGATCTTGGCCTTGGGAGAAGTGGTGATCAGCTTGGTGTGGAATCTTTGCGCCAGCGGCGAGAGCGCCTGCAGTACGCACTGCACGTCCACGATCATTCCTTCCACGGCGCCGGTGATGATCGCCAGCTCCTGGTGCAGAAAGTTGCCTGCCGGGGGAATGCCGTGGCGCATCAGCACCTCGTTGGCGGTGCAGCAGATGCCGGCCAGGTTGATGCCGGCCGCGCCCTTGCTCTTGGCGTACTCGATCAGCTCCGGATCCTGGGCCGCGGCCACGATCATCTCCGACAGCGTCGGCTCGTGACCGTGGACGATAATGTTTACCTCGTCTTTCTTGAGCACGCCCAGGTTCGCCTGGGAAATCAGCGGCTTGGGCGTGCCAAAGAGGATGTCGGAAAGATCGGTGGCGAGCATGGCTCCGCCCCAACCATCAGCCAGCGATGTGCGCATGCCCTGATCGAGCATGTGTTCGGCGTCCTGGTCCACGCCGACGTTTGTGCGGTGCATGCTTTCCACCACTTCCCGGTCAACGCCGCGGGGAACAAGCCCGAACTTGCGCCAGAGTTCTTGCCGCCTGGCCGGCGCCCGGGAAACATAACTAAGCTCGTCGCCGGCGGTGCCGTTAAAATTGTCAAGCGCCTTCTGTGCCATGTCGGCGGCAATGTCATTGACGTCACGCCCGTCTGTGATAATATCCATTATAGCCGCCACCCGGTAAAGCTTGTCCGTGTCCTTTACCTGATAGCTGCCGGCATGCCCTTTTGCCACCGCCAGCAGCGTGCGGGCAATGTCGCGGCCGTGATCGGAATGGGCGGCCACGCCGCCGGCAATGGCGCGGGTCATGTAGCGGGCGCCGATGGTACCATGGGTGGCGCCGCAGATGCCCGTCTTTTCCGCCGCTCCTTTGCCCACCAGGCGGCAGGGGCCCATGGCGCAAAGCTGGCAGCAGGAGCCGGAAGCGCCAATCGGACAGGGCTTCATTTCATCAACGCGGGAAAAAACGGTGCTGATGCCTTCGGCCTCTGCCTTGGCCAGCATTTCCAGCGCCGCCGGATCGATAGTTTTTTTGCGGGGCTCCGCTTTCTTTTTTGTCTCTTCAGAATCGCTCATGATGCAATTTTCTCCTTGGCCTGCTCCTGAAGACCCTGGGTGGCCTGCCGCACCAGTTTCACCGCCTCGGGATGGCGCATGACAAGCAGGTCGGAACCACAGAGAAGCAGGGTAGTGGCAGTGACGGCCTCCCAGAGGATCCCCCTGGTCCCGACGTCACCGAAGGTAGGTTCTTCTTCCTGGCTAACCTTGGCTTCCTTGGATTTCCAGGCCTCGGGAGCCACATTATTAAATATCGGCATCTGCATCTTACCGTCATTCTGGGCAAGCGCAGCCAATCTGTCTCTCTCCATAATAGAATAGCAGTAGTCGAGCCCATATCCCAGGGCGCCGGTGGTAGGGTCAATGATGATTTTATCCTCCGGCACTCCCAGCTGGGTAAGCAGCACGTTCAGCTGCTTGGCCAGGTTCACGTCCATGGAAGTGAAGGCAATCACAGGCTTCTTGTAGCCCATGGCGGCGGCGCCGATCTGGCGGTGATTCGACTCCTCCACCGGCCCGAGAGGGATGTTGTCATCCGGCAGCAACTCGGCTACTTTCTTAAGAACCTCCGTGTCTTTTTCCGGCGAGCCGGTGCCATAAACAATCAGGGGAATGTCAATGGCGTTGTTGACCTTCCTGACGGTTTCTGCTGCTGTTTCGGCGGAAGCGTCCGCGCCGTTAGGGTCGGTGCTCCCAAGTTTGAGGGCAATTGCGTCGGCGCCGAACTCGTCCTGGCATTTTTTTGCCCAGGCCACCGGGTCGTCCATCACTTCCTCGTAAACCTTGCGCACGGCCACGGGCCATTCCGGCTGGGGCTCGTCATAAACCTCCAGCGCAATCACCGGCGGGTTCGGCATATCGCCTTCCCAGAAATGAAACGGAAAAGTCGACTCGCCGCCAATTTTGGTGGCCTCGCCGAACGTTACTTCGCGAATCTTCCCCTTGATCTGTTCTATTGGCGGCTCAAACAAGTTAAACAACTCCTTCCAATAAAAAATAAATTCCGGACTGGCCTGGAAGCCGCCTAAAATATTAAAGGCTCGAGCGGCAGCCAGCCGGCGTCCAGGATAGTCTCCCGAACCCCACACCGGCGCGACCCGGACCTCTCAAGATAACCAGCGTTTTAATCCCGGCGCTGCGAGCCAACCTTCCCGCCGGCTCAAGCGCCCGAAGCTGAATCTCCCACATACTGACTCTTATTTCACGGTAATGGGGGATAATATCACCGTTTTGCCGGAAGCGTCAATAAGATTTACAAATAAGATGAATCAGCTAAAAACGTGTGCTGGATTCTGGATAAACCCGAAACATGTGGCTACCGGGACATGCACCAAGCGGCCAATGCTTAAATTATTGCGCCAGCGGATATTAAATAGTAACCCGCAGTAACCCGCACCCGCCGCCTTCGTGTGGCGGCCTGGGCCGCTAACCGTCACAAGGAGGCATTATGGGCTATACACAGGTGGCTCTGGAAGACAAGCTGCTGGAGCTCTACCCCGAGCTCAGCAATCATCAAATCGCGCTAAGTTTATCGTTTGACGAGGAAAGAAACGCCTGGACAGTGCGCTTCCGCAAGGATGGCCACAGCCGTTACGCCTTCCTCGACAAACGGGACGCCGACGCATGCATGGACGGGCAGGAGTGCCTTTACCTTGGCGTCCTCATTGACCAGTACGTCCGCGACCTGGAAAATGACCTCGAGCAGATGGGCGAGCTTTAATTGTGCGCTTTTTTTCATTACATTCAGATTTTTGACCGAAAGGAGCAATAATGCCACAGCTTGTTTGCGGAAACGAAAGGGTCGAGGTGGACGAGAACGGTTATCTGGCCAATCAGGCTGACTGGAACGAGAATGTGGCCCAGGCGCTGGCCGACCAGGAGGACGTCGGCGAGCTAACGCCGGAGCAGATGGACGTGCTCAAGTTCATGAGGTCCTATTACAATAATTACCAGTCATTTCCCATCCTGGGAGCGGTCTGTCGCAATGTCCACCAACCGGGAGAATGCGTCAACGAGGAATTTATCGATCCGCTGAAAGCCTGGAAGATTGCCGGGCTGCCGGAGCCAGTGGATGAGGTAGTTTCCTACTTGAAGCGACCGGTGTAGAGGGTTCCCAGTTTCGAATGGGACTTGTCAATTAGAGCTCAAAGTCATTTTTGCGGCTGTTAGCGAATTCTTCATCAGCATGGCGACGGTCATGGGCCCAACGCCGCCCGGCACCGGCGTGATGGCGCGCGCCCGCTCCCTGGCCGCTTCAAAGTCAACGTCGCCGAAGAGGCCCTCGCCGGTGCGGTTCATGCCCACATCGATAACCGTGGCCCCCTCCTTGATCCAGTCGCCTTTGACCATGCGGTCAACGCCAACCGCCGCCACCAGGATGTCGGCGCGCCGGCAAATGTCGGGAAGGCCGCGAGTCCTGGAATGAGCGATGGTAACCGTGCAGTTCTCCGACAGGAGCAGCATGGCAACCGGTTTGCCAACGGTGTTGCTGCGGCCCACGACCAAGGCATTTGCCCCTTCCATCTCGGCGCCGCTGCGTTTGATCAGCTCGATGCAGCCCGCCGGGGTGCAGGATGGAAGCACGGCGTTGCCCACCACCACGCGCCCCAGGTTCACCGGGTGGAAACCGTCCACATCCATGTTGGGATCGATGGCCAGGAGAACCGGCGTCGGGTCCAGGTGTTTCGGCAGCGGCATCTGCACCAGCAGTCCGTGAACATCCTCCCGGCAGTTCAGCTCATCCACCAGGTCCATCAACTGCTCCTGGGTGGTGTCAGTGGGAAGCTCGTATTTGAAAGATTTGATGCCCACCTCCGCGCAGGCCTTTTCCTTGTTGCGCACGTAGATCTGTGAACCCGGATCCTCACCCACCAACACTACCGCCAGCCCGGGTGTGACGCTGTGCTCGGCCTGCATTTCCCTTACCTCCTGCGCCACTTCCGCGCGGATGTCGGATGCCGCCTGCTTGCCGTCGATGATGGTTGCCGCCATTGAAAGTCCTTTCCTTCTGCTTCACCTTAGAGCGAAAATCCTATCAAAAAGAGTATTTGATGCAATAACCGCCGGCGCGCTGCCGGAGACCTCCAGCAGGGAGCGGCCGTCCACTTCAGCCTCGAAAAGCCCCTGATCTTCGGGGATAACTGCCACCAGCGGCATTTTAAGGCGCTCGATCTCGGGTGTAAGCGCCGCCAGGGATTTATTGCTGGTCCGGTTAAGCACAAACATGCCCTCCCCCACCTCGATATTCATCTCTGCAGCAAGGTCAAGGACGCGCCTGGCGGCCTGAATACCACGCACACCGGCATCGGAGATCACCAGCAGCACGTCTGTCTTGCGGGTGGTCCGCCGCGACAGGTGTTCCAGCCCGGCTTCGTTGTCCATCACCACATGCCGGTAGCCGCCGGCAAGCTCATCCATGAAACGGCGGATAAGATTGTTGGCAAAACAATAACAGCCGGCGCCCTCGGGGCGTCCCATTGTGAGCAGGTCAAAGCCGTCGCTCTCCGCCAGGGCCTCGCTCATCTTGTACTCCACGAACTGGTCTTTGGTCATGCCGCCCGGGATGTCCCGCTCGCCGGCAAACCCCTGCTCTCGCATTGAGCCCACCGTCAGGCCAACTTCAACCCCCAGCGTCTGGCCCAGGTTGGCGTTGGGGTCGGCGTCCACCGCCAGCACCGGCGTCTCGCCCTTTCCCAGCAGATAGCGCACGGCCAGGGCCGCCAGCGTTGTCTTGCCGGTCCCACCCTTACCGGCGACTGCCACGGCTGTCATCATCCACCGTCCAATTCATTTTATAGAGATGCACAGCAACATACATCGCAATCATTCCTAACAAAAAACCACCAGAAAAGATGGCTATGCTCTTTGCGTGCCGTCCGCCGGAGGCAAACCAATTGATATATTGACGATCACGAGGACAACGATGACGCCGGCTACGTAGCGGCTAAGTGGAATGCGCTTTTTCAACTTTCATCTCCAAAATAACGTTGAGTCCCTATCTTCTTTCCGCCTCACTGAATCTTCGACAAGATCTGCTCCATCCGGGGAAAATACTTCATCTCCGTGTGCGGGAAGAACAGCGCCGCCATGTACTCATCCATGAAAGCCTGGTTGTCAGAAAGCTCTATGTTTGTCATCATGCGCGCCACCCGCTCGGCCTCGGCCAGCATGTCCTTGGAGAAAGAGACCAGGCGCGCTCCCAGCAGCGAGCCATTTCCCACAAAGGTGAAGCGGTCGGGATCCATCTCGGGGAAGAGGCCGATTGCCGCCGCCCGGTCCAATTGCAGGTATTTGCCAAACCCGCCGGCAACGTAAACCTGCTCCACCGAATCCAGGTCCATGCCAACGCTGGCGAGCAGCGTGGCGATGCCGGCAAAGATGGCTCCCTTGGCCCGCATCAGGTTGTCGATGTCAGGCTCTGTGATGACGATGTCCTGGCCTCCGGCGGTGTATTCTCCCGAAGCCAGCACATATTCCCACCGACTCTCCTCGTTTTTTCGCAGCCACTCGCCGGCGGCCGCCTCCTTAAACTTGCCGTTCTGGCCGAGGAGGCCCGCCTCCAGCAGCTCCGCCACCGCGTCAATGATGCCCGAGCCGCAGATTCCTATTGGCTTCTTGCCGCCAATGGTAAGGATGTGAGGCTCGCCTGTCGCCGGCTCCACCTGCACCGCCTCGATGGCGCCCCGGGTGGCCCTCATGCCATGCTTGATGCCGCCGCCTTCGAAAGCGGGGCCGGCCGAGCAGGAAGTCGCCACCAGCCACTCGCTGTTGCCGACCACAGCCTCGCCGTTGGTGCCGATATCTACATACAGGGTGACCTTGTCCGTCTGGAAAACTCCGGAGCCGATGATGCCGCTGACGATGTCACCACCAACGTAGCTGGACACGCAGGGAAACGCATACATGTGAACATGATCGCAGATGTCGATGCCGAGGCTTGACGCCCGCACCGGCGGCAGGAACGTCGCTGCCGGCACGTAGGGGGCAATGCGAATATATTTGGGATTGACATCCAGGAGCAGATGCGTCATCGTCGTGTTGCCGGCCGCCACCATGTGCGAAACCTGGCAGCGGTCGATGCCCGCCTTTTCCAGCACCTGCTCCACCACCTGGGCGATCGTGCCAACCACCGCCTCCTGCAGCTCCTTTCTGCCTCCCTCACGCTGCGAATAAACGATGCGGCTGATGACATCTTCGCCGAAGCTGATCTGCCCGTTATACTCCGAAGCCTGTGCCACTGTCTCGCCACTGGTAAGATCAAGCAGTTGCGCATAGACGCTGGTGGTGCCGATGTCGAGCACTATCGAATAGTCCTCGCCTGCCTGGTCGCCCGCTGCCAACTGAATCACCTTGGGGCCCCGTGCTGTCTCCACCACCGTGGCGGTCACCCGCCAGTCTTCCTGCCTCAGCGTTTCCGGCATCTCCTGAATCACGTTAAAGTCGACCGAGACGGCTTCGAGGCCATGCTGTGACTTGAGGCCCAGCTTGAGGCGGCTGAGGTCATCGATATTGTTGGCGGCGTCGGGTGCTTCCAGCTGGACGGGATATTTCCTGACCACCGGGTCCACTTTCCAACCAGTGACCAGTTTCTCCAGATCCTGAGGGGTCAGCACCCTGCCCGGTCCGGGCCGGCGCTCGTGTGTCAGTGCCGCCGAGTCGCCCATACGGGACTCCTCCGGAACGGTAACGGTCAGGTCCCCCATCACCCTGACACGGCAGGCCAGGCGCAGACCGGCGTCGTAATCTGGCTGCGGCAGCTTGGCCGACTTGCCCCCCTCGTAATTTCCCTCGATGGCGACGCGGCACTTGCCGCAGGCGCCGGTGCCGCCGCAGGAAGCGTTGATATGCACGCCCTCCAGCAGGGCCACCCGAAGCAGGTTGGCGCCGTGCGCCACGCCTTCGCAGAGGATGTCGCCCGGCTGGAAAGTAACAGTATATGTTGATGACGCTACAGCCATGCGCTTGATTATGCTTGATTATATTAGATAACAAAGGCCGGTAAAGGGCACTTTCTTCATATCCGCAAAGCAGGCCAAACAACTGGCCCAGCGAACATTTCAAACAGATATGGCTCCGGCAGCAAAAAAAGCAGGTCGGCTTGACGGCAACAACCGGGCCGGCGGGCTGAGCAGCTATATGTCCATCGTCGGCTGGCTGCCCAGGTATAACCGCGCATGGCTGCCGGTAGACATCCTGGCCGGCATTGCCCTGGCCGGCCTGCTCATACCGGAAGGAATGGGCTACGCCGGCATTGCCGGCTTGCCGCCCCAGGCCGGACTTTACGCTGCAATTGCTGGCCTTTTTATCTACGCCCTGTTTGGCAGCAGCCGTCAGGTAGCGGTCTCGGCCACCTCTTCCACCGCAGTCATTGTGGCGGCAACTGTTGGCCCCATGGCGGGCGCGGATCCGGCCCGCTACGCCGAGTTGACCTCTGCAATAGTGCTTCTGGCCGGGACGATCTTCCTCACTGCCTGGGTAGCGCGCCTTGGGTTCGTTTCGGACTTTATAGCCCGTCCTGTGGTCATTGGGTTTGTCTTTGGGCTGGCGCTGGTCATCATCATTCGCCAGGCCTCTAAACTGCTGGGGGTGCATGTCGGCGATGGCAATTTTTTCCAGATGTCATGGCAGGCTGCTTCCAACCTCGGACATACCAGTTTGCCAACACTGGCGATTACCATAACCGGCCTGGTTATTCTTGTCGTCCTGGGACGCTACGGCAGGAAAGTTCCGGCGGCGTTGCTGCTGTTGTCCGGGGGCATCGCAGCGTCCTACTTGCTGCACCTGGGCAGCCACGGCGTTGCCCTCGTCGGCGCTGTGCCGTCAGGCTTGCCGGCTCCCGCGTTGCCTCATATTTCCTGGCGCGATCTTGACGCGCTAATTCCCGGCGCTGCCGGCATCGTGCTGGTTGCCTACGCGGAAGGCCTGGGCTCGGCCCGCATGCTTGCCGACAGGCATAAATACGAGATTGACCCCGGCGGAGAGCTGCGGGCGACCGGCCTGGCAAATATCTGCTCCAGTCTTCTGGGCGGCCTCCCGGTTGCCGGCGGCCTCTCCGGCTCTTCAGCCAACGACAGCAACGGCGCCAGGAGCGAGATCTCATCCCTGGCCGCAGCTGTTTTTTTCCTGCTAACAGTTTTGCTATTAACGCCTTTGTTTCACCATTTGCCGGAGGCGGTGCTGGGCGCAATTGTTGTCTATGCCGTCCGGCACATGATGAACGTCCGGGAAATCATCAGGTTCGCCCGCATCAGGCGCGACAGCCTGGGCATGATTCTGCCGGCGCTTTTCGGAGTCCTGCTTTTCGGAGTTCTGCCGGGCCTTGCCCTGTCGGTCGTGCTGTCTTTTGCAATTATCGCCAATGAGCTGAGCCGGCCGCGTGTAGTCAAACTGGGCAAAATGAAAAAGACCGGATCCTGGGTGGATGTCAACAGGCACCCGGACGCCCTCACATTTCCAGGCCTTGCCATCTACCGCATCCAGGGCGCCCTCTTCTTTGCCAGCAGCGGTGTAGTCCGCAATGCCTTCCGCAAATCCGTGCAAAAAGCCGAACCCCGGCCGGCGACAGTGGCTATTGACCTGGAGGCTCTTTATGACATAGATGCGACTTCGGTTATCATGCTGGATGATCTTTGTCAGGATCTGATTGGTTCCGGAATCGAAGTTGTGCTCACAAATGTACACCATCCGGTCCGGGATATCCTTGCCCGCGCAGGCCTCATCGACAAACTGGGCAAGAGGCGCTTCTTCAGCACCGTCGACGCAGCAGCGGCTGAGCTGGCCGGCGGCGCGCAAGACTCAAGGGCTGAAAGAGCCAAGCAAAGGTAATTCCGACACGTCATGGCCGGCCAAGAGCCCGGTCATGTGAACCGATGCGGCGCAGAAAAAGTATTCCCTCACGCACCTGAAAGGTCAAGCGGTAAGAAAGGTCGATTCCGCTTCCAAATTCCATGAAGGCTGAAAAGGCCTCCTGAGCCGGCGGCTTTTTCAAATAAAAAATGGTGCTGCGGCCCGTTTTAAACGTTGCGCTAGAACCACAAATGATTCTCGAAGATGTTAGAACAGCCCCTTCACCCTCCCCGTCTCTACGTCAATGTCAACGTCAACCGCCGCCGGGCGAACCGGCAGGCCGGGCATGGTTGACATGGTGCCGAGAAGTGGATAGAGGAAACCGGCGCCGATGCTGGGGCGGATGTCCCGGATCGGCACCCGGAAGCCCGCGGGCCGGTTCTTCAAATTGGGGTCATGTGACAGCGACAGATGCGTCTTGGCCATGCAGATGGGCAACTTGTCGTAGCCGGCTTCTGTGAACAACTTGATCTTCTGCTCTGCTTCCGGCATGTAATCTACGCCGTCTGCGCCATACACCCTGGTGGCGATAGTCTCGATCTTCTCCTTGATGGAAGCGTCATCGGGATAAAGGAACTGGAAGTTGCCGGGGCGGTCGCAGGCCTCGACTACGGCATTGGCCGCGTCTACGGCGCCGTCGCCGCCGTCGCGGTGAACGGTGATCGGATTGCAAGCCTCGGCGCCGAACTCAAGCGCTTTCCTGTGCACCAGCTCGACCTCGGTGTCAGTGTCGGCTGCAAAGCGGTTGACGGTCACCACTACCGGAATCCCGAACAGCTTCATGTTCTCGATCTGTTTGGCCAGGTTCGCGCAGCCTTCTTCCAGCTTTTCAAGGTCTTCCTTTTCCAGCTCGGCCCGGTCCACCATACGGCCAAAGCCGTGCATTTTCAGCGCCCGGATGGTGCAGGTGATATTGACTGCGCTTGCGGCAAAGCCGCCGTAGCGGCATGTAATGTCCATGAATTTCTCCGCGCCCAGGTCAGCGCCAAAGCCGGATTCAGTGACCACGTAGTCGGCCAGCTTCAGGGCCACCTTGGTGGCCAGTACGGAGTTGTTGCCGTGGGCAATATTGGCGAAGGGACCGGCGTGCATGAACACGGGGCCGTGCTCGAGTGTCTGGATCAGGTTGGGCTTGAGCGCATCTTTCATCAGCACTGTCATGGCGCCGGCGGCGCCGATGTCCTCGGCGGTGAGCGACTTGCCGTCGCGGTCGTAGGCAAAGACGATGCGGCCCATGCGCTCGCGCAGGTCCTTGAGATCGGTGGCCAGCGCCAGGATGGCCATCACTTCCGACGCTACCGCTATGTCAAAGCCGGTCTCGCGCGGCATGCCGTTCAGATAGCCGCCCAGGCCGACGACCACGTGTCTCAGCACACGATCGTTCATGTCGATGACACGCCGCCAGCTGACTGTAAGCGGATTAATGTTGAGCTTGTTGCGCCCTTCCATCAGGTCGGTGTCAATCATTGCCGCCAGCAGGTTATTGGCGGCCGAGACCGCGTGGATGTCGCCGGTGAAGTGAAGGTTAAGGTCCTCCATAGGCACCGCCTGGGCGTAACCGCCGCCGGCGGCGCCGCCCTTGATGCCAAACACGGGTCCCAGGGAAGGTTCGCGGATGCAGAGAAAGACCTTCTTGCCGATTTTCTTAAGCGCCTGCGCAAGGCCCAGGGAGGTGACCGTCTTGCCCTCGCCCCATGGCGTCGGCGTGATGGCGGTTACATCAATGAGCTTGCCGTCCGGCTCATCCTTAAGGCGGTCCAGAATCGACATGTAGTCAACCTTCGCCTTGTATTTGCCGTAAAGCTCCAGCTCATCCTCGAGAATCCCCGCTTCGGCCGCAATTTCGGTAATCGGCTTTATATCCACGGCCTGGGCGATCTCGATATCTGATGGGACAACCGTTCCGGGGGCCAAATCCTGCTCCTTTCCTTTTGCACAACAAAAGTAACGTGACAGGGATGGAATTATATTCGCAATCCCGGCCGGGGGTCAATAAGAATCCGGGATTGCAACCAACGTTTCGGGTTCAACGTTCCGGCCCCCCGGGCTCATGCTCCAGCTTGGCCGCCGCTTGGCGGGCCGCATCATAAACGACCGCAATCGGCGCCCCCTTTTCCAGCGACACCCGCCGGCAGTCCTCGTATTCCGGTGAAACTGTAACTACCCGGCCGCGCCAGGAGCCAATTTTGACCCTGACAGCTCCGAAGCGCGTCTCCACTGTCTCCTCCCGCCTGAGCAGGCAGTGGCGCTCGAGAGCCCTTTCCCGCACGCCAAACGTCGATGACTGGGCAAAGATCAGATCGAGATGCTTCCCCTCTTGCCCCGGAGAGCAGAGAACAGAGAGCAGGACTCCTGACCTGCCCTTTTTCATAATTACCGGCGTCAGCCAGGCATCGGCGGCTCCTGCCTCAAGCAGGCGCTCAGCCAGGAAGGCAAGCTGTTCGGGCGAGCTGTCATCAATGTTGGTCTCAAGCAGCACCTGGCGCTCAACCAGTTCATCGGCTGCCGTATCAGTTCGCTCGCCCATGATCAGACGGAGCAGGCTGCGCCCTTGCGCCTCTCCACCCCACCTTTCATCCGAACCGGCCCCGTAGCCAATACTGCTTATCTTCATCGAGGGCATCGGACCGAAGGAGCCGGCAAAATAAGATACCAGCGCAGCCCCCGTCGGAGTGGTCAGCTCGCCCTGGCCCTTTCCCTGGAAAACAGGCACCCCTTTAAGCAAGATGGCTGTCGCCGGGGCCGGCACCGGCATGCTGCCATGTCTTGTGTCTACAATCCCGGCTCCCAGCGCCAGCGGCGATGCAATTATTTCCCTTGGCGAAAGCTGCTCTATCAGAATGCACGTGCTGACAATATCGATAATGCTGTCAACCATGCCCAGCTCATGGAAGTGGACAGTGTCCAGCGTTTCCCCATGAGCCTGCGCCTCAGCGCGGGCAACGCGGCTAAAAATTGCCAGACAGTGCGAGCGCACCGCCTCTTCCAGCCTGCTTTCGGCAAGCAGTTCCTCGATTGCCGCCAGGCTGCGAGGCTCCTCTTCCTCTTTCTGAAGATTGACAATTAGTCTGCTGGCGGCAATCCCGGAAGCCTTGACGCTCTCAAGCGAGACTGACCACCCCTCCAGATCGAGCTTGGCCAGCTCCCGGCGCAGCCGGTCGAGGGAGCCAGCGCCCAGATCAAGCAGCGCTGCGGCAAACATGTCGCCGGCAATCCCGGAAAAACAATCCAGAAACAATGTTTGGCCGGTAATGTCCTTGTTCATACCGGCATTTTATGCTCTGGACCGTACCCGCTCAAGCTGTTTAACCCCCCCGAACAAATATAAGGCGTTAATTTAATTAGCAAAGCTGACCCGGACTTTCCGCATATAACCAATAGAATTTCTTTTAAAGTCTTATTTTAATTCTGCCGATAAAGCAGGCGCTCCACAAGGTAGCACCCAACGGGTGGGGGGACACCCGCAAAGAGGGCAAATGGGGAATAAACTGCGCCCTGCCTTTCTGGCCGGTATAGGCGCGAAGATCATCTTGCCAACCCTGCTTGTCGTTATCTTGCTTGCGTTTCCCGTAGCGCTGGCGCTCAAGGAAATGAAAAACGGCAGGCCCGCTTTCCTGACAGCAATATTTCTGGCCGCGCTCCTGGGCCTCGCTGTTGCATTACTGCTGGCCAGAAAAATAACAATCTCAACCGCCAGTCTTTCCCTGGCGGCATCCGAGCTTTCCCGAGGCAGGCTGACCGGCCGCGTCAATCTCAAGGGGAGCGGCGAGCTGGCGCTGCTAGGCCAGGCAATCAATGACATGGCTTCTTCCCTGGAAATCAGGACGGAAGCGTTGCTAAGCGAGCAGGGCAAGCTTCGCTCAATACACCAGAGCATCACTGACGGCATCATCGTTTTGGGAAACAGCAACTTTCTTATCTCGGCCAACCCTGCTGCGGAAGCAATCCTGAAGCGCACTGAATCATCCCTGGCTGGCTCGCGCGAAACCCGCATTGGGGAGCTCGACGAGATTCTGAGAAAAAAGGAGATGATCAAGCCCGAGGAAATGGTGCGCTGCTGGGAAGAAAAATCCTGCCTGCATTCCGACTGCCCGTCGTATGAAAGCAGTGACCTCAGGTGCTGGCTCCAGTGCGGGACACACTGTCATGACGAAATCCAGGGGACCTTTTCGAAAAAACGCGACGCCTGCGAGCGCTGTGACGTTTACCGCCAAAATAGCTGCGTCTCCACCGAAGCCGAGTTAAACGGCCATGTTTACGCCATCGCCGTCGCGCCCATCCTCAACGATGAGGGACAGGTTGAGGGACGCCTGGCGGTGCTACACGATATCACCGACGAGCGACACCGTTCCAGCCAGCTGAAACTCCTTTATGAAATTGCCAATTCTATCGCGATCAATACACAGATCAATGACTCTCTTAAGGAATGCCTCAACCTTTGCATTGGAGCAATGAAAGCAACCAGCGGCTCAATCCTGCTCATCGATGATGGTGAGCTTGTCATGGCGGCGCATGAAAACCTGCCCGCCAGGACGATTTCCGGCTTCAGTCAAAAAGTAGGCGAAGGGATTGCCGGATGGGTAGCGCAAACCGGGGAGCCGCTATTGCTGACGCAGGAAAATCCCGATCCACGCTTTTCAAAATTGAAGGGGATCAGGGATGCCGTCTGCCTTCCTATCCGCGATGAGCAAAAGGTTGTCGGCGTTCTGAGCCTGAATGAGCGCAAGACAGACAACGGTTTCACCAGTGAGAACCTGGATTTTCTCGCTCCCGTCAGCGTCCAGATCGGCATGGCCCTCTCGCGGGCGCGACTGCATGCGAGCGTCATTGAGGAAAAAGAAAAACAGGCGGCAATTGTTGAGGGCATGGGAGAAAGCCTCTATGTAAGAGATGCCGACCATACCATTCTTTTTGCCAACTCCGTTCATAAACAGATCTTTGGCGAGGATTGCATTGGCAAGAAATGTTACCAGATCTACTTGGGCCGCAAAAACGCTTGCCCCAGTTGCCCGCTGGAACTCTGCTTTACCACTGGCGAGACAGTTCGCCGGTCGCGTTTTGTCCTTGACAGGCTTGGCAACCGCCGCCAGTTGGAGGCAACCGCTTCTCCTGTCAGGGACGCCAACGGGATTGCCAGCTGCATCGAGATCAGCCGTGACGTCACGGAAATGTTACGAATCAGAGGTCAGGCCAAAAGCCGGCTTGACTCCCTAACGGCGATGTTTGAAGTTTCCAATTCGCTTAGCACGGGGCTGGAAACAGACAGCATCATAGACAATCTCGCCCAGTCGGCGCTTTCGGCGTTGAAGGCTTCCACAGTGGCGGTTATGATTTTCGAAGACAGGGACCGCCGCCTGGTGCTACGCTCGCTGGCTGGAGAGGCAAGGGGCTGGCCGCTGAAGCCCGGCGACGCGGTTGACCTTGGCAATCACGGCCTTAACGGGCTTATTTCCGGCGCCGGGCTGTTTTGCGCCGCTCATCCGGGCCAGATGACTGCGGCTTCCATCTCATTGGCGCCGCCTGCCTCACAATCGGTAATGATTGGCCCGCTCGCGTCGCGCGGCAAACTGCTGGGGCTTATTTCGGTAACGAGCGTCAGGAAAAACTGTTTTTCCGAGCCCGGTCAAATGGAGCTGTTTACCGATATAACAAACCAGGGTGCAGTCGCCATTGACAATGCTCAGACTTATAAGCGCCTGGAGGCGGCTTTCTGGAGTACAATCCGCTCGCTGGCCGAAGCCATCGACGCGAAGGATTCATATACGCGCGGGCATTCGGACCGGGTGGCCGAGTATGCCGATGCACTGGCCCGGAGCCTGAGCCTGTCCGAAAACGAGCTGAGCGCTGTGCGCTGCGCCGGCTACCTGCACGACACGGGCAAGATCGGCATTCCTGATGCCATTCTGCTCAAGCCGGGCAGGCTGACGGATGAAGAATACCAGATGATAAAAAATCACCCTATTCTCAGCCACAAGATTATCGAGCCGGTGGATTTCCCCTACGATGTAAAGCCGATCGTCCGCCACCACCATGAAAGAATCGACGGCTCCGGCTACCCGGACGGGCTTGTGGGTGACGATATTCCCCTGGGGGCGCGCATCGTCGGCATCGCCGATGCCTACGAGGCCATGACTTCTGACCGTCCCTATCGCAAAGCCCTGACCCACGCCGCCGCAATCACCGAGCTCAGACGCTGCGCCGGCACTCAGTTTGACACGGGGCTGGTGCGAGCCTTTATCGAAATCCTCAACGACTAAAAGTTCAAAGTTTTAACTGATCAACCGATTCGCTCAGGAAGCTTGTCATCCCGTTAAGATTAAACTGCCTGCTGCGTCAAGCCTTTGTGATGTAAAATACCACGGCTACTGCCAGCAAGTGATACGATCCATTTGTTTGCTCGAACATTGAACCTGGAAACTTTGAACTAGATAAAGGAGGCCGCATGCCGTCGCTTTCCGATCCTCTGATCACAGATAAAATTACGCTTAAAAACAGAATTGTCATGCCTCCCATGGCGAACGATATGTCGAGCGAAGAAGGCGAAGTCAACCGCCGCCACCTGGATCACTACCGCTCCCGGGCAGAGGCCGGCGTCGCTCTGGTTGTTGTCGAGCACAGTTACATCATGCCCTCCGGGAAAATGACAAAAAAACAGTTGGGAATCCACGAGGACAGACTAATCGAGGGGCTGAGGACTCTGGCCGGCACGATCCGCGCCGCCGGCGCCATGAGCGCGATTCAGCTTACCCATGCCGGCGCCAATACCACCTCCGATGCATGCGGCTGCCAACCGGTGGGGCCATCGGATGTTCCTCCCCCCAGGCGCACAGAAGCGCCCCGCGCCCTGGAAACAGGCGAGATCGGGGCAATCATCACCACCTATGCAGAAGCGGCGCGCCGGGCCCAGGCCGCGGGCTTTGACTCCATTGAGATTCACGGCGCCCACGGCTTCCTGTTAAACGAATTTGTCTCCCCGTATACAAACCGCAGGAACGACGAATACGGAGGCAGCGCTGAAAACCGGCTGCGGCTGCCGCTGGAGGTGATTTCCGCCATTCGGGAGCAAACAGGGCCGGCATTCCCCCTGCTTTACCGTTTTGGCGCCAGCGATTTCATGCAGGAAGGGCTGGCTCTTGATGAAGCGCGGGAAATAGCGCCCAGGCTGGTTGAGGCCGGCATTGACATACTTGACATTTCCGGCGGCTTGTGTGGATCGCGCCCCAAGGACCTGGCCGACAGCCAGGGATACTTTGTGCCTCTGGCATCCAGTATCAAGTCAGTTGTCAGTGTCCCCGTGATCGCGGTGGGAGGAATCACGGATCCTGTTTATGCCAACAGCGTCATCACCGAAGAAAAAGCCGATCTGGTAGCGGTAGGAAGAGCGATGCTGAAGAACCCCGGCTGGGCCCGGGAGGCGCTGGCGCAACTCGCGGGCTAAGGCGGGCAGCGGCAGCTTGTGGCTTGACAAACAATCCCAGGTCCAGAGGCGGCAGGTCCCAGTTGCCGGCCTGTTTCCAATCCTTTCTCATGATCCCGCGCACCAGAGGTGAAGCCGGATAATTTCCCACTGCCCCGTCGCCAATAATCAGCCACACCCGGGCGGCAGAGGAAAGGTCGCGAGAAATTTTATCTTCCACTGCTCCACCGCGGTAGGGCAAAAAGGGGTACTTTTCTGTCCAGCCCGCCCAGGTCTTTTCGGACATGTCGGCGCCGCCATTCTCAATATCGCCTCCCGAAAACCGGGAAACCTGTGGCAGGTAAAATGCGGCGGCAACGACACAATGCACTTCGGGAAAGCACAGGTAGCCATCGTCCTTCTGCCTGCCTTTGGCAACTATAGAAAAAACAGTGCGCCAGGCCTCATTGCGGCGCACTTTTATCTCCGTTCCCGAATAAAAGAGCATCGCGGCAATCAGGGGAACGCCCCCCAGCCAGGCCACCCGTCCCGGCAAGCTCGTCAGCAGCAGGGCAAGCAATACGGCAAAAACAGGCGCAGCCCAGGAATAGTAACGGCTGGCAAAACTTGACCCGGGCGCCGCCAGTTGCACCGCCACTGGGCCTATCACCAGAAATAATACGTAAATGGACGCGGCAATGATTTCACGCCTGAAAAACAACTGCCGCACTCGCCTTGCCGCAATAAGCGAGATCAAAATAGCCGCTATTACGGCGGCGGCAATAACCGCTTCCCGTTGAGAAACCTCAGCGCCTAAAACGCCGCCGCCGATAGTCTCGTTCGCGTAACCTCGTACAAAAACAACCGGCCAGTTAATGATATCCTTGATCAAATTTGTTAATGATGGAACAGATAAGCCCGATCGTCCAGCCGTCGCCGAGCGTGTCAGCACGAAAAATATGGCAAGCGCCGCCGCCAGGAATGCGTGGCTTACCGCCCAGCCGCGCAGGTTGCTTTTCCCCGCCCGCCGCAGTAGCGGATAAACAGCCAGGCCGGCCAGGACCAGAATAAATGACAGGAAATAAGTAAAAATTGCCAATAGCACGGCAAGCACGTAAAGGGCCCAGTTGCCCCACCCTCCCCGCCTGCTGCTTCTTGCCAAAAAATAAAAAGAAAGCAGACAGACAAGCATCAGCCATCCATACGAGGTAGCGTCGCGGGAATACCAGATCATCAAAGGAGAAAAGGCAGAAAAAGCGGCTGCCCAAATACCTGCCGGGCGTGACCCGATTTCCTTGCCCGTGATATAGGCCAGGGGAACGATCAGAATCCCAATGAAGGCGGATGGAACCCGGGCCCAGACTTCGCTCCCTGGCGGCAATGGCCAAAAATGTGTCAGAAGGTTAAAAGCGGGCGGATGGCCCGAGGCGATGGCCCGGGAGACAAGCTGCCCGGCAGGCAAGCGACTCACCCAGACGCTTGCCAGTTCATCATAGTTGAGGCTTTCGTGGCCGAGCTTTACAAAACGGAGGAAAACTGCGCAGAGAACCAGCAGCTCAAGAATTATCACAGGCAGGCGCTGCCGCCATGACGAGCTTTCCCCAGGTTGCAAACTTGCCTCCGTTCCAGGAAGTTTCTGAAGATCCAAGGGCCCGCCCTCATCCCCCATTATTGCCGGGCATGACTCCCGACCTTAAAAAGCAAGCCGATACTTATTTTAAGAGGAAAGCGCGGGAGGTCACAAGTGGCGGATTGTCAGTATCATGGTCATTACAGCAAGACTGCCAGCGGCCGCTGCCCGGCGCACCCGGAGGAGCCGCTGACAGGCCTGTGCAGTTGTGGCACGTTCTTCTGCCGCCGCTGCTCGCCTTCAGCGGTATTCTGCGCCCGTTGCTACCAAATTCGGCTGCACTCGGGCGGCGCCGGTTTTGCGGGCGCGCAGCCTGCGATTGCGGGCGCTTTTGCGGGCACGGGGCAAACGATAAGTCACAGGCAACCGTGCGGGCTGGCGCAAAGGATAATGATCGAGTCGCTCCTCTTGACTCTTATCACAATACTGATTATGGGAGGCCTTCTTTTCCAGCAGAGCCGCTCCCTTCCGGCCGTTGCCGAAGGCCAGGTCGCGGGCTTTGGCATTAATGCCGGCGCTGACCCCCTGCAAAGAAGCGCCTCTTTTTTTTCAACAACCATCAACTTTGATGGCGCCACAGCGTCGCTAACCAGCGATACCTCCTACTCAATCAGCGCCCGTGTTGACAGCATTCAGGCTTATGATGATGCGATCAGCCCTGCGATTCCTTATGACCTGCTCATGTCATGGGGGAAGCTGGCTGACCCCGGCACCGCCGCCAGTTACAGCTGGAAGCAGGCCAGCCGCGAGGGCAAAGTTTCAGGCCCACTGGACGGGGACCTTACATCAAGCTATGTCATAAGCCATGTGAGCAACAATCACATTATCCCGGCCAACGCCAGCATTCGCCGGGGCCTGGACCTGATAAAACCCGGCGACCTTGTCCGCATCGACGGCCGCCTCGTTAACGTCAGAATGGATATGGGCAACACGGAGCTTTCGGCTCACACAAGCAAGAGTCGCACAGACACCGGTGACGGCGCCTGCGAAATCATCTACGCCGAGCAACTGCGCGTTAACGGGCAGTCATTTTAAACAGCTTCAAACGTTGCGGCAACGCACTGGACATTCTGGCAACTTTTCGCTTTAATCATTTTTCAGGTTCTCAACGTACGGCTTTGGCATGCAGATAACAATTGACTCCATTTGCAAGGAATTCGACATCAGGGCTGAAGAAATCTTCGCCTTCGTGGACGAGGAGAATATTCACCTGGGTGGCAGCCTCATGCACGATATCTGCATCGATATCCCCGACTTCCGCAAATTTGTTGAGTACTGGCGGCGGCAGCTCAAGCAGCGGGTCAGGTCTGCAGAGCAGGATTTGGCCGAGCTTGACATAAAGACGGAGAACTTCCTAAGAACGCTTAAGGGGTGGCAAAATCAGAAGAGCTGGTAATTCATGCCGCCAGCAGCCTCTGTTTTTCCTTAATGCCGGCGATCAGCTTGTCGAGCGATTCCCCAAACAGGCGAACTCCTTCAACCTGAAGGTCTTCTGTGACCCTGCCCAGGTCGATGCCGGCTTCGCCAAGCGCAGCAGACGTCCTTTCAGCCTCATCCAGCTCCGACTTAAGAGACGGCCTCACCGATCCATGATCAAGAAAGGCGTTGAGGGTTTCTGTCGGCATGGTGTTTATGGTGTCGGGCCCAATCAAGCCCTCGACGTACATAATGTCGCTGTACGCAGGGTTCTTGGTGCTGGTGCTGGCCCACAGCACCTTCTGAACACGTGCCCCCTTTTCCTTAAGCGCCCTGAAACGATCACCGCGCACAGCCTCTTCAAAGCGGCGGTATGCCAGCTTGGCGTTGGCAATGCCCGCCTTGCCCAGAAGGCCTCCAAGTTCGCTGCGTCCGCCCTCGATGAGCTCCTGCAGATGTTTGTCAACCACAGTGTCAACGCGGCTGACAAAAAAGGAGGCTACAGAGGCGATCTTGCCTAAATCTCCACCTGCGGCAAGCAAGTGCTCAAGACCGGAGAAGTAGGCTTCTGACACGGCTTCGTAATGGCTTACCGAAAACATCAGCGTTATGTTGATGTTTATCCCTTCGCCGATCAGCGCCTCGACTGCAGGGATTCCCGCCGGCGTGCCGGGCACCTTGAACATCACGTTGGGCCGTTCCCCCAAAGCATGGTGAAAATGGCGAATCTCGGCGATAGTGCCTTCGGTATCATAGGCAAGCGCGGGCCGCGGTTCGAGAGAAACGTAGCCATCAGCGCCTCCGGTTCGATCATAAACGGGCCGCAGGATATCGGCTGCCTCACTGATATCACGCAGTATCAGCTTCTCATAAATGGCAGCGGCGTCCAGCCCGCTGGCGGATAGCGCCCGCAGATCTTCATCATAATCATCGCCGCCGCTGACAGCCTTTTCAAAAATGGAGGGATTCGAAGTGACGCCGGTAACGCCTAGATCAATCAGTCTCTGCATCTCTCCGGTTGCAAGCAGCCTCCGGGCGATGTTGTCATACCAGACAGACTGGCCCACTTTCTGCAGTTCTTGAATTAGGTTTGTCATCTTCATCCTTGCCCTGACATTTATGTCAATCATACCCATAAAAATGAAAATCGACGCCTTTAAATAAACTGCTCATCCTTTTGCTCGGGTCTTGTGTCATCCAGTTCGCGGAGCACGTCATGAGCAAAGCGAAGGGCTCAGGGCAGGCTCTGAGGCGAACCCGGAGGTATTTAATGCTCCCTTGCGTTTGCGAACAAGAGTTATAATTGCTTTTTCGGGAAAACTTTAATAAAGAAAATCTCGCCAGGAAATCAATTGGAGGCGCCATGAGCGGCAAAGGAGAAGGAAAGAAACGCAACCGGGCGGCCCAAAGCGAGCAGCACGGATTCCAGGAGCGTCCCCTGGAGAAAGCCGAAAAACCGGCACGTGAAGAGGGGCACCCGCGTGAAAGTCGTGAAAAGCCGAGAGTGCTGGAAAAGCTGCGCAACCTGGCGGAGCGCCGCCGTCAGCAGGAAGAAAGCTAGGATTTTGCTTCGAGAAGATAGCTTCTGATCATTTTCATGTCTTCCCAGACAAGCTTCTTAAGGTCGCGGGCGCCGGTTCCGGCGCCCCCGCGCCTGAGGATGAAAGCGGGATGGAATGTTGCAATTATGCGGGATCCAAACGGGCCTTCAAACCACTGGCCCCTTTGCTCGGTAATGCTAAAGGCCGGGTCTATTACGCCCTTCCCCGCCGGTGAGCCCAGGCAAAGGATAACTTTCGGCTGGATGATCTCAACCTGCCTGACCAGATAAGGCCGGCAGACCGCAACTTCCGGCGCCATGGGCGCCCGGTTTTGCATGCGGCCCTCCACCATGTCGGCGGCCCGGCACTTGACAATGTTGGTGATGAAAACCGAAGGCCGGGGGAACTCGGAAGCTGCCAGGATTTTGTCAAGCAGCTCTCCTGCCCGGCCTACAAAAGGCCGCCCCTGGGCGTCTTCATTTTCTCCCGGCCCCTCCCCAACGACCATAACGGCAGCTTCAGCATCGCCTTCTCCGGGAACGGCGTTGCGGCGGTTGCGGCATAGCGGGCAGAGTACGCATTCACGCACAAACCGGGCGACCGCCTCCAACTGGCCTTCACGCGAAGACTGCTCGCTTACAGCGGCATCAATAGGGTCAAACAAATCCAGATTTCGCGACAGCAATGACATACATCAAAAAAGGAGCGCAGTTGAATAAATCTATCACAGAATCATAAAAGGTAAGCCATTTCTTCACTTCTGCCAGACGCACCGCCAGGTGTGATGCCAGTTGTGCAGCTCGTCAAGCGGATTGCCGGTCACGCAGCGCGTGCTGTCATTGAAGTAAAGGAAGAACAAAACGCCGCCGGCGCAGGCGCAGGTCAGCATCACCGGCCAGACATGCCGGAAGTCGGTAAGGCGCCGCCAGAGGCCGGTCCGCCCGCCGAGCGCCTGCGCCAGGATGTGGCCAGGACCACCAAGCGGCGCCAACATCAGCCCCCTTCGATATAACAAAGCGGCATGATCACGTCAAAAAGGGTAAAGCGCTCCAGTCTGGAATTAATATTGAATTACTATGATTGACGTACAGAACCTGACCAAGCGTTTCGGCGATACGACCGCCGTCGACAGCCTGACCTTCCACGTCGACGAAGGCGAGATCTTCGGCTTCCTCGGGCCCAACGGCGCCGGCAAGACCACCACGGTCAGGATGCTCTGCTGCCTGATCTCCAGCAGCGGCGGCGCCGCGAAGATCGCCGGCTTCGATACGGCCAGCGATGAGGATTCCCTGATGATCAGAAAGATGATCGGCTTCGTGCCGGACAACGTCGGCCTCTACGAGGAGCTGACGGCGTACGAGAACCTTGAGCTCTACGGCCGCCTGTACGAATGCCCCACGCCTCAACGCCAGGCCAATATCGAAAGCTATCTGAAGATGCTGGACCTGTGGGAGAAGAAAGACCGGCCGGCCGGCGGATTCTCCAAGGGGATGAAGCAGAAGCTCGCCCTGATCCGGGCGCTGATCCATGATCCGCAGCTGCTCTTCTTCGACGAGCCGACCGCGAACCTCGACCCGGAATCGACCAAGGTCGTCCGCGACCTGATCCTGGAGCTAAAGCAGCAGGGCAGGACGATCTTCCTCAACACTCACGACCTCGACGAGGCGCAGCGTATCTGCGACCGCATCGGCATCATCAACACAAAGCTGCTGACCATCAACTCACCGGAACAGCTGAAGCAGTCGATCTGGGGCAGCCAGACGGTCATCCAGCTGGAACGGATCGACGAAGGGCTGCTGGACGCGGTCAGGCAGCGCCACCCGAAGAATTTCAGCGTCGAGGGCAACCGGATCATCATCGATGTCGATGATCCCCAGAAGGAAAACCCCGGTTACGTCAGCGCCCTGATCGCCGCCGGCGGCAGCATTCAGTCCGTCACCGAGAGCAATCCCGACCTGGAAGAGGCATATCTGAAGATAATCAAGGACAGCGAATGAGACTTTCAAAAGCCTGGATCATCGCCGCCAAGGACTTCCGCATCTTCAGCAAGAAGCGGAGCATCATCTATACCGTCGTCGGCTTCGAGATCTTCGTATCCGTGGGCCTGCCGCTGCTGCTCAAGTTCTCGGACTTCCGCAAAGGCATCCCCCGGCATCTACCTTCCCCGTCCTGATGAACGCCTTTTCCTACTGGTACGTGATCGGCGCCGCCCTCCTGCCGATGTCGATGGCCTCCTACAGCCTGATCGGGGAGAAGGTGCAGAAGAGCCTGGAGCCGCTGCTGGCGACGCCCACCACCGACGAGGAGATCCTTGTCGGCAAGAACATCGCCGCCGCCGTCCCGGCTGTCATCACGACCTATCTCGGCGCCGCCATCTTCATGGCGCTGATGGACTGGGTCTCCCATGGCAAGCTGGACTACCTCTATTATCCCAACTGGAACATGGGCGTCATCCTGCTGCTGCTGGCGCCGCTGGCCATCATCTTCAGCATCGGTGTCAACATCCTGATCTCTTCCCGCGCGACCGACATCAGGGCCGCGCAGCAGCTGGGCGCGTTCATCATGGTGCCGCTGGCCGTCATCTACGTCCTGTCGGAGATCAACGTCATCTCGCTGACGGTCACCACGCTGCTGATCATGGCCGCCGCCATCTTTGCGGCCGACATCATCGTCATCTATCTGGCCAAAGCCATCTTCAAAAGAGAAGAGATCCTGACACAGTGGAAATGACTAATCATTTAATCCCTTTCCGTTGAGAATTTGTTGCATGCGTTTTTTCAACCCTTGACGACCGGGTTTTTGATTGTATGGCCTGGGAAAAATAAAAAAGGTATGCTCTTTGCCGTCCCGGCGTAAGTGCCTCGAATACAGTTTTCAGGGGTTACCATCAAGTTTATTTTGAAATGTTCGACTCCCCTTAGGTGTTTACTTATTAGGAAGAATAAATGGCTTAACAAAGCCATTTGCGAGGGGTGAGGAATTTGTTGGAGGTTATGGGATGCTATTGAAACTTGCGCTTCTTGACCTTCTGTTTCAAGTCCCTAATACGTTTATCAATTGCACCATGTCGGCGCAAACGGTGAAATACCAACCCGCGCTCGCTTGTTTCCTCCTGCCCGGCCCACTATAATTACAAAGGCTCGTAAACTACGAGTAAAAAGCGGTTTTAGTGCTTGCTGTTTCTTCTTCGCAGGAATTCGAGTACTTTTACCCGGATATCTGTGAGA
>JACWAD010000100.1 GCA_014874175.1 Thermoleophilia bacterium
AAAACAATCATTGGGAGAAATGGCGGGCCGCATAACTTGATAAGAAGCCGATAAATGTTAGGAAGAGAAAGTTACAGAGCATCACAATGTGGTCCGCGGATTGCACATCTCTATACCCCCCTCAAGAAATGCCTTATTCAAGGCATTTTTTCATGTTCGACATCGCAAGAAGCTCGCAGGAATCGAATTTTTTTTGCTGCGAAATTCCGCTCGAAGCGTTCAATAGGTGTCCGCAAGAAGATATAATTTCTTTCAAAAGGAAGAAGCATTGAGGAATCTGACAACAATTGAGAAAAGGGCCTTGACTGATTTTCGAGATGCCCTGGTGGCAGACTTCGGGGCGGTGGATGTGCGTCTTTTTGGATCTCGCGCGCGCGGAGAGGGAGATGAAGAATCGGATTTGGATGTCTTCATCGTTCTCCCCCGAGTTGACTGGAAATTAGAGAAAAAAATATACGGCCTTTCCTTTGATATCAGTCTGAAACATGCTGTGCTGATTTCGCCAATTCTTTATTCCCAAAGCGATATCGAGAATCCATCCATATTGATTTCGCCCCTTTACCAGACGGTTCAGCGAGAGGGTATAAAGATTTGAATGATGACCTAAAGAGCCTCGTTAAGTACCGGATGGATGAGGCCCGCGAATCCTTGGATGAGGCGGTTCTTTTGCTGGATAGCGAAAAAGCACGAGGTGCTCTTAACCGGGCGTACTATGCGATGTTTTACTCGACCCTGGCGCTGCTTGCAATAAAGGAGCTGGGCGCATCAAAGCATTCGGGAGTAATCCGCTTGTTCCACGAGCATTATGTGCAGGACGGGACATTTGATAAGGAAATTGCACGCTCGCTAAGCATCGCCTTCGATCTCAGAAATAAATCAGATTATCGCGAGCTTGTTTCTCCATCCGGCGAAGAGGCAAAAGACACCCTGGAGGCAGCGAAAAAATTTGTTGCTGAAGCAGAGCGGGTAATCGAAATCGCATAGACAGCGACGATAACTCGTCACAGAAAATGGCTCACAAGCGAAAAGGACAATTAACTCCGGAAATAATCTGCTACTTATCTTTAGCATGTCGCTCTCAGGAGGAACTAAGGTCAAATATCGACCAGGCTTTGGCAGCCGAGGGAATCAATGCAGACGTCAGCCTTCAGAGAATCGACGACCAAAAAGCGGCTGACCTTGGGCTTAGGGGCTCTCCCACCATCTTGATAGACGGAAAAGAACTTCAGCCTACTACCGGGACTGGTTTCGCGTGAAGACTATTTAAGGACGAGTCGGGCAGGCTCGGAAATGTTCCTTCCGTGGAGACCTTGAGACACGCCATCAGAGGGCATGCGGCTTAGTTAATGGCAAAGTCGCATCGACGACCTCTTGGATCAACATCAAAATTACAGCCGGAGTTCGAACACGGTTGTACCGCCTCCACCAACTTCTTGTTTGATAAAATGCCTTTCCGAGGCATTTTTTCTTGCCCAATCCGTAAGCAGCCGGCGGGAATCGCACTTTCGCTGTTTTGGGAATCTTGCAATCCGGAAGCGCCAGGAAACTGATCCAGAACGTTTTTCGTCAGGCGAATCACAAGAGAAAACACAGATGTTATTATTCAAGCTGCGGGCTCTGTAAGCCTGACAAATACTGGCGCACTCGCAAAGACAAATACGGCGAAAGATACCGGGGACAAAAACAATGGCTCACAAGCGAAAAGGACAGCTGACGCCCGCGCCTCAATGGTGGAAGCATATGCGCGACTGGAAGAGGGTTGCCAATAAGCGGGAGCGTAAAGCGGAGAAAAAAGAAATCAGCAAATCTCATTCAGGGCATCTGATACGAGCTTTCTTCCCATCATGTGAAGCGAAAGGGGCCCATCTTGTCAGGAAGAGAGGCTGAAGCAGCTATGAGCGAAAATAGACAGCTGGTGCTTGAGGCTCACGGCCTCACCAAGACATTCTTCACCCGAAAAGAAAAGATTGAGGCCGTGCGCGGCGTTGACCTCGAGATCTGGCCCGGGGAGATCTTTGGCTTCCTGGGACCCAATGGCGCCGGCAAGACAACCACCCTGCGGATGCTTTCGACCCTGCTTCCGGTTGATAGCGGCCAGGCGTTCGTCGCCGGGTTCGACGTGGGCAGAAATCCGCACCAGGTGCGCCAGCACATTGGCTACGTGAGTCAGCTTGGGGGCGGCGACCGGCTTGCCACCGGCCGGGAAGACTTGCGACTGCAGGGAGAGCTCTACGGGATGGGACGCCGGGAAGCGGAGGGCCGCGCTGACGAGCTTATCGATGTGCTCGACCTGGCCGAATTTGCCCACCGCCGGGTGGAATCCTATTCGGGGGGGCAGCGGCGCCGGCCGGACGTGCTCTTTCTCGACGAGCCTACCACGGGCCTCGATCCGCAAAACCGGGCGAACCTGTGGGAGCAGATCCGCGGGCTGCGGGAAACAGGCACGACAATTTTTCTGACTACCCACTACCTGGAGGAAGCAGACGCCCTCTCCGACAGGCTGGCGATCATGGATCACGGCCGGCTGGTGGCGGAGGGCACCTCCAGGCAACTAAAGCAGCAGGTTGCTGCCGACAGCGTTGTAGTCAGCATCCAGGAAGACGGCGCCGGGTCAGACGCGGCCAGGAAGCTGCTTGCGGATCAGGAATACGTGCGTGAAGTAGGCGCTGAAGCAGATCATCTGAGGCTGTATGTCGACGATGGCATGACGGCTCTGCCCAAGATCCTGCGGCTGCTTGACCGGAGCGGCATGACTATAAAGACGATCACGCTGTCTGAGCCAACTCTCGATGACGTTTTTCTGCGCCATACAGGGAGGTCGCTGCGGGATGCGGGCCAGCAGCAGGCCGATGGGGCGCGGCAATGAAGCTCCTGCGAGACGTCGCCCTGCTATACCGCCGCAGCTTCGTGCAAACGTTCCGGGTGCCGGTCTGGCTGGTGATCAGCTTCTCGACGCCGCTGCTTTACCTGGCGCTGTTCACCCCCTTTTAGACAAGCTGGCGGGCGGGCCTGGCTTTCACACCGGCAATATTCTCGACCTGTTCCTGCCCGGCATCCTGGCGCTGATGGCATTTGGCAGCGGCGCCAGCGCCGGCTTCTCAACCATTTTCGAGTTGCAGGCCGGCTATACGGAGCGAATCAGGGTGACGCCGGCCAGCCGGTCCGCGCTCTTGCTGGGCCCGGTGCTCTCAAGCCTGACCTGGACTTTTTTCTTCATCACCTTAATCATTATCGTCGCCGTCCCCTTTGGCTTTCATATTCATCTCGCCGGTCTCCTGATCTCCTATATTTTGCTGGGGCTGCTGATGGTGTTCTTTGCCTCCTTCTCCACGGCGGTGGCGCTGATTACCAGGGAGATCAGCAGCTTTGCGGCCGTCGTCAACGGCATCAACCTGCCGCTGCTTCTGCTGGCGGGCATCATGCTGCCCTTGACGCTGGCTCCGGCCTGGATGAGGGCGGTCGCGCATCTTAACCCCATGTACTATGTGGTGGAGGCCAACCGGCTGCTGGCCGCGGGACAGCTTTGGAACAGCACGACCGCGGAAAGTTTTCTGGTGATGGTGCCGCTGGCGGCGCTGGCAATCGCCTGGGCAACAAGGGTTTACCGGCAAGCTGTTTCCTGAGAGAAGCGGACTTGATCGGTTTCTTTTCTGTACTCATTTATCCTCCCGGCAATTTCATGACGCCGGCAGGGCGAGTTTGCGCCGGCCTTTCCTGTTTTGTATAGTGTCACATGATTATTTTTTAGCAGCAGATGAATTCCCGCCAGCTGACCAATTACATCAAAGGATTTGCGATCATGACCGTGCTCGCCGATCATTTCTCCGGTCAGTTCCTCACCCGTTACTATGGTTTGCTTGGCGATTACGCCAACGGGCTGGTTGCCATTTTCTTTCTCTTTAGCGGCTACGGGCTGTTCTTCTCTTTAAAAAGGCGCTTTGCCGGAGGCGCCTCCGGCAAAGCGCTGGTCAAATATTTTTTTGACCGGGCGCTCAGGATTTACCCGCTCTACTGGCTGTCCCTGTATATCGCCCCCTGGGCCTTCCCGGGTGATTTTACGGTCCTGCACAGCCCGGGAGGGATGATGATTTACCTGGGGCTGCCATTTTTTGGAGCGCCATGGCTCTACTGGTTTTTGACGGCTCTGTTTCAGTGCTATCTCCTGGCGCCGCTACTCTACTTTCTGCTGAAGCGGATGAGGATCAAATCATTCCTCGCGATTAACGCCGGCATCGCCTTGCTGGCGCTTCCCTTTTCGGTTCTGCTTCCCTACACGCGTATAGTTGACATTCTTTCATACCGTTACTTTCTGGGGGCCCACATCGTGCTTTTTGCGCTGGGTATGACGCTGCCATACCTGATGGAAAGGTTCAAGGGGAGGGTGACCAGGCCAATGTTTATTGCTTCCCTGGCGGCATTTTTCCTGACCGTGTTTCTCACCAGGACCGGGGACGATATTTTTAACCGTTCGCATGTAGCCTTCATCCCGCTGATGATTTTGTCCACCTTTGCCCTGGGCATGACCTGGCTTTGCGCCCGCCCGCCCCTGCCATTGAAAAGGGGGTTTGTTACGCTGGGACGCCATTCTTATCCGGTTTACCTGTTTCATATTCCCTACTACGCGCTGCTGCTGAGGCTCGGCCTTCTCAAGGATAATGACCCGAAAAGTATAATGATAATTATTGCATTGTTGCCAATATTCTTCTTCGTGTGTATCAAGTTTGAGCGCCTGTTAAATAATGCCGCTGCCCGCATACTGGCATTTATGGAGGGGCTTCCCGGGGTGAGAAAAGCCTTGCGGCCGGCGGCTTAGTTGGGGCTTTTTAATAGTGTTTTTTCAGTCAGGCCCCGTCACCGGCGAGCCGGGCGGCTCTGAACAAAAACAGGCATTGGGCCCAGGACCACGTCCTTGGAATCTGTCTGTGTTTGCTTGCCTGAAATATGAAATATCAGTAACTGTCACCGGTCCGCTTAGACCTGCTGGCAAATCTGCGCCTGATTCTGACCAGAGTAAATAAAGGGGCGCACGTCCATCCTTAAACGTAAACCGGTACTGCCCCCAGCCCAGCCGTTGAATGCTGGCGGCGCCGCTTGTTTTTGCAACCAGCGTCCTGTATGCGTAGAAAGCTTTTTTCTTTGTCCCCGCTTTGATGCCGGCGGCCTGCTCACCGTCGAGCCCGTTGTAAACGAGGCCCGAATAGTCATAAAAGGTGCCGGGATTGCCTTCATACAGGTAATTTTCGTAAGGCCGGGCCCAGGAGACATGGCTGACCCCGGCGCTGAGCATGACCGTGAACCTCTTGACCAGCTCGGCTGCCTGCTGGTCTTCTGTCTGGACCGGGGACGACGGCGGCCAGGCAGGCCGGCCTGTGGGGGTCGCCGTTTCAGTTACCCAAAAATCGGTGCCGGTGTCAAGTCCATGCCGGGCAAGCATCTCGTGGAAGCTGTTGATCGAATCGACGATGTCGCCGGCACAGCCGTAATAGCCATAGAAATGCAGGTCGAAGATGTCGAAAGGCCGGCTGTCTTCTGGCGCCTGCCTGGCAATCTCTCCTACGATCCTGTCGTAAATTTTAAGCACATCGCTGTTGTTTGACTGGCTGGGGTAATGGGCCGCGACCCCCGCCAGGGCGACGCGGCAGCGCGGGCAAGCCTGGCGCACAGCCTGCTCGCCGGCCAGAAAAAAACGTGGATACTGGTCAGGGTTTTGCCAGGAGATGTTCGGCTCGTTGCCAATCTGCCAGACTGTGATCCACGGGTAGCGCCGCACCAGGTTGCGCAGCCCGTTCTGGAAAACGGTCAAATCGGCAGGGGCAAAGCCGTTCACCGGACGGATGCAGGCGAAGACCTGAAGACCTGCATTGTGAAGTTTGTCCAGGTAATCGCCGGGCTCGGAAAAATTCCAGCCGTCAAAATTAAAGTCGATCCTGACCCAGCTGACGCCGATCTCTTTGACCAGCTTTAGCGAATAATCCTGGTAAGAAGTCAGCGAGTTCATTCCCAGGGCCGCCATCATCTCCCTGGCGGCGCCGGCGGGGACCTGGTCCAGGGTGCCAGGGCCGTACAGGCCGAAAGGGGAATTGAATTCAACCGGCCCCCCGGTCTCTGGATCGGCCCTGCCAGTTAGAGCTGCAAGGCCAAGAGCCGCGCCGCCTGCCAGGGCGACCGCCACCAGCGCGCTTATTATTTTTACGTGAATTGACATGATGTTATTCAGAAAAATCGGTCAAGCACCAGGCATACAGCGTATTTTGCATTGCCTGTGAATTTATCCTACCCGCATTCGGCTTGATAAGAGCCGCGCCGCCCGGGCTGTTCCAGAAACGAATCTGACGTCCGCTTGTTCAGGAGGAGTCTTCAGGCGCCCCCCCGCAGCGCGGCAGGGCAATCAAGCATGACCTGAAAATTGCCGATGTTCCCTGCTGAGAGCAGTTTTTTGGTTTTGTCCAGTACTGCTGCCGCCGCGTTTTTGCCGAGGAAAAGGAAAGTAATGCCATGAGCCAGGTCTTGGGCCGGGAGGCCGGCATCCCACCGGCGGAGAATTACAGAAAAAGGGGATTCCGCACCCTTTTCAGAAATCCTGCAGTCCCCGCCATCTTGGCAAGCACCCTGATTATGGCGGCATTGCAGCTGACGCTGAGCCGTTACCACAATTGGGAGGAGTTCCTCTACATCGGCTACATTGTGCCGATCGCCATCAGCGCCCGCTACTTCCGCCGGCGGGGGGCGATGATCTCCGCGGTCGCCATCATCGGCATCTACAGCGTGGTTTATTTTGCCCATTTAAAATTAATGATGGGACATTATGAAGGTTTTTTTATCGGTTTGTTGAGCCGCTGGGTGCTCTTTGCCGGTGCGGCCACCTCTCTGAATTACTACGGGCAGGGCATTGCCAAGGAAAAGGAGAGGGCCGTAAGCGCGGAGCGGGACCGCGCCGATAGGTTCGGCCTCTTGCTGGAAGTGTCGGCTGCGGTGAGCTCATCACTCGAGATCGACCAGGTTTTGCAGTTGCTGGCGGTCCGGATCGTCCAGATTATGGGCGCTTCTTTTTGCCGCATTGCTCTTCTTAGTGAAGGCGGCGCCAGCATACAGGTCATTGCCGCCTACCCAATGCGGGAACAGGGCATGCAGTGGGAGACACTGATCGGCCTGTCTTTTTCCCTCCAGGAGCTTCCTGACCACAAAAAAGCAATTTTGACAAAAAAAGCGGTTATTACGGGCGGCCGCCGGCAGGATGAGTCTTTGACTGGGAGCCAGCGCCGGCTTATCGGCGATGCCAGGTCGTTTCTGATTTACCCGCTGGTCGTCAGCGGCAAAGTCGCGGGTGTGGTTGGCCTTGGCGAGCAAAGGAGCTGGGAGCGCAACCCGATAAACCGGGAAAAGTCCGATCTCTGTCAGACAATTGTCAACCAGGGCGCGGTGGCGGTGGGCCACGCCCTTGCCCACGAAGAGCTGGAGAACGCGTTCGTGGGCACCATCAGGTCGCTGGCCGAGGCGATTGACGCCAAGGATCCCTCCACGCGCGGACATTCTGACCGGGTTTCAAAATATGCCGTCATGCTTGGGCGGCAGCTGGGCTTTGGAGACAGGGCTCTGGAGCAGCTCAAATACGCCGGTTACCTGCACGATGTCGGCAAAATCGGCATCCCCGACAGGCTGCTGGGTAAACCGGCGCGTCTCTCGGCAGAAGAGTGGAAACTGATGAAGAGGCACCCCATCGTAAGCGCCCGCATCCTGGATCCCGTCAGGATCGCACCGGCGGTGAAAGCGGCGGTGCGGCATCATCACGAGCGCTTCGACGGCAAAGGGTACCCGTATGGACTTGCGGGGGGGTCGATCCCCCTGGAGGCCAGAATCATTGCGGTGGCCGATTCCTTTGAAGCTATGACCTCGGACCGTCCCTACCGCAAGGCGCTTACGGAGCATGAAGCGGCAAATGAGCTGAGGCGCTGCGCCGGCACCCAGTTCGACCCCGATTGCGTGGATGCGTTCCTTGAGGCCATCGGCGGGAAGGCACTGCCCGGGACCATGCCGGCAGTGAATCTGGACGCTGCCAGCTAGGCGGCGGTGACGCCGGAGTCCTCCGCTTTTGACCGGTGCTTCAACCCGGTGGCTTGTCATTCTTCCGGCCGCGCGCCGCGGCTGCTTTTCAGCAGTTTGAGCGAGTGCAGGTACAGCGGGCTCTTGCTGCTGCGGATAATGTCGGCGCTGCGCAGGCTGGCCAGCAGTTCAGCGGGCGTCCTGAACTTGCGCAGCGACAGCATTGCTGTTCCCACTCCCTGGAGCACATGGCAGTCGCTGCCGGCGCCGCCGGGGATGTTATACTTAAGCGCCAGCCTTCTCGCCTTTTCGTTAAATGAAGAGAAAGTTATGCGCGGGTTGTAAACTTCGATGATGTCGATATCGGCGGCATTACTGGCGAGCGATTCATAAGTGGGGGTAAGGTGGAGGGGATCAAAGGGATGAGGTACATAAACAAGGCCGCCCTGCCCCTTGATACGAAGGATTGTCTGTGCTATTGAGAGCCCCCGCGGAATCTCTTCTTCCAAAAAAAGCCCTATAATCTCGCCGGCCGTTGTCTTGATCTCTTCACCGGCAATAACCTGCATGTGCGCAGGAGCCAGCCGCGCCACCTCCAGGGCTCCGGCAATGGTGTTGTGGTCAGTGACGGCGATTGCCTCCAGGCCGCACTCCTGGCAGGCTGCCAGCAGATCCTCGGGAGTGGTGGCGCAGTCCTTTGAGAAGCTGGTATGCATGTGAAGGTCCGCGAGGATCGTCCTGTTTGCGTCAAGTGCGCCCGCGACCTGTTTCCTGGTACGGGAGCCCCGCCGCCCGTGAGCCCTTGTGTAAGCCGCCTCTACGCCTGCCGCGATTTTTTGCCATGAATGCTGGCGCGCCTTTCGCGCCGCACTGGCGCCGAGGGAGCGCCTCAAGCGCGGGCTCAGAAGCAAATCAACCAGGTTGGCCGCCAGGTTGTATGAATAGGGCTGGTCCAGGAGCAGCCCTTCGCTACCCTCGCCCACCAGTTCGCGAATGCCGGCTCTGCCCGGCGCGATGATGGCGTTGCCGGTTGCCATAGCCTCGAGAATGGCGGCGCTCAAGCCGGCGCCGGCATAAGGAGCGCAGAGCACCTCGGCGCGGCGGTATGCCGTCGCAATCTCCCCAGGCGCCACGGTGCCCTGGAAGAACGCCCGCTCCCGCAGGCGGCGCGGCACGATCAGCCCGGCCCGCCAGGCCAGGTCTTCCCCGCCGACAATGGCCAGCTTGAAGGGCGGCAGGTCAGGGGGCAGGAGCCTCATGGTGCGCAGCAGCAGGCCCAGACTCTTGCGCGGATCACTCCAGGCCGCAAAAAGAACCAGCGGCACGTCATCGAGGCCTCTGTCGAGGCCTCTGCCTGTTTGGTGCGGGAAATAGGTGGCTGTGTCGACGCCGTCGCCGACGACTTCATAATTTGCGGGAAAATAGCCGGAAATGATCCGCCGGGTGGAATGGGAAGTACAGATGCGGCCATCGAGGCGGGAAAAGAACCTTTCCACTACCGGCCGCATAAGCTGGTAACTGAGGAACCGCTCCCCTGCCGTGTGGAATGTTGCTACGGCCGGGCTGCGCGCCAGCCTGAGGGCGGTAAAGGAAAGACTGGGCGGATACGGCTCGTGCAGATGCAGGATGTCAAAGCGGCTGCCCGAAAGGATCTCCTCCAGGCGGGCGGTCACTTCCAAGGGCAGCGCCAGGTTGGCAAGCGATTCGCTGTAAGGCACCCGGAAAGTGCCTGCCACTTTGAGCAGGTGCACATTTTTGCCATTAACGTTTTCATGCGGGTTGTACGGATGGGCCTCGCCTGGCTGGTGAGGCTGGCGTTTGGGAGCGGCCTTCCTGCTGGCCCTGGCCCGGCGGCGGGCCACCCGCGCCTCGTCCCTTTCTTCCGCGGGGGCGATGATCGAGACGTCATGGCCGTTTGCCGCCAGCGAGGCTGCCAGGCCCCGGATATGGCGGTTAACTCCCCACTGGGAGGTCCAGGAATAGGGCGAGACCAGCCCCAGTTTAAGTTTTTCGGGCGCTCCTGCCACGCATAACAGGTTAGTTTAAAGCCCGGGCGGAGGCAAGAAGGCAGCCCGGGGCCGCCTTCCAAAGTGCCGGATTGTCAACGGGAGCTATTTCGCGGCCGGAATGAGCAGTTGCGCGCCGGAAAGGATTACCAGCGCTCCACCAGCGATGATGAAGAACCAGGGCATCATGCTCATGGGCAGCTGGTCAGCCTTCTGGAAATTGTCGACGTTCCTGTCCATAACGGTGATCACCGTGTTAAAGTCCCTCCCCATCCTGTTCATCTGCTTGATCCCGTTCGCCACGCCGGGGAACTGTTGCTGTATCATCTGGTTCATCTGGTCCTGGCTGACGTGCATTTGCTGTGCAAGGGCGGGGAGCATCCTGTTCATGTCGGCTTGCATCCCGGCAAAGGTCCGCATGTGCCCCTGGAAGGTCGTGACATTTGGACGCGTCAGGACGTTTTCAAAATCCTTCATCATGCTGGCCCCCGCGGGCGCCCGGTCAAACATCTTGTAGGCGAATGGCGAAATAATTAACGCCGCCCCCACGATTAAAACGACGACCGAGAGAATCTTGTTTGTTGACATGTTTTGCTCCTTTCCCAGTATTATTAAAATCGTCCTCAAAAAAGTTAATACGTTTATATGCTTATATTAATAATTTTTTAAGTATTGTCAATCCCTGTTTTTGAAGGAAGGCCGCGGGAATTTCAATGCCCGGCCAGGAGAAACCCTGGTGGGCAGTTGGGAGCAGCTAAAAAGGAAGTAAGGAAGTGATTAAAGCGGCGAGCCTTGCGGCGGCCCGGCGGCAATAAATTCTTCGGTCAGGTTGCGGGCCACATCGTCCGGGTGCTGCACCGGCGGCGATTTCATGAAGTAGGATGAAGGGCCTTCCAGGGTGCCGGAGACGCCCCGGTCCAGCGCAAGCTTGGCGCAGCGCACGGCGTCGATGACGATGCCGGCAGAGTTGGGCGAATCGACCACTTCCAGTTTCAGTTCAATGTTTAGCGGCACATCGCCGAAGGAGCGTCCTTCCAGGCGGATGTAGGCCCACTTGCGGTCCTCCAGCCAGGCGACATGATCACTGGGGCCGATATGGACATTGCCGGCGCCGATGTCAAAATCGAGCAGGGAAGTGACGGCGTTTGTCTTGGAGATTTTCTTGCTTTCCAGGCGCTCGCGCTCCAGCATGTTGAGGAAGTCGGAGTTGCCGCCGACGTTGAGCTGGCTGGTGCGCTCCAGCCGGACGCCGCGGTCCTGCATCAGGCTGGCCAGGATGCGGTGCACGATGGTGGCGCCAACCTGTGACTTGATATCATCTCCGATAATTGGCAGCCCCTTCTCCTTGAAGCGCCCCTGCCAGTAGTTTTCCCGGGCAATAAAGACAGGAATGCAGTTCACCATGGCGCAGCCGGCCGCCAGTATCTGCTCCGTGTACCACTTTGTCGCTTCCTCGCTGCCCACCGGCAGGTAACTGACGACAACATCCGCCTTTGTCGATTTGAGAATGCCGACGATGTCATCCGTAGGCCCGGGGGCTTTCCTGACAATTTCGGAGAGGTACTTTCCGATGCCGTCATGGGTCATGCCGCGGGCCACCTTGACGCCCGTCTTGGGGACGTCGCAGAATTTCACCGTGTTGTTGGGGTGGGCAAAGATGGCCTCTGAAAGATCCTTGCCTACCTTGCCCTCGACCACATCGATGGCGGCCACGAACTTGATGTCCTTGACGTGGTAGCCCCCCAGGTTCACATGCATGAGCCCGGGCACGCTTTCCGCCGCCTTGGCGTTCTTGTAGTATTGCACTCCCTGGACAAAGGAAGAGGCGCAGTTGCCAGCGCCGATAATCGCAACTCTGACGTCGTTGCTCAAGGCCGCATTACCTCCATTGGGTCAACAAAAGATTGCATATGCCAATTTTTGCCGGGCCGGCTGCCGGCAAAAAACCGCTTTTAAGCCTGCAGCCTTCCCCGAAACTGCCGCCACACGTGCAGGATGCGCTGCAGCACGGTCACGGCTGTCAGCACCGCTAGAATATACATCACCGGGGGCAGGACGCCAAACCGATGCAGCGCTAGGCCGGCGATCAGCAGCACCAGCCGCTCCGGACGGGTCATGAGGCCAACCTTGCACTCCATCCCCAAAGCCTCCGCCCGCGCCCTTGTATAGCTCACCAGGAACGAGCCGATCATGGTGGCAAAAGCCGCCCCCACCAGCCAAAGGTCGCCGCTCCTGGCGGAAATGAGCGCGATGGCAGTCAGGACCACACCCTCGCCGATCCTGTCGAACGTTGAATCAATGAAAGCGCCCATGGGCGTCACCCGCTCGGACAGCCGCGCCACCGCTCCGTCCAGCATGTCAAAGATGCTTCCGGCTGCGAAGATCAAGGCGGCGGTTACGAAATGGCCGTACCAGACCAGGGGAGCTGCCGCCAGCGTAAAGACCAGCCCCAAAACGGTCAGCAGGTTGGGAGAGATGCTGGTGCGGCTAAGAACGGCGGTAACTGGCCCAAACAACCGCCGCGCCTCGGTGCTGTAAAAGTACCTCAGCTTTTCGATGTATTGCATTAATGCAAACCTTTTCCGGCCTCGGATTATAGCCAGGGAGCTTCGGCGGGAGGCCACTTTTTGGGGATTTTAACAGAAAGCCGCCGCCGGTTGCCAGAATCAATGATTTCCGCATTAGAATTAC
>JACWAD010000101.1 GCA_014874175.1 Thermoleophilia bacterium
CCGGTATTAAAAAACCGGAGGCTGCCGGTCAAGACAGGCCGTTTAACAGGCTGGCAATCCCGGCGGCCGCTTCCCCCCCTTAACTTGACGGGCTTAAGGCCTTTAAGCCTGGTTTAACAGGCTGGCAATCCCGGCGGCCGCTTCCCCGGCTTCAAACTTCTGCTCCTCTCCTCCGCGCCTGAGCGCGACTTCCACTCCGCCTCCGGCCACGGCGCGCTTGCCGATCGTAACCCGGACCGGGCAGCCCATCAACTCCGCCTCGGCAAACTTGACGCCGGGTGATATAGCGCGTTCATCCAGAAGCACATCCACTCCTGATGACTTGAGCTCCAGGTAAAGCTTCTCCGCCATCGCCGCCTGCTGGCTGTCGGCCGGCTGCACCAGCACCAGATGAACGGCAAACGGAGCAATAGACAATGGCCAGACAATCCCCTTTTCGTCTGCCAGCTGCTCGATGGCGGCAGCGGCGACGCGGGCCGGCCCGATGCCGTAACTGCCCATGATTACCGGCCTCTCCTGTCCCTGCTCATCCAGATAGGTCGCCCCCATCGGTCCGCTGTACTTTGTCCCCAGTTTGAAGATATTTCCAATTTCAATGCAACGCTCCAGCTTCAGTGAGGCGTTGCAATGCGGACACTTCTCTCCCTGGCGCACCCGCCTGATATCGGCAAACTCGGCCTGGAAATCCTGGCCGGGGGCGACGCCGATGATATGGAACCCGTCACGGTTGGCGCCAACGATAAAGACGCCGCCCTCAAGGCTCTGGTCTGCAATCTTGCGTATGTCAAGACCAAGCGGCCCCATAAATCCGGCCTCGGCGCCGGTGACTTCCTTCACCTCTTCAGGCTCCGCCAGGCGGTGGCTGCCGATGATTCGGGCCAGCTTCGATTCCAGCATCTCCTGGTCGCCGCGAACCATTGCCAGAACCGGCCCCCGCTCCGTTATCAGCAACAGCGACTTGATCAAGAGATCGGGAGTCACATTGAGAAATCCCGATACCTCCTCAATCGTGCGCGCGCCAGGCGTGGCGACCTCTTTCATGCCCGGCTCCGGAAACTGTGGCCGGGCCGGCTCGGCGCGGGCCAGCTCCACGTTGGCGGCATAGCCGCAGGCGGGGCAGAGAGCCACTTCGTCTTCGCCGGCGCTGCTGGGCGCCATGAATTCGTGCGCCGTTGCGCCTCCCATCATGCCCGGATCGCTTTCAACCATGTAGAACCTGACGCCGGCGCGCTCAAAGATGCGGTTGTACGCCTGAATATGAAGCCGGTAGTTTTTTTCCAGGGCCCCTTCATCGGCGTCAAAACTGTAGGAATCCTTCATGATGAACTCGCGCGTGCGCAGGACGCCGCTCTTGGGCCGGGCCTCGTCGCGCAGCTTGGTCTGAGTCTGATACCAGACCTGCGGCAGGTCACGGTATGAACGGATCTCCCGGGCGGCCAGCCAGGTGACGACTTCCTCGTGGGTCATCCCCAGGACCATGTCCCGTCCCCCCCGGTCCCTGAGGCGGAACATCTCGGCCCCGATCTCGCCGTAGCGCCCGCTCTGCTGCCAGATCTCCGCCGGCTGCAGAACCGGCATCGACAGCTCCTGGGCGCCAATGGCGTTCATCTCTTCGTGGATGATATTAATGACTTTGGTTATCACCCGCTGCCCCAGCGGCAGGTAAATATAAAGCCCGGCAGCCAGCTGGCGCACCAAGCCGGCGCGAATCATCAGTTTGTGGCTGATTGCTTCCGCCTCGGCCGGATCTTCTTTATGCGTAGGGAAAAACAGTCTGGAGGCAAGCATAAAAACCCTGTTCAGATTAACCTGTTCGCTGAACGTTTCACTTTCACGTTATCGTTCCACGGAACTTTCTGAAACGCGAACATTTAACGACTTTGGTTTATTCCGAAATCCAGCTCCGCATTCCATTAACGTTGAATCATATAACAAATAGCGATCATCCAATTAGCTCAGGAATCTGTCATCCTGAATCCTCAATACTGACCTGATTGACCAATTTAGAAGGTGTTAAAAAATTTGCTAGAATAAACAATTGTAGCGTTCTGGGACTCGATTTTTACCGTGACGCAATCGGTTCCTAGCGCTATCTTTCGCATAAGCCGGGGCGCGCCTGCGCCCCGGCTATATGCTTTCGCCGCTTCCGGCCCCTTTTTCGATTTCCTCAAACAGAGCCTCCACCAACCTGGATGCGGGCTCTTTTCTTACCGGCTTGCCATGCGCGAAAATGAGGCCCTCTCCCCTGCCGCAGGCAATGCCAAAGTCAGCGTGGCGGGCCTCGCCGGGCCCGTTGACAACACAGCCCATCACCGCCACTTCAATGCCAGCGCCGTGTTCCTGCAGCCGCTCCTCAACCTGAAGCGCAAGCTCTGCCACGTCTACCTCAGCTCTGCCACAGGTTGGACATGATATCAAATCCGGTCCGCGCCGGCGCAACCCCAGGCTTTTCAGGATTTCATAAGCGGTGCGGACCTCATCAACTGGATCACCCGTGAGCGACACCCTGATCGTATCCCCCACCCCCCGGGCCAGCAGCGCGCCGATGCCGACCGCGCTCTTGACCACGCCCGCCCTGACGGTGCCCGCCTCCGTCACTCCCAGATGAACCGGATAATCAATTTCCGCAGCCAGGGCCAGGTTGGCGTCAATTGTCTCCCGGACCGAAGACGACTTGGCTGACACCTTGAAGTTTGAAAATCCCAGCTCCTCAAACATATGAACATATTCAAGCGTTGTAGCAACAAGCGCCCCGGCGCGGTCTTTTTCCGCCAGCGGGCGCATTTTCTTCGGCAGCGAGCCGCTATTGACGCCGATGCGAATGGGTGCTTCCGCTTTGCGGGCGGCCTCGACAACTTCCTCCACCCTGGCGCGGCCGCCGATGTTGCCGGGGTTAATGCGCACGCCGGCCGCGCCGGCCGCCAGCGCTCCAACCGCAAGGCGCGCATGAAAGTGGACGTCGGCGACAACCGGCAGCAGCGACTCGGCAATTATGGCCGGCAGACAGCTCAAGGCATTGTCGTCAGGAATGGCTACGCGTACAATCTCGCATCCATAGGCAGCCAGGCTGCGAATCTGGCTCAGGGTTGCCCCGACGTCACTGCTGTCGGTATTGGTCATTGACTGCACCGACACCGGCGCACCGCCGCCCACGGCAACATTGCCAACGTGGATCTGGATTTTGCTGGCCATTAATCTAGCTTGAAATTCAGGCTGCTCATTCTACTTGCTCGGGTTCGCCGGAAAAATAGCTGCCACCTGTTTTTTAAGGGTTAATCCCGAATCCAGGGCCGAGCAGTTTCTGTATATCATTCATCAGCCCCATGATAAACAGGAAAGCAAACAGGGTCAGGCCTATGATGGAAACCCTTTCAAACGTCTCCCGCCTGACCGGCGATCCCTTAATCTTCTCGATCAGATTAAAAAGGACGTGCCCGCCGTCAAGCGGAAGCAGCGGCAACAGGTTGAAGATTGCCAGCTGAAGGCTGATCAGTCCCAGGACGCGAATGTAAATTCCCCAGCCCAGGCTGATAGTCTGAGACGAGACGGCAACAATGCCAATCGGCGATGACAGCTGCGAGCGGCCTTGCTCGCTTACAAATATATTCTTTATTGCTATAAACACTTCCTTGGTGATAAAGCCGAGGTCGGAAACTGCATCCTTGCCGGCCTGGAATATGGGCATCGGCAACGTTCCCACAAGGTCCTGGCCAAAGCCGATGCCCAGCTGTCCCTGCCCGGCGTTGCCGGGATTGCGGCCGACCGTGGCCAGGAGGACAATCTGCTGGCTGCCGCGCTGGATGGTGACAGTCACCTTTTGATCAGGATGATGCTGAAGAAAGGAGCGCATCTTCTCCGGATCGCCGGAGCGGATGCCGTCAATCGCCAGGATCTTGTCGCCGGGCTGGATGCCCGCCGCCTGGGCTCCGGAGCCGGAAACTACCTGGGCAACTGTTGTGTTGAAGTGGTAATCCGGCACTCCTTGGTAATAAAAAACAAAAAAAAGAAGCCCCGCCAGAAAGACGTTCATCATCGGCCCGGCGGCAATTATCAGTATTCTTTGCCAGACAGGCCGGGAGAAATAGGCGTGGTTTTCCTGACCTGAAGGAATATCCTCCTCGCGCGTCATCCCCATGATTTTTACGTAGCCTCCCAGAGGGATAAAACCGATGCCGTATTCCGTCTCGCCCATTTTTCTTTTAACCATGGCCGGTGGAAAGCCAATATAGAACTTCTCGGCCTTCATGCCAAACGCCTTGGCGGCAAGAAAATGACCGGTCTCATGAAACAGAATAAGGAGGCCAATGCCGACGATAGAGATGAAGATAAGCATAACCGGCAAGTCTAGCTGATGAAGGCCTCCGCATGGCGGCGGGCCTCGGCGTCAATTGCCTCGATCTCCTCAAAACTGGCAATGCGGGCGGGAAGCCCGCCATCCATTGCGTTAAGGGTGCCTTCCACTACAGAGGCAATGCCGGGAAAATTGACCCGGCTGGTCAAAAAAGAAGCCACGGCAATTTCATTGGCTGCGTTAAGAGCTACGGGGGCGCCGCCGCCGCGCTTGCCGGCTTCGACAGCCAGCTCCAGGCAGGGAAACGCCTCCAGGTCAGGTTTAAAAAATGTCAACTCTTTCTTTTCTGTCAAATCCAGCCCCGGCATGCCGACGGGCCGGCGCCGAGGGTAATTAAGGGCGTAGGCGATCGGCAGCTTCATCAAGGGCAGCCCCAGCTGCGCCATTACCGAGCCGTCAGCAAACCTGACCAGCGAATGCACAATTGACTGGGGATGGACGATCACCTCAATATCATCATAGCCGATCTTGAACAGATGATGGGCCTCGATCACCTCCAGACCCTTGTTCATCAGCGTCGCCGAATCAATCGTGACCTTGCTGCCCATTTTCCAGCGGGGATGAATGAGCGCTTGGTCGCGTGTGACCGACGCCAGCTGACCGGGACTCATGCCAAAGAATGGTCCGCCGGAAGCTGTCAGAAAAACGCGTTCCGGCCGCGGTTGCCCTTCCAGGCATTGAAAAATGGCGCTGTGCTCGCTGTCCACAGGCAGGATCCGCGCCTTCCGCCTTCGGGCCATATCCGTAACAAGCTGGCCGCCGATAACAAGGCTCTCCTTATTGGCAAGCGCCAGGTCAAGTCCGCGCTCCAGAGCCGCCAGCGTCGCCTCCAGGCCGGCGGCGCCAACCACGGCGTTTAGCACCAGATCTGCATCAGTCTGGTCAATAAGACCCCGTATACAGCCGGGGCCGGCGCAGACAGCGGCTTCAGGCAGGGCTTCAGCCACCTTGGCCCCGGCGTTTTCATCCATGATGGCGACATTGCCCACGCCAAACTGGCGCGCCTGCTGAATAAGCAGCAGAAAGTTGGCGCCGGCGGCCAGTCCGGCAACTTCAAGCTCCGGATCTTCGGAGATAACCTCAAGCGCCTGGCTGCCGATCGACCCGGTCGATCCCAGTATGAGAACGCGTTTTGACATGATTATTTAACCTTTCACGTTTAACGTTTCATGTAGCCCGGTTAAATTCCGGACGTGAAACATAAAACGTACAATGGTTTAGCCGGTTCCCACCATCGCTGTAACGAGGTAATAAGCCGCAACCGCAGTAAAAAGCAGTGAATCGAAGCGGTCCAGGATGCCGCCGTGCCCGGGAATTATTGTACCCGCATCCTTGACCTGAGAAGCCCTTTTCACATATGACTCAAACAGGTCGCCGACGGGCGCGGCAATTGCAAGGACAACGCCGAGAACAAAAAACTGGCCGGAGGACATCCATCCCAGAGACTTGCCGGCCACCAGCACCACCAGAATGGTTCCCACGAAACCCGCCAGGGTTCCCTCAATGGTTTTTTTCGGCGAGATCACGGGCGAAATCTGATGGTGGCCGTAAAAATGGCCGACCGCGTAAGCTACAGTATCGGAAGTCCAGGTGGAAAGCAGCACAACGATTGCCAGGCTGATGCCGTAAGCAGGATTTCTGAGCAGCAGCAGGTGCGCAAAACCAACGCTCACATAGAAAGAACCAAAGAAGGTCACCGCCATCTCTTCCACCATCTCAGGCTTCAGGCCACGGATGGCATGGAAAAGAAATGTGACGCCAAAAAGAAGCACGGCTCCGCGCAGCGCCCCCTCCAGCTGGCCCGTGTACGCCCCCAGCAGGATAAAGACAACGCCCAGGTAGCCGGCCAGCCGGATGGGCCTGTAGTTGCGCGTCATGCGGTAGAATTCGTGCAGCCCCAGCAGGGACAGCAGCATGAGCGATATCAGAAGAGCGACGCCACCGGTGTAAACGACAATGATCGCCAGGGGAACGCCCAGGATGCCAATTAACGCCCGCGTGATCAGCATGGCTGTCTACCTGGCTCCAAAGCGGCGGCTGCGGTTGCCAAAGTCTGCAAAGGCGGCAACAAGGTCATCGGGTCCGAAATCTGGCCAGAGTTTATCGGAAAAGTAAAGCTCGCTGTAGGCGCACTGCCAGAGAAGAAAATTGCTCAGCCTCTGCTCGCCGCTGGTGCGGATAAGCAGCTCCGGGTCGTGCATTTCGGGGGCATAAAGAAACTGAGAGAATTCAGGCTCGCCGCCGGCAAATCCGGCGGCGGCGGCAGCCCTTGCCGCATCAGCTATCTCCGCCCGGCCGCCATAATTGAACGCCACAAAGAGGCTCATGGCGCTGTTGCCGGCGGTAAGCTCCTCCGCCCAGCCGATCTGGCTGCGTAGGCCTTCCGGCAGCCCGGCTCGCCGGCCGATAAACCGGACCCGCACCTGCTGCTCATGAAGCTCAGGCACCTCTTTTTTAATCAGCTCACTGAACATTTCCATCAGCGCACCAACCTCTTTTTCTGGCCGCCGCCAGTTTTCAGTTGAAAAGGCATATACGCTTAACTCGCGAACTCCGGCCCGGCGGGCAGCGCGGATGGTGCGCTTCAACGCCCTGGCTCCTTCGCGGTGCCCGGCGATGGCAGGCAGCCTGCGCCGCGACGCCCAGCGCCCGTTGCCGTCCATAATCACAGCCACATAACGCGGCGCGTCGGTCAATAAAAAATCTTCGCGTCTGGATTTCCGCCGGCGAAGATTTTTAAGGAGGCCAAACCAGCCCACATCACACCTCCAGGATCTCCGCCTCCTTGTGGTTCAGCAGTTCATCGACCTGCTTCACATGCGCGTCGGTCACTTTTTGCAGCTCGTCCTCGGCCCAGTGAAGCTCATCCTCCGAGATCTCCCCGTCCTTTTGCAACTTCTTGATCTCATGGACGACGTCGCGACGAACGTTCCTGACGGCTACGCGGCCGTTTTCAGCCAGGCCCCTCACCACTTTGACCAGTTCCCGCCGTCGCTCTTCGGTCAGCTCCGGGATCGCCAGGCGGATGATGTTGCCGTCGTTGCTGGGATTTAGCCCCAGCTCCGATTCCATGATCGCGTGCTCTATCTCTTTCACAGCGGTCTTGTCGTAGGGAGTTATTACCAACAGGCGCGCTTCTGGCGCGCTGACATTCGCCAGTTGCCTCAGCGGCGTCCTGGCGCCGTAGTATGCGACTGTGATGCGGTCCAGCAGGGCGGTGGACGCCCGGCCGGTGCGAATGGTGTTAAATTCGTTCTGGCAGGCCGCCACCGCCTTGCCCATTCGCTCGGAGCCATCGTTTAGAAATTCCTCGACCATCTCGTTCATGGCAAACCGCACCCTGGATTCGTGTTCCTGGATGCAGGCGATACGATTGCGCGCCTGCGCTGCGAGTCTATCATAGTCCGGAAAAAAGTTTCACGTTTAACGCTTCACGTTCAACGTGCCAAATGGTCTTGATTAAAGCCCGGCTTTAACGATCGTTCCCGCCCTCTTGCCGGACAGCACCCGCTGCAGGTTTTGGGGATCGTTCATATTAAACACGAAGATGGGAAGCTTGTTATCCATGCATAGCGACAGGGCGGTCGTATCCATCACCTTAAGCCCGCGCTCGATAGCTTCCAGATGAGTCACCTCAGGAAGGAAGGTTGCGTCTGGATTTACTTCCGGATCGGAATCATAGACGCCGTCGTACTTGCGCTTTGCCATCAGGATCGCTTCCGCATTTATCTCCAGCGCCCTCAGGGCCGCGGCGGTGTCAGTGGTGAAATAAGGATTTCCCGTGCCGGCGGCAAAAATGACCACCCGTTTTTTTTCCAGGTGTCGTATGGCGCGCCGGCGGATGTATGGCTCGGCGACCTCCTGCATATGGATGGCGGAGAGAACGCGGGTCTCCAGGTTGATTTTCTCGAGGCCGTCCTGAAGCGCAAGTGCGTTAAGAACAGTGGCTATCATGCCCATATAGTCGCCGGTTGCGCGGTCCATGCCGTGGGCGCTGCCTGCTACGCCACGAAAGATGTTGCCGGCGCCGGCAACAATGGCAATTTCTACCCTGCGCTCGGCTGCACCTTTGATCTGCTCGCAAATTGAACGGATTTTCTCCGGACCAATACTATGACGGTCTTCGCCCTGAAGCGCCTGGCCCGAAAGCTTTATCAGCACCCGCTTGAAGACGGCAGGCGCCGCAGTCCGGGCTGGTTGAGATCTTGACCGGCCTGCCACTAACCCTTTCCTAACTCAAAGCGGGCAAAGCGCTTAATCTCTATATTCTCACCCAGCTTCCCCACCAGCTCTCCCCGGAGCTGCTTAACAGTTATCTTGTCATCCTTGACATAGGGCTGCTCCAGAAGGCAGACCTGCTGGTAGAATTTCTCCAGTTTCCCCTGGGCGATTTTTTCCAGGATGTTCTCCGGCTTGCCCGTTTCCCTTGCCTGCTCCCGGTAAATGCACAGCTCTGCTTCTGTCTCGTCCTGGGGAACGTCATCGCGGCTGACGTACCTGGGATCTGAGGCCGCCACGTGCATGGCGATATCGTGAACGAAGGCTTTAAACTCATCGGTCTTGGCGACGAAATCAGTCTCACAGCCAATCTCGATCAGCACGCCGATTTTGCCGCCGGCATGGATATAACTTTCGACCAGGCCCTGGGTGGTCGTTCGGCCGCTCCGCTTGGCGGCGGCGGCGAGCCCCTTGGTCCTGAGCAGCCGGACCGCCTCCTCTGCATCTCCCCCAGCCTCCGCCAGGGCTTTCTTGCAATCCATCATGCCGGCTCCGGTCTGATCCCGCAGCTGTTTCACTTCCTTGGCGCTTACTGCCACCTGAACACCTCGCTAGCTTGCTTTTGGTTTCTCTTCTTTGCCTGCGGCTTTTTCGCTTTCTTTCTCACCGGTTCCGGTTGCCGTCTTCGGCTGTTTTCCCCGGGGGGAAGCCTTTACAGCAGACCCTCTTGACCTGGCCGGCGCCGGCGGCTCCTCCGGGACCTCGCTTTGATTTTCCTCCCGCGCGGCAGCCTCTGCCTTGGCTGCCGCTTCCGCCTGCTGCCTGGCGGCGTCAGCCGCCTGCATCTCCTTTTCCGCAAGAAGCTGCCTGCCCTCGGACACACCGTCGGCCATCGCCCTGATGATGAGAGCGCAGGAGCGGATAGCGTCGTCATTTCCGGGAATGACGTAATCGACTTCGTCGGGATTGCAGTTTGTGTCCACGAGAGCCACAATCGGGATGCCAAGTTTCCTGGACTCCCGGATTACAATTGTCTCGCGGCGCGGGTCGATCACAAACACGGCTGCCGGCAGCTTGTCCATATCCGCAACGCCGCCCAGGTTCTGCTCCAGTTTGCGCAGTTCGGACAACCGGTTCATGCGCTCCTTGGTGGGCAGAAGATCGAGCTGGCCTTCATCCCGCAGCCGCCGCAGTTCGTGCATTCTTTTGATGCGCTGGGAAATGGTCGCATAATTGGTGAGAAGGCCGCCCAGCCAGCGATGTGAAACAAATGGCATGCCGGCCCGCTGCGCCTCTGCGCTGATTGTGTCCTGGCACTGTTTCTTGGTGCCGACAAACAGCACCATCTTGCCGTCAGAAGCCAGGCCCCGGACAAAATCAAAAGCATCCTCAATCAGCCTGATGGTCTTTTGCAGATCGATAATGTAAATACCGCCGCGCTCGGTGAAGATGTAGGGTTTCATGCGCGGGTTCCAGCGGCGGGTCTGGTGGCCGAAGTGGACACCTGATTCCAGCAGTTCCTTCATTGTCGCAGCAGGCAAACCGAGATCCTTTCACTCGACTTTAATTGCCGCTCCTTGATCTGCCGCTGCGGCGGGGCGGCTGCCTCCACAGCGCTTAAACCAGAGATCCTTCGCCTTCGGCTCAGGATGACGGTTACCTGAGCCAGTTGGATGATTAGTTTTGTTAAATTCGGGCCCCGTGCTGCGTCCCGGAATCAAGGTATTTTAGCATAAATGCGGGTTGCCGATGACGGTTCCCGGTTTTTTCGGTTACGGGCTGTCGAAAGCAAATGGCTGGCCGGGATGATAATCTTACGTCCATGCAAGCGCTGAAAGAACGGATGAGATCGGTTTTATCGGAGACAAGAACTATAGCTGTTGTCGGTGCTTCGCCAAATCCGGCCAGGCCCAGCCACCAGGTTGCTGCGTATCTTGTCCGGCACGGCTACGAAGTAATTCCCGTCAGGCCCAATGTGGGCGAAATTCTGGGGAAGAAATGCTATCCCCGGCTTGAAGATATTCCGGCAGCCGTTGATATTGTCGATGTCTTTCGCCGGCCGGAAGCCTGTCCTGGGATTGCCCGCCAGGCAGTGGCCATCCGCGCCCGCGCCTTATGGCTTCAGGAGAGAATTGTCAGTCCCGAAGCCGCGCGTATTGCGGGCTCCGCCGGCATGGAAGTGTTTATGGACCGGTGCATCAAAAAGGCTCACAAACATTTTTTTAAAAATGCGGCGCTCTGGAAAAAATACTAAGTTAACTAGTAAAATAAGCATATGCCCGGCCCCGGTAAAAAGGTTAAAAATTTTGTCAGCCTGAGAACTTCACGAAAGGGCATCCGCCAGGTGCTTGGCGACCTGGAAGCCGACATCATGGAGCTTCTCTGGAAAAAAAGCCCCGCCAGCGTCCGCGAAATCCACGGGAAACTGGCAAGGAAACGCCCTATTGCCTACACCACGGTCATGACGGTGATGAGCCGGCTGGCGGAAAAGGGCATGCTGGAGCGGGAGCCTCAGGGGCGGGCTTACCTTTACTCCCCCACCCAAAGCCGGCAAGAATTTTGCTCTGACGCCATCAGCACCGTGATGACGGGCCTGCTCGGAAGCTTCGGCGAGCCGGTCCTTTCACACTTTGTCGATACGGTCGGCGCCGAGGACCGGGAAAAACTGGACGAGCTGATCCGCCTCATCGAGGCCAAAAAACAGGAGCATTGACAATCGGCTACCTGACGCTGTCGCTCTCCTATCTTCTCATACTCTCCGGCCCCTGGATTATCAGGCGCTGGCTGGGCGCATGTCTGCGGCCGCGGGCCGTGGCCCTTCTGTATTTTTTTTCCATCATCACTACCGGCTTGGCAACCTGCACCGGCCTGGCGCTGCTTCTGCTCAGATTCCTGTCCGCTTCCCTGCTCGTTGACATGGGGAATGCATGTGGTGGTATCTTTGCCTTCGGTCATGGCTTTCTGGCCACAAACCACTGGAATTATCTGATTGCCCTGGGGCTGGCTGCAGTTTTTCTGCTGCAGCTTGCGTTCTTGCTTGGCGGTGGGGCCAGGCTCATTTGCGCCAGCTACCGGATAGGAAAGAAGAATCGCTCGGCAGGGTGCCGCTGTCCCGCGCTTCCTCTAATAACGGGCAAGCCGTGGACCGGTCATGTTCACCTGACGCTGTCTGCGGGGATGAAGGCGCAGACTTCCGGACTGTTAAAGTCCCGCATCCACATCTCCCGGGCCATAGTCCGGCATCTTCCCGGCAGCGAGCTTATGGCTGTCATCTCGCATGAACGGGCCCACTGTCTGGGCAGGGACAACTTCCTTGTGGCAGTGGCCAAGTCGTTCTCGCTGGCAATGTTTTATCTTGCCGGGCCGCGCATGGCTTATCGCGAAATGCGCTCGCGCTTGGAGAAAGCCGCCGACTTAAAAGCTGCAGCCCAGACCGGAGGCACGCTCGTCATTGCCCGGGCCCTGGCGCGCATCGCCGCCTCAGAGCAAGCAGCAGGCGAAAAGACCCTGGCCATGCCCGTTTCAGGCGATGGCAATGTTACCCGCCGCCTGCAGGCGCTGGCCCGGGACCCTGGCGAAAACGCCCACGGCTGGCGCCGGCTCTGCCTGTTTTTGCTCCTGGCAGGCGTTGCCCTTGCCTTTTTCTGCACCAGCGCCCTCGCCGTCAGCGGCGCCGACCAGCGCCAGGCTTTTGTTTGCTTCACGGAGCACCAGCAGGGCGGGAGCAGAATCTGCAAGCTGGACCACTCCAAGTAACAACTGCTCGCAACCTTTATAGTAGAATTGCAATTTCCTTTTCTGTATTAAAAAGGCAGGCCTCCCGGCCTGCCTTGATGAACCATATCTGCGCCTGCAATATTAATCCATAGCCTCTTCCAGCATCCAACACTCAAGGACATTTAAGAAACAGTCATCTTCCCCGATCTCAACAGCACCCTCGGGTAAGCTGTTTGACGCGACCACAGATACAGGATGGCCTGTGCACTTTCCCAGGTTGCGGCTGCGGCAGTCAAGCTGCCCGTCAGACAGCCGGAGGATATCGCAATCAGCACCGTCCTGTGCTTTTAGCCCGCTATCCGGCCCGCCCGGGCCGATTCCGGCAACCGTGTTGCCGCTGTTCTTGCGGCCGGGGCCGTTATTCGCGGCCGGTTTCCAGGCCGCCACCCAGACCATTCTGTCTTCCGGAGCAATAATCACGAATCTTGCCAGCTGCTCATCGTCCTGCAATTCGGGAATGACTGTGCATGTTATCTGAAAAGCAGCCATGATGCCTCCCTTTTTCTAAAATACGCCGCTAAACAAAAGCATTTCCTTTTTTGCCCCTCACTAACACTGTCGGCTGCAGGAAGGAAAGGAATAAATAATCGGAAGAAAAACTGGGAAGAAAATAAAAGAAGGTTATGAATCGTAAGATCTAAAGGAAGGGGCAGCCTTACTGTCCGTCCAGGGCGCTCCTTGCCTGCTTCAGGCACTCATCGACTTCATCGTCAGAGACCTGGGCGAAATTGCGGTAAAACTCGCCTACGGCGCCAAAATATGATGGCGTCGAGAGGCAGGCAACCTCATCCGCCATCCCGTCCAGCTTCTTTTTAACGCGGGGAGAAGCAACGGGCACAGCGCAGACAATTTCGGAGGCTCCGGCGTTCCTGACCGACTTTAGCGCCGCCATCATCGTGTAGCCTGTGGCGACGCCGTCATCAACCACCAGGGCCGTTTTACCGCTCACATCGGGAGCAGTGTCAACCCCGCGGTATTTCAGGTAGCGGCGTTTTATCTCCTCCTTTTGCAGCTCCGCTTCTTCACGGACATAGCGGTCGCTTACTTCGTAAAGCCGGGCTGTATTCTCATCCAGAAGCAGGTTGCCGTCCGAGTCAACCGAGCCGATTGCCAACTCCGGGTTTAAGGGGGCGCCGATTTTGCGCGTCACCCAGACGTCAAGCGGCAGCCTCAGCGCCAGCGCAATTTCGAGGGCCACGACCACGCCCCCCCGGGGCAAACCCAAAACGATGGCTGCCGCAGCGCCGTGGTATCTCTCCATCATCGGGACCATCCGCCGGCCTGCGTCTTTTCGGTCATTAAAAAACATGGCAAATCAGATTCTGGATTCTGGCTTAAACTCTCATCCGCTTTATTTTACGCGGCTTAAGCAAATATTCCCCCAAACCCGGCTTTAAACCGGGAAACCGCTTGCAGCTCTAGCCCCCATGGAAAGCCACTCCGGATAAGGTAAATCCGGCAGAAACCTGGCTGCGCTGGCGATCATGGCAGCGTTGTCAGTGCAAAGTTCCGGCGGCGGGATTTTAAGGCCAATGCCGCGCAGGTTGCACTCCTGGCGCAGACGCCGGCGCAGCTCGGAATTGGCGCTTACTCCTCCCGCCAGGCAAATCATCTTGCAGCCGAGCGACTCGGCAGCGCTCACGGTTTTTTTAACAAGAGCCGAGACTACCGCCTCCTGGTAAGAAGCGGCGATGTCAGCGCGCCGCATCCTGACCATATCAGGGCCGGCATCCCTCAGGTAATAGTAGAGTGCTGTTTTGACGCCACTGAAACTGAAGTTAAAATTTCCCTTGCGGTCAAGGCCAACAGGAAAAGCGGCAAAGCCGGGGGTGCCTGAAGACGCCAGCCTGTCCAGCGCGGCGCCTCCCGGATAATCCAGCCCCAGCAGTCTGGCGCCCTTGTCAAGCGCTTCTCCAGCGGCGTCATCGAGCGTCTGTCCAATGACGCGGAAGCTTCTCTGGCCGGCCACGAAAACCAGGGAGGTGTGGCCCCCAGAAGCGATGAGGCATAAGAAAGGAGGCTCAGCAGGCCCCGGCGGCAGGTAATTGGCGGCAACGTGTCCTTCCAGGTGACTTACCCCCGCCAGTCCGGCGCCGATTGCAAACGCTATCGCCTTTGCGGTGGCGACTCCGACAAGCAAGGCTCCAATCAGGCCAGGGCCCGTCGTAACTGCGACCCGCCGGATTTGATCGATCCTGACGCCTGCGGCAACCAGCGACTCCTCCACCACCGCGTTTATCAGCTCCAGGTGACGGCGGGAAGCCACTTCCGGCACCACGCCGCCGTAACGGGCGTGAAACCGTGTCTGCGAGGAAACAATGCTGGAAAGAAGGCTGTCCCTGTCAATAACGGCGGCGCAGGTATCATCGCATGATGTTTCAATGGCCAAGATCAAGCCAGCATGTCCTCGGAATCCTTCCACATTATGAGCGCATCCTCGCCGTTGTCGCTGTAATAGCCCTTGCGCAGGCCGGTGCAGATAAATCCGAAGCTCTCGTACATTTTAATAGCTCCGCGATTTGACTTTCTCACTTCAAGCGCATAGCCCCGGTGCTTCTCCTGGCCGCACAGCTCAAAGATATGCTCCAGCAGCTCGGTGGCGATGTACCTGCGCCGGTAGTCCTCGTGAACGGCCAGGTCAAGCAGGTGCCAGACTTCAACATACTGGGTGGCGATCGTGTAGCCGACGACGCGGCTGTAAACCTCGGCCACGAGGCAGATGCTTGCGTCCTTGGCAATCTGCGCTACAAAAGCGTTCGCTGACCACGGCCGGGGGAAAGAAGACTCTTCAATCTCTATAACTTCCTTCAGGTCAGCGATCCGCATGGGTCTGATTATTGCCATATTCCCCTCTTCCTTAAAAGCACCGTCCTGTCCGTTAAAAGCACCGTCCTGTCCGCGTCCGGCTCCCTGATATAAACAGGCAGCACTTTCCCAGGATCCCCCGGACCGTACCTTTGTTTTGATCCCGCTGCCGGCAGGTGATGGGCCGCCCGCACCTGGTGGCGCTTGTCCTGGGGCGGCAGAGGCCTGATGGACGCTGCCGCAGAAAAGAATTCGTGGTAAGCAAGGATGCCATCACCGAAGGCGATAACCGGGCCGGCTGCCGCTCTTGTTACTACTTCCACCAGATCTTCCGGACTTAAACAGTGGATATCCGACACCGGCCTTATTTGCCTGTCATGCTTTCGATAAAGCCGGGCAAAAACCTGGCCCCGCCTGGCGTTTATCGCCGCCATTAGGCTTTGCTGCTGCCCACCCGGGGATGCGGCGACGCCTGCCGCCAGCGCCCCCAGCGAGCTTGAGCCCCAAACCGGTATGGTCAGCGCCTGAGACAGAGCGCGGCAGGTGGCGATGCCAACCCTGAGGCCGCTGAATGTTCCCGGGCCGGTTCCGGCGGCAATAAACTCCAGCTCTCGCAAGCCGAGGCCCTGCCGCTCAAACATGCGCCTGACGGCGGGAAGCAGCTTCTCCAGGTGCGACCTGCCCGCCTCAAACGCGATCTCGTCAATGACCTTGTCGCGAGCGCCCAGGGCAATGCTGCAAACCTCAGTAGCGGTATCAATGGCGAGCGCCAGCAACAAGCTCCTCCAGACCCTTTTTCATGTCCTCTCTGACGCGAAAAAATGAAATGCGGCGGCCATGTTCATCAACGTGCTCAATCTTTACAACTAGGGCAGGCTCCTGAAGGAAGTCCTCCCCCCGCTCGGGCCATTCGATAAAAGTGATGGAGTCTTCGCCAAAAAAAGGTTCCAGCTCCATGGCGTCAACGGCTCCAAAGCCGGCCAGCCGGTAGAGATCAAGATGATGGATTGTTGACCTTCCAAAATAGGTTTGCCCGATTATATAGCTTGGACTTGTCACCGGGCCACGGACGCCCAGCGCCCGCGCCGCCGCCTTTATAAAAACAGTCTTGCCTGCCCCCAGCGGCCCGGAGACAAAAACAATATCGCCCGGCTTCAGCAGATCTGCCAGTCCCGCGGCAAGCGCCTGAGTTTCCTTTTCCACGCGTAGGGCAATGTTCAACATTAGAACAGGCCCAGCTGCCCTCCGCCAGCGCCGTCCTCCGCGCCACGATCCCGGCCGGTCCGGGCGCCGGACTCAGCAGGAGCTCTGCCGGCGCCCGCGCCGATCAATCCGGCAAGACGGTCAAAGTCCTCCTCCAGCCTGCTCAGGTTCGCAGTAGAGTAAAGAGCCGCGGCCGGGTGGAAGACAGGAAAAAGGGCCGGGTTCCCGGCGCCCGCGGGCTTCTGCAGCCGGCCATGCACGCTGGAAATGCCGGCGGGCATGCCGCTCAGAAGCCTGGTTGAGAAATTGCCCAGGGTGCAAATGATCCCGGGCTCAATCAGCTTGATCTGTTTTTCGAGAAAGCCATGGCACTTTTCAATCTCCCTGGCCTGCGGGTCACGGTTGCCGGGCGGGCGGCATTTCAGCACGTTGGCGATGTAGACATCACCGCGGCTGAGACCAATACGATTCAGCAGCCTGTCAAGAAGATTTCCTGCCTGCCCCACAAACGGTTCTCCCAGCCTGTCTTCATGATAGCCCGGAGCCTCGCCGACAAACATTAGGGCCGCAGAATGGCTGCCAGCTCCAAAGACGGCGTTGGTGCGGCCGGCGTGAAGCGGGCAGCGGCGGCAGGAGACAACTTCCCGCTGGAGGGCGTCCAGAGCGCTCCGGCGCGTAAGATTATCAGCCACAGCTGGAACAGGTGCTCCCCGAGCAGGAGCCACAATTTTTGGCGGAGCCGACCCCACCCGAGGAAGAAATGGAAAATGACGAGAGCATCCGCTCAACCTCCCGGGAGCCGCATCCAGGGCACTTTATTCCGGCTCCGTTTGTACTGCTTATACGAACCAGTTCTTCAAAAGCCGTCCCGCAGGACCGGCAACAGTATTCATAAATAGGCATAATCCTCTTTGGTCCTATTTCATTTTTGCCTGCAAATATACAACATTCCCAATTTAGTCCTTATAATTTAACTTTAGTTTATAAAAATGACCTTTGCAAGAATGCTGCCGCTGTTTTATTCTTTAGACGGTTGCAAGGCGTACGCAGCCAAAGTGTTGTTAACGATATCTCATTTCAGCCAGCCAAAGTCTGGTATCTCCCCGAGAACTGGAACGGAGGAAGACTGTGCGAAGCAGATCAAGCGCAAGCCTGTTTGTTGCCGGCGCGGCCGCCGGCCACCTTCCCGGCCACAACATTAACCACTTCGCTCATACCGGCACTGCCGGTGAAGCTTCCGAGCCCTTAACTGTTGCCCGCTCAATCGCCGATATCCGCGCGCGGCTGGAGGAGCGCCTGGAAAAAGGCGGGACTGCCGGTCTTGTGCCGACGATGGGGTTTTTTCACGCCGGCCATTTGAGCCTGATGCGCGCCGCCCAGGGCGAATGCCCGCTTGTGGTGGTGAGCATTTTTGTCAACCCGATCCAGTTCGGAGCCGGCGATGATTTTAACACCTACCCGCGCGACCTGGATCGCGACCTCAAGCTGGCCGCTGCCGCCGGCGCCGACATTGTGTTTGCGCCCACAGACACAGAGCTTTACCCTGCCGGCTTCGACACGATGGTGGCCCCTGGGAAGATTGCCGAGGGACTCTGCGCCGCCGCCCGGCCGGGGCATTTCCAGGGCGTAGCCACAGTCGTTGCCAAGTTATTTAACATCATCCGGCCGGGCGCTGCCTTCTTTGGCCAGAAAGACGCACAGCAGGCCGCCGTGATCAGGCGCATGGTCGTTGACCTGAATTATAATGTCAGGATCAGGGTATGTCCTACAGTAAGGGAGCCGGACGGGCTGGCGATGAGTTCCCGCAATACCTATTTGAGCGAAGCCGAGCGCAGCCAGGCGCCAGTCCTTTACGAGGCGCTGCTGGAAGCAAAAGCAGCGGTGTCCGCGGGGCAGAGGAGCACCGCCGCCCTTAAACGGCAGATGAAAAGAAAAATCGCCGGGCGGTACCTAGCCGAGCTGGAGTACGTAAAAATTGTCGACCCCAACACACTGGAGCCGGTCGCGCAAATCAACAAGAATGTTTTGGCCGCCGTCGCCGCCAGATTTGGCCGCGCCCGGCTGATCGACAACATGATCCTGTCCCCGGGAGGAGACAATGCTTAGAAAAATACTAAAAAGCAAGATCCATGGCGCCCGCGTAACTGCGGCCAGCATCGATTACGAGGGCAGCATCACCGTCGACAGCGACCTGCTCAAAGCGGCCTGCATCCTTTCTTATGAGCAGGTGCACGTGCTTGACATTGACAACGGCGCCAGGCTGACAACCTACGCCCTGCCGGGGGAAGCCGGCGAGGTCTGCATCAACGGCGCGGCCGCCCGTCTTGTCAAGGCCGGCGACAGGGTCATTATTCTGTCATACGCTTCCTGCACGCCCGGAGAGCTGGAAGGATTCGAGCCGTTGCTGATCAGGCTGGATGAAAGCAACAGGCCTGTCGCGCAGACGAGGCTGCATGATTTCATCGGCCGAGAAAAGGGCCGGGCCCCGCGATGACCGTGAAAAAGAAAGCCCAGCCGGGCGGCTCCGCCGGCGTTTTTACCCACGAGCTTGAATACCCAATGCGGGAAGAGCTTGACCTTGCCGATATTACCTCCGGCGTAGCCGAGGCGGTAAGTAGGAGCGGCCTGCGCAGCGGCACCGTAACCGTCTTTGTGCCGGGGGCCACCGGCGCCGTCACCTGTCTGGAATATGAGCCGGGCGTGATCGCCGACTTTAAAGACGCCCTGGAGCGGATTGCTCCGCGAGAAAACCGTTATGAGCACAACCGCTACCAGGCCGACGGCAATGGCCACTCGCATGTGCGGGCCGGTCTGGTCGGCCCTTCGCTGGTCATACCGTTTGTTGGTGGGCAGTTGATTTTAGGTGTCTGGCAGCAGGTAACCCTGGTTAATTTTGACAACCGCAGCCGCAGGCGGCGTGTTGTGATTCAGGTCATGGGCGCCTGACGCAGCCGTGGCTTCAAACCCCACAAATCCCCCTGTTCTCCAACTAGCTCTCGATTTTCTCGATCTTCCCCGCGCCCTGGCCGTGGCGGAGGAAGCCGTGCGAGGCGGCGCCGACTGGCTGGAGGCAGGCACGCCGCTGATCAAGAGCGAAGGACTGGAGGCGGTACGGCGGCTGAAGCACGCCTTCCCCGGAAACGACATCGTGGCCGACCTAAAAACAATGGATGCCGGCCGCTTCGAGATGGAATCGGCGGCCAAGGCCGGCGCCCGCATTGCCGGAGTCCTGGGGGCGGCATCCGACGCCACCATCTCCGAGTGCATCGAGGTTGGCGGAAATTACGGCCTTGAGATCATCGTAGACATGATTGAGGTTGCTGATCCCGTCAAGCGCGCCCTCGAGGTGGAACAGATGGGCGCCGATTACATCGGCATCCATACCGCCATTGACCGGCAGATGCGCGGGGAAGGCCCCATGGACCTGCTGCGCCGGGTTAAGGCCGCAGTTGAGATTCCAGTCGCTGTGGCCGGCGGCATCAATTCGGAGACGGCCGCCGAGGCAGCCCATGCCGGAGCCGACATTATCATAGTCGGCGGAGCCATCATCAAGGCAACAGACGCTGAGGCGGCGGCTCGGCAGATAAAGCAGGCGATAGCAACGGGCAAGGGCGTAAAGACCGCCCTCTACAAGCGGGCGACCGAGGGGACAATCCGCACGGCCCTGGCGCAGGTGTCAACCGCAAACCTCTCCGACGCGATGCACAGAAGCGGCGATATCCCCGGCCTGAGGCCGGTCTTCCCGAGAGCCAGGATGCTGGGCCCGGCGGTAACGGTTAGAACGTTCCCGGGTGACTGGGCCAAGCCGGTGGAGGCCATTGACCATGCGGGCCCGGGCGACGTGCTGGTTATCGACGCCGGCGGCGCCGGCCCCGCTGTCTGGGGGGAGCTGGCCACCCACAGCGCCCTTAAAAGGGGGTTGGCCGGGGTAGTCATCATCGGAGCGGTCAGGGACACGCCCGAAATTCGGCAGCTTGAATTTCCCGTCTTTGCCAGTATCATCACGCCCACAGCCGGGGAGCCAAAAGGGTTTGGCGAAATCGGTGTGCCCTTAACCGCCGGCGGGATCAGGATAAACCCGGGCGACTGGCTGATTGGCGACAGCGACGGCCTCGTCCGCCTGCCGAAAGCAAAGGCGGCAGAGATCGCCAACCGGGCCATGGACGTGCTTGAGCGCGAGAACCGCCTCCGCGGAGAGATCGAAGCCGGCAGCACATTAAGCCAGGTCGCGTACCTGGAGAAGTGGGAAAAAACCTAAAGTACAATTCCGAATTTTAAATGTCGAAAGCGATCATCCAATTGGCTCAGGAAACTGTCATCCTGAGCCAAAGGCGAAGGATCTCTGGTTGTCCGATTAATGCGACATTCGTGTCATTCGGCATTCGTCAGCTTGATTACCTTGTGCAGGCGCAGGCGCGCCTCGTCGGGCAGGCGCTCGCAGGGGATGGAATGATAAAGGGCTACGGTCCGCCGCAGAGTATCGATGACCACGCGGCAGTTATGGCACGTCCTTAAATGGCGCTCCAGTTCCCGGCACTTTGCCTGCGCCAGCTCCTGGTCAATATATTCCGAAATCGCTTCGAATATTCCCTGGCAATCCATTTTGGTCCCTTTACTTTTCTTCAAAATAACCGGACAGCCTGTTCCGCAAATAAAGCCGCGCCCGGTGCAGCCGCGATTTGACGGCCGGCACTGACAAGTCGAGCACCTCGGCAACATCGTCGGCCGGCAGGCCTTCGACGTCGCGCAGAACAAATACGGCCCGGTATACCTCCGGCAACTCCCTTATTGCCGCTCCCAGCTTTTGGCGAACCTCGCTACCGAGCAGCCGCGTAGCCGGGTTTGAAGACCAGTCCGGCAACACGACTCCGGCATGAGTTGCTTCTTTAACCGCATAAACGTCATCCAGGAATTCACTCTCGCTCTTCTCGCGCCGGCTCCGCTTGCGGATCTTTGTCAGCGCCGCATTGGCGGCAATCCGGTAAAGCCAGGTAGAGAATCTTGACTGGCCCCGGAAGCTGTCCAGGCCCCGGATCACGTTCAGGAATGTGTCCTGCAAAACGTCTTCTGCGTCCTGCCGACTGGAAAGCATCCGGTAAGCAAGATTGTATACCCTGTCTTCGTAACGGGAAACAAGCTCCTCAAGAGTCCTATTGTCGCCCTTCCTGATCTGTTCTATTAATTCTTCATCAGTAGGAACAAATTGCTTCATTTGTTAGACTTGTTGTTGTTATAAAAGGGTTCGGTGGGTCAAGCCCAAATTCTTCTGTAAATTCCTCTCATCTCCAAGAATCTCAGTTTACCGCAACGAGTTCGTGCTCAGCAGCAGCGCTCCCGGCCTCGGCATCAACTAGCTCCTCCATGTTCAGGTAGCGCTTGCCGCTGACCCATTCATCAGACTGCTCGGCGGCAAGAGCGGTGACGAGCCTGAGGCAGGACGCGCGGTTGGGAAAGATCCTGATTACTCTGGTCCGGCGTTTGATCTCCTCATTTAAGCGC
>JACWAD010000102.1 GCA_014874175.1 Thermoleophilia bacterium
GCTATTTCGGTTTTGCGCCCGCCGGCCTGCCGGGCCGGCAAATCTCCTCCTGTTTTTATCTTGTTTATCAGGGTATTTCCGGTTTAAATGCAGTGATTTCCCTTATTTTATTGCCCGGGCGGCAGGGGTATACTGTCGCTCTTATTGACAAACGTGGCCATGTGCCAGAGGATGTTTTAACGTGTTAAGATACAGGCAACATTACGCCCTTAACGACAGGGAGGAACATCCTTATGGACTGGACGGCCATTCTCGAAGCGGCGCTCAGCTTTTTTCTTGTTGTTATTGCCCTGGCCCTGGCTTATGTATTCCTGAAAGTTGGCGGCACGTTCGCCCGGATGAACGTTTTTTTAAAGAGGCTAGACGAGGAAATAATTCCGCTGCTGTCGCGGTTGCAGGTGACAATGGATGAGGTGAACAGCCAGCTGGGCAAGGCGGATGACATGATGGGAACGCTTGTGAACGTCACCGACCGGGTCGAGGCTACAACCAGGGCAATGCAGATGGCGGTGACAACGCCGGTCAAAAAAATCGCCGGCCTTTCTGCAGGCGTTTCCGAAGCGATCACGTCGTTGTGGCTGCAGCGGGAGAGGCGGTAGCGATGTCGGGTTTTTTGGCAAAGACTGGCCTGCTGGCGGCAGCCGCTGCGGCGGCGGCAATATTTTACGCCCAGAAACGAAGCCAGGAGACGGGCAAGGACATTGTCGAAGTACTGGGGAATCTGCCGGCAGAACTGAAGGAATCCGGGGCCGGGTGGCAGCAGAAACTGATGGTTGCCGTTGACGCCGGCAAACAGGCGGCGGCAGCCAAAGAAGCGGAAATAGATCACCAGCTTGGCCGGCAGGAAGAGCAGTCTGAATCTGCACGGACGGCTGATTTTGTCGCATAAGATTAACATCGGTCTGTTCCAGCCGCCTGCACAGGTTTAACTTAAAGACGAGAGGGTAGTTCAATAGTTCTTTGGTTTTTCCGGAAGAGATGTTGCGCTTAAAGCGGAGATAAAATGGGATTTGCCGGAGTTTTGCAATGCGGCGAGGGGGGCTGGAACGGGGTCACCGACAGAACCGAAGGGAAAAGGCAAGCCCAAGCCCTAACAGGGGCCGATCCAATGGAGGCCAGATGGAAGCTACCGTTTTAAGACCCAGGCCAGCCACGAACGGTATTTCCCACAAGCGGTTTGAGGAAAAGCAACTGCTGCATGCCTACCACATAAAGGGCGATTCGCGCGCCCGCGATGAGCTGATCGTCCGCTACCTGCCCCTTGTTTACGGGGTCTCGCGGCGCTACAGCCAGCGTGGAGAACAGCTGGAGGACCTGGTGCAAGTCGGCTGCATTGGCCTGATCAAGGCGATTGACAGGTTTGACCCCGGCCGTGGCGTGGCGCTCTCAACCTACGCCACCCCGAACATCATTGGTGAGATCAAGCGTTATTTTCGCGACAAGGGCTGGGCGGTAAAGGTCCCGCGCGGCCTGCTGGAGCTGAATATGAAGCTTGAGCATATTACCGGTTTTCTGGCCGGAAACCATCACCGCTCTCCAACCGTCAATGAGCTGGCCGCTGCTGTGGGAGCTACCTCTGAAGAAGTACTCGAGGCAATTGAGGCAGGCCGCTCGCGCTGTTCCCTCTCCCTGGATCACCGGATGGGCGGAGAAGATGACGACGAACGCTCGCCGATGGAATCAATCGGCGATTACGAGGACGGCTTTGATGACGCCGAGCGCCGTGTTATCCTGGAGCCCGGCCTGGCGCGGTTGACCAGCCGCGAGCGCCGCATTTTGCATCAAAGATTCTTTGCCGGCTTGACTCAGTCGCAGATAGCAGCGAACATAGGCGTATCACAGATGCACGTGTCCCGCCTGATCCGGAGGGCGCTTGGCAAGGTACGCGCCGAGATTGAGCTGCGGGAGGGAAAGGAGAGTTGACAGTCCTAGTTGAAGAGTGATGAAATCCGCTCCGGTTTTCGCGATTTCTTTACGCAAAACGGGCATGAAAACCGGCCTAGCGCCTCGCTGGTTCCGGCAAATGATCCTTCGGTGTTGCTTACCACAGCCGGCATGCAGCAATTCAAGCCCTTTTTCCTGGGGATCCAGCCGCCGTCCCATCCACGTTTAACAACCTGCCAGAAGTGTTTCCGCACAACCGACATTGACAACGTCGGCAAGACTGCCCGCCATCTCACTTTCTTCGAGATGCTGGGAAATTTTTCTTTTGGCGATTACTTTAAGGCCGGCGCTATTAACCTGGCCTGGCGTTATTCGACCCGCGCGCTCAAGCTGGACCCAGATCGCATCTGGGTGAGCATATTTAAAGGCGATGACAAAGTTGCTCCCGATGATGAAGCCAGGGATAACTGGCTAGAGGCCGGCCTGCCGCCGGAGCGCATTATTGCTCTTCCGGCCTCTGACAATTTCTGGTCAGCAGGGCCCACGGGGCCTTGCGGTCCCTGCACCGAGCTGTATTTTGACCTGGGCAAGGAGGCCGGCTGCGGCCGCCCCGGCTGCGCTCCTGGATGTGATTGTGACAGGTTTGTAGAATTCTGGAATCTTGTCTTTATGCAGTTTGACCGTGATGAGGCAGGGGCGCTTTCCCCGCTGCCGCGCCAGAATGTGGACACCGGCATGGGCCTGGAGCGCATCTCTGCCGTATTGGAAGAAAAGCTGAGCGTCTTTGAGACTGATCTTTTCCAGCCTCTCATTGATTATGTCTGCACGGTTGCCGGCGTAAAATATGGCGCAGATAGCAGGCATGACCGCGCCATCCGCGTTCTTGCAGATCATGCCCGGGCCATTTCGTTCCTGGTGGCAGACGGGGTCTTTGCTGGGAATGAGGGCCGCGGCTACGTGCTCAGGCGGGTGATGCGCCGCGCCATCCAGGCGGCGTCGACGCTGGCGATAGAACCGCCATTCCTGTCCGGGCTCTGCGAACGCGTAATTGACCTGATGCAGGCGCATTATCCGGGGCTGAGCCGCGGCAGGAAGATGATCGCCGCGGCGACCGGCCAGGAAGAAGGGCGCTTTGGCCTCACCCTGGAACAGGGCAACGCCATGCTTGCTGAAGCTCTGGCTGCGGCAAAAAAGTCGGGCGGCCATGTGATAGACGGCGAGGTTGCCTTCCGCCTGCACGACACTTATGGATTCCCCTTTGATCTGACCTGTGAAATAGTGCATGACGAGGGCCTGGAGGTTGAAGAGGAGGAATTTGACCGGCTGATGGACGAGCAGCGCCGCCGCGCCCGCGCCTCCATGAAGTCTGTTGGCAGAAAAGAGCTGGACGCGCTCGCGGAGCTGGGCCGCAGCGCCAAAGTCAAAACCGAGTTTGTGGGCTATGGCAAGCACGAGCTTTACACGTCCATTGGCGACTTGCGCGAGCTGGAAGACGGACGCTTTCTTCTTAAGCTTAGGGAGTCGCCTTTTTACGCCGAATCCGGCGGCCAGATTTCTGATACCGGCTGGATCCATACAGACGACGGCAAAGCGGACGTGGTGGAAGTTTTCTCCCTGGACGGAGACCAGGCCATCCTGGCCGAGGTGGCCGAGGGCCGGCTGGAGGCGGGCGCCAGGGCCAAGGCAATGATAAACAGGGTGCGCCGTCATGCCATCGCTTGCAATCACACTGCTACGCATCTTCTCCAGAATGCCTTGCGCCAGCTCCTGGGCGAGCAGGTGCGGCAGGCAGGCTCTGCAGTTGGGCCGGAGAAGCTTCGTTTTGATTTCAGTTATGGGGACGCCGTCGGCGAGGAGGAGCTGGGGCGCATCGAAGACATGATCAACCGCAAGATCATCGAGAATCATCCCGTCAAGGCCTTTACGACAACCATTGATTATGCCCGCGACATGGGCGCCATCGCCCTCTTTGGAGAAAAGTACGGCGAATTTGTGCGCGTGATCGAGATTGGCGATTTCAGCCGCGAGCTGTGCTGCGGCACTCATGTCAGCAGCACCGCCCAAATCGGCGCTTTTGAAATCGTCTCCGAGTCAAGCGTGGGAGCCAACCTGCGCCGGATAGAGGCGATCACTTCCAGGGCGGCAATCGACTTCCTCCGCCGGCGATCGTCACTGGTCCGCAGCCTGGCCCGGGAGCTGAAAACAGGGCCGGAATCGATGCTGGCGGAGATTGCCAGGCTTAATACAGAGCTTGACCGGCTTGGCAGGATTGAAAAGCAGGCGGCGGCCAGATCGCTAAAGAGCCTTGCCGGGCAGGTCGAGGCCACAGAAGTCATCGGCGGGATAAATGTTGTCACGGTCTGGGATGAGAAGATTGAGCCGGCGGACCTGCCTGCTTTTACGGATCTGCTCAAGGAGCGTTTTGAGCCGGCTGCCGTATTTGTCGCATCAACAGCCGGCGGCCGCGTTAACATGATTGCAAATTTTTCGCAAAAAGCCGTCGACATGGGAGCGCACGCAGGTGACCTCATCAAAGAAGTGGCGCCCGTTACCGGCGGCAAGGGTGGCGGACGGGAAAACCTGGCGCGTGGCGGCGGGCCTGATGTGGCAAAGATAAAGAGCGCCCAGGAAGCGGCGCGCAAATATATAGCCGCCAGGCTTAGCGCGTAGCGAACGCAGGCAGGCGGCTTGCGCGCCGAGCCTTTGAAAATGTAGATTGCCCAGAGGCCTAGTTTGAATCCCGAAAACAAACACCCCCGGAAGGGCCGTGTCCTCGCCCTTGATTATGGCCGGGCTCATACCGGCGTGGCCATCAGTGATCCTTCGGCATTGCTTGCCAGGCCGCTTGAGGACATTGAGCAGGGGGCAGGTCCGGCTGGGATTGGGAATATTGTCCGTTTAATCACGGAAAAAAAAGTCTTTCTGGTTATCGTAGGCATGCCCGTATCCCTCAGCGGGAACAGGGAAGCGCAGGCCCGGGAAACAGAGGAGTTCATGGAATCGTTGCAGGCCCGCGTTGACGTGCCGGTTATTGCCTGGGACGAGCGTTTCACCAGCAAGATGGCAAAGAAACATGCGGCCAGCTCCCGCGCTTCTGCGCACGGCCTGGCGGCCTGCATCCTGCTTGACGATTATCTGAAGTCGGCTGAATATCAACGATGGCTTGAGATTCGGTAATAAGACCGGGTTCCTCCATGGGAGAGGGGAAAGCCGAACAAGAGCGGTAGCAATCATAATATAAATAAGTTACGTGGTCAGAAAAGGAACAAACAGCAATTTTAGTGGCGGGGGCGGGCGGCCCGGGGAACCTGGCGCCGGCGACGCGAGGCGCACGCTTAAGTCCTGGCTTAAGCGCTACGGCGTTCTGGTAATCATGGGGGCAGTTGTTTTAGTATCGGCCTCCATGACTCATGGTTCCCGGCCAAAGGAAGGCGAGGCATTGATAAGGATTGCCCAGGGAGCAAGCACTGCCCAGATTGCCCGCCTGCTCGTTGACAACAACGTCATCGACAACGCGGGGGATTTCATGGGCCAGGCCGAGGCCTCCGGGCAGGCAGGAAATCTGAAAGCAGGCACCTACCGTTTCACGCGGGGCGAGCCGATCGCAAATATTATCACGGACCTGCGCCTGGGCAGGCAGGCCCCTGAAGCTGTGCTTACCGTCCCCGAAGGATTTGACGCAGCCGATATTGCCCGGCTGGTTGCCTCCCGGACCTCGATTTCCGCACGGCAATATTTGGCGGCGGCCGTTCCTCAGGGGCGGAGGCTACCCCTGCCCGGCGCCGGGCAGGCAAAAAACCTGGAGGGGTTTCTGTTCCCCAGCACCTACAACCTTGATCTCGGCCTTAACGCCGCTACGCTGGTTAACGAGCAACTGGCCGCCTTCAGCTTCCAAACGGCGTCCCTGGACTGGAACGGAAGCAGGAAAGAGCGTACGGCGCCGGCATCACTGACTCCTTACCAGATCCTGATTGTCGCATCAATGGTGGAGAGGGAGGCAAGGGTTCCTGAAGAGCGGCCCCTGGTGGCGGCGGTGATTTATAACCGGCTGGCCGCCGGGATGAGGCTTGATGTTGACGCTACGGTCCAGTATGCCGTCGGCTCCTGGAAACGGAAATTGACCGGGCAGGACCTTCAGGTTGATTCGCCTTACAACACCCGCCGCTACCCGGGACTGCCGCCAGGGCCGGTCTGTAATCCGGGGCTAGCGTCCATCCAGGCGGCGCTAAAGCCGGCCAGGGTTGACTACCTTTATTATGTGGCTACCGGCGACGCCGCCGGCCACCACTTCTTTACCAAATCCTACGACGAATTCCTGAAAGCCGGGCACGGGCAATAGACCTGGGGATAAAATACCTGCGAGCTACACGGCCTCGCCGTTCTCAAGCCGGCTTCGCTACCAAGGCTGTACTTTTAAATCAACGCCAAGATGAAACCGGCAGATCTCCCGGATCGCCTGCCAGATCCCGGCGGCAACCGTCATCCCGGGAGGATCCGCACAGGCCTGCGCCAGCGGGCGCTCTAACAGCCGGCGCATTTCTGCCAGCGAGGCGTCCGTAATCGGGAACGATTCGCCGGGACAGTCGGCGCAAAGCACTCCGCCCGCAGCGGCGGAAAAGCGGGTCAGATCCTTTTCGTCGGCGCTGCAAGCTGCGCAACTGGTCAGGCTGGGCAGGTAGCCGGCCAGCAGCAGAAGTTTGAGGTCCGCCGCCAGCGCCAGGAAGGCAAAACATTTCTCCCCGGCGCCGCTTTTTACTGATTCATCAAGCCCGTCCAAAAACCTGGTCAGCAGGTTATAGGTGCGGGGCCGGTTTTCCAGCTCGTTGGTTTCGCGGCCAAGGAGGTTAATAAACGAAAATCCGGCTTTCAGCGCGGCCGGATGGCCGCGGGCGGCGGAGCGGGTTTTAATCGTGTCGGCGCCGGTGAGGGTATGCAGGCTGCGCCCCTTGCAGAGCTGGACATTAAGCTGGGTGAACGGCTCTAGGCGGCCGCCAAAGCGGGACTTGACTTTGCGCACGCCCTTGACGACGACCGGGACCCTGCCAAAACCGGAGGTAAAGAGAGTTACGATCCTGTCGGCGTCGCGAAGCTTGTGAGAGCCGAGAACTGCGGCTTCTGTAGAGAAAGAAGCCGGCATTTACAATTCCTGCCCGTTTTTATACAATAACTTTCCGCCTTGAGCCAATTTCCCGCCTTTCAGGAAATTATACTGTCTCTGCAGACCTATTGGTCAATGCAGGGTTGTGTTCTCATGCAGCCGTATCACACCGAAGTGGGCGCCGGCACTTTTAACCCCGCCACTTTTTTACGCTGCCTGGACAGCAAACCTTGGCGGGCGGCCTACCCAGAGCCTTCCATCCGCCCCGCTGACGGACGCTACGGCGAGAACCCCTACCGGCTTTCCCATTACTACCAGTACCAGGTGATCTTGAAGCCGGCTCCGGATGACGTCCAGGATATCTACCTGCGCTCGCTGGCAGAGCTTGGCGTCGACCTTGCCGCCCACGACGTGCGCTTTGTCGAAGACGACTGGGAAAGCCCGACGCTGGGAGCCTGGGGGCTGGGATGGGAGGTCTGGATCGACGGCATGGAGATCACCCAGTTCACTTATTTCCAACAGGTGGGAGGCATAGATCTGGATCCTGTATCGGTAGAGATTACCTATGGCCTGGAGCGGATCGCCATGTACCTGCAGAAAAAGAGCAGCGTCTTTGATCTGGTCTGGGCCGCTGACATCACATACGGTCAAATCTATCAAAACAATGAAGCCCAGTTTTCACGCTATAATTTCGAGACCGCCGCCACGGAAATGCTGCGCGGCCATTTTGTTGACTTTGAGCAGGAATGTGAGCGCTGCCTGGCGGCGGAGCTGCCGCTGCCCGCCTATGACTATGTTCTTAAATGTTCACACATGTTTAACCTGCTTGACTCCCGTGGCGTAATCAGCGTCACGGACCGCACCGGCTATATCGCCCGCGTCCGCAACCTGGCGCGACGCTGCGCGGAGCTGTATTTAAGCCAGCAGCCACGGGAGGCCTGACTGTGGCTGCCGTCTCTACTGAAAGAAAAGCCGGCTTCGGCAGCTTCCTTCTTGAGATCGGAACGGAAGAGTTGCCGGCCGTTGCCTGCCGGACGGCAGCAGAGCAGGCGCCGGTGCTGGCGGCAGCTTCATTTGAAAGGCATTTGCTCAAGGTTGGCAGGAAACAGATCGAGACCTGGGTTACCCCCAGAAGAATAGCAATATTCATCGGGCTGGTGCCGCTGCAGCCGGAGACCCGGGTGACAGCAAAACGTGGTCCCAGGTCAGATATTGCTTTTGATGAAAACGGAAAGCCGACCGAAGCAGGGAAGGGCTTTGCCCGCGCAAACGGTGTTTCAGCAGGCGAGCTCGAGGTGCGGGAATATCAGGGCCGGCAGTTTGTGTTTGCAGTGAAGAGAAGCACGGCAGAAAAGTCCGCCAGGACAATAATTAAAAACGATATTTGCCTGGAAATCCTGAGCGGCTTCTCTTTCGAGAAAACCATGGGCTGGACAGGGTCGAAGTTCCGGTTCCCCAGGCCGGTCCGCTGGCTGGTGCTAAAGTTTGGCGATGAAGATCTGGTCCCGGAAGGCGAGCTGTATCCTGGCAGCGGCTTAAACGACCTGTTTGGCAATACAACCAGAGGGCACAGGTTTCTGGGCCGGCAGGAGATTATTATTAGCAAAATTGATGAGTATAAGTCAAAACTGGCTGACAACTTCGTTATTGTCGACCAGGAGGAGCGCCGCCGGCTTATCCTTGACGGTCTTTCACGCGAGGCGGAAAAAGCCGGCGCCGCTTTCTCCGATCCGGGCGGCAAGCTGGAGGAGGTTATCTACCTGGTGGAAAACCCCAGCGTCAAAGCAGGGGCATTCGGCGCCGGGCACCTGCGCCTGCCGGAAAAGGTTCTTGTCACTGCCATGCAATCACATCAACGTTATTTCCCGTTAATGGACACAGACGGCTCGCTTAAAGCAGGGTTCCTATATGTTACCAACGGCGATCCTGCCTGCGCCGCCGGCATAACCGAGGGCAATGAGCGGGTTCTGGAAGGCAGGATTGAGGACGCCGAATTTTCCTTTGACAAGGATCTTGCCACCGGTATTGAATCGATGTCGGCAGGGCTGGAAAGCGTGGTTTTTCATCGGCGCCTGGGGATGCTGGCCGACAAGAGCCGCCGCCTGTGGTCGCTTGCGGAAGCATTTGCCGACCTGGTTGACCTCTGCGGCCCGGACCGCAAAATGGCGGCTACGGCGGCACGGCTGGCCAAGGCCGACCTTGTCAGCGCCATGGTGCAGGAGTTTCCCGATCTGCAGGGATACATGGGGTCGATATATGCAGGCCTGGAAGGGTATCCTGAAGATGTCTGCCAGGCTCTTGCGGAGCAGTACCTTCCCGACCAGGCTGGTGGGGACCTGCCGGCATCGGCGCCGGGAGCCGTGCTGGCTGCCTGCGACAAGGTTGACAACATTATCGGTGCTTTCTCGGTGGACGAACTGCCCAGCGGCTCCCGGGATCCCTATGGACTGAGGCGGGCGGCGGCAGGGCTGGTGGATATAATAATCCGTTTCCGGTTCGACTTTGATCTCACCGCGCTGCTGCGCTCTTCACACCAGCTGTTTATCGATCAAAAAGCAGATGTCATCACAGCCGGCGGCGTCGTCGCCAGCGCGTTTGAGTTTATCTCGGAGCGCTTCCAGCGGCGGCTGGTGGAGGACCGCGTTCCCGTTGAGGTGGCGGAGGCGGCGCGGGCTTCCGGGGCAAAAAGCATTTTGGCCCTGGGCTCGCTGGCCCGGGCGCTGGAGAAGTTCCGCAGCCGGAACGCCTTCGATGATTTTCACACCGCGTATTTCCGCTGCACAAAGATTGCGGCCAAGGCGGGCGCGGGTTTCGAGGCAGGCGCTGCGGACCCGGCGCTGTTTGAAACAGAAGAGGAGCGGCTGTTGTTTGAGGCGATAGAAGGATTGCGGCCCCTGACTGAGGCGTTGGCTGCTTCACGCCAATACGAAAAGGCCCTTGAGTTGGCGGCTTCCATCCGGCCCGCCGTTGACCGGTTCTTTGATGAGGTTCTGGTAATGGCAGAAAACGCCGGGCTTCGCAAAAACCGGCTGGCGCTCGTGACCGGGGCGGCTCTGCTCTTGAGACAGCTTGGAGATCCGATGCTGGCGGCGGCGGTTCCCGCGCCCGCCGGCCCTGAAGAAAAATCCGGGCGAAAAGACTGAAAAACGGATACAGGATGCTGGATCTTGATATTAGTCAGGACTGAAAAAAAGTGGTCTAAGGGGATTTTATGAGATAAACTTGAAAACCCGTGTGCTGCATAAAGGCCGTGAACCGGCCGCCGAAGAAAAAGAGGCAAGCCTCTGGCATTTTCAACAATCCACCAGCCAGCATCCACCATCTACTATCTGATTTTTTAGGAGGGAAAGTGGGCAAGAAATTTGTTTATGATTTCTCCGAGGGCTCTCGCGGCATGAAGGATCTTCTTGGCGGCAAGGGGGCAAATTTGGCCGAGATGACAAAGCAGGGAATCCCCGTTCCGAACGGATTTACCATCACAACCGAGGCTTGCATTGCCTACGGAAAGGCCGGCAATCAGTTTCCCGAGGGTCTCGCAGATGAGGTTTCGCGGCACTTGGCGGCTCTCGAGGAGAAAACGGGCAAGAAGCTGGGACAGGCGGACAATCCGCTTCTGGTAAGCGTGCGCTCGGGGGCGAAGTTCAGCATGCCGGGCATGATGGACACCGTCCTTAACCTGGGCCTGAATGACAAGTCGGTCCGGGGCCTGGCGGACAAGACTGAAGACGAGCGCTTCGCTTATGACGCCTACCGCCGTTTTATCCAGATGTTTGGCAAGGTCGTGATGGGGGTCGAGGGGCAGCTGTTTGAGGATGCAATCACCGCCCGGCGCCGGAAGGCCGGCGTCAGTTTCGATAACGAGCTTTCCGCGGCTGACCTGAAGGAGCTGGTGGAAGTTTTTAAGCAGATTCTGGAGAAGGAGACGGGGCGCTCCTTTCCCGACGATCCCCGTGAGCAGCTGGACATGGCAATTGCCGCCGTGTTTGGCAGCTGGGACGCTCCCCGGGCTGTGACTTACCGCCGCCACTACAACATTTCCGACGACCTGGGCACCGCCGTGAACGTGGTGATGATGGTGTTTGGCAACATGGGCGATGACTCCGGCACCGGCGTGGCGTTCACCAGGAATCCCTCCACGGGTGAAAGGGAAATCTTCGGCGACTACCTGATCAATGCTCAGGGCGAGGATGTCGTCGCCGGCATACGCAAGACGCGAAAGCTGGCGCAGATGAAAGACGATCTGCCCCGGGCCTACGAAAAGCTGATGCAGGTAATGCAGACCCTGGAGCAGCATTACCGCGAGATGCAGGATATCGAGTTTACGATTGAAAAGGGCCAACTTTACATGTTGCAGACCCGTGATGGCAAGCGCACGGCAGCGGCGGCAGTCAAGATTGCCGTTGACATGTTTGCTGAAGGGCTGATCAGCAGGAAAGAGGCGGTGGCGCGCGTCGATGCCGGCCAGCTGGACCAACTGTTGCATCCGATGCTCGACACCGCCAGGGAATATGATGTGATTGCAACGGGCCTGAACGCATCGCCGGGCGCGGCTGTAGGCAAGGCAGTGTTTGACGCAGATACGGCCGCAGCCAGGGGCAGGAACGGGGAGGCAGTGATCCTCGTGCGCTGGGAGACCAGTCCTGATGACATCCACGGCCTTATCCAGGCCCAGGGCGTGCTGACCTCGCACGGCGGCATGACCAGCCACGCGGCGGTCGTTGCCCGCGGCATGGGAAAGCCGGCCGTCTGCGGCGCCGACCAGATCAGGATAAGCGAAGATGAGCGGCAGTTTACAGTAGCAGATCACACCGTCAGGGAAGGTGACATCCTCACCATCGACGGCACAAGCGGCAACGTCATCCTGGGCGCCGTGGAGCTGGTGCCGCCGCAGATAAATGAGAACTTCCAGTCGATTGTTGAGTGGGCCGACCGGATACGCAGCCTGGGAGTGCGCACCAACGCCGACACGCCAGAAGACGCCGAAAAGGCGCGCGAGTTCGGCGCTGAGGGGATTGGCCTCTGCCGAACGGAGCACATGTTTATGGCTCCAGACCGGCTGCCGATTGTGCGCGAGATGATCATGGCTGCGGGGGCAAAAGAGAGGTCCGGTGCCCTTGAGAAGCTGCTGCCGATGCAGCAGGGCGATTTCGAGGGCATCTTCGAGGCGATGCAGGGACTGCCTGTGACTATCAGGCTGCTGGATCCGCCGCTGCATGAATTCCTGCCCGACTACACCGAGCTGATGGTCGAGATCGAGAGGCTGAGGCTCACCGGAGGCGCCGAGGCGGAGATTGCTGAAAAGGAGGCCGTCGCCGCCCGCGTGCGCTCGCTTAAGGAAATGAACCCCATGCTGGGGACGCGCGGCTGCCGGCTGGGCATCCAGTGGCCCGAGATTTACGAAATGCAGGTGCGCGCCATCATGCAGGGGGCAGTTGCCGTTCAAAAGAAAACAGGCGCCGCGCCGCAGGTAGAGATCATGATTCCTCTGGTGGGTTATGCCGAAGAGCTGAAGAGGATGCGGGAGCTGACTGTCATGGTATGCGATGAAGTGCTGGCCGGCGCAGGCTCAGGCATCGATTACAAGGTGGGCACTATGATTGAGCTGCCCCGCGCGGCCATAACCGCCGGCCATATTTCGGAGTATGCCGACTTTTTCAGCTTTGGCACCAACGACCTTACCCAGACCACGCTGGGCTTCTCCCGCGACGACGCCGAAGGCAAGTTCCTCACCTATTATCTGGAAGAGGGAATAGTGCGCAAAAATCCGTTTGAGACAATTGATGTTAACGGCGTCGGCAAGCTGGTGGAAATGGCGGTTGGCGCCAGCCGCAAGAAAAACCCTGGCATCAAGCTTGGTGTCTGCGGCGAGCATGGCGGCGAGCCCGATAGCGTCAAGTTCTGCCACCGGGCGGGCCTGAACTATGTCAGCTGCTCGCCCTACAGGGTGCCGCTGGCGCGGCTGGCGGCGGCTCAGGCGGTCCTGGAAGAGAAAAAAATGGTGTTTACCACAGCCTAGCGTCGGGGCTTTTTTTCTGTCCGGGCCTGCTGCTAAAGTGGATGTGACGGTCAACATTTAACGCCGGGCATCAGGGGCCGGCCGCATCGCACCCTGAATTCGCACCATGATTAAGAACGCAAAACGCGAAACGGGCATTTATTCTTCTGTAGAGATGTGGGAGCTGGAGAACCTGTCCGATTTTGCGGTGAAGGCTTCGGAAAGCCGCGGCCGCGCCGCTCAAGAGGAGCCCTGCAGTTTAAGAACCTGCTTTCAGCGCGACCGCGACCGCATTGTTCACAGCAAAAGCTTCCGCCGGCTCAAGCACAAGACCCAGGTCTTCATTGCCCCCGCGGGCGATCACTACCGCACCCGCCTGACGCACACGCTGGAGGTCTCCGGCATCTCCCGCACGGCGGCCCGGGCTCTAAGGCTAAACGAGGACCTGGCTGAAGCCATCAGCCTTGGCCATGATCTCGGCCATACGCCCTTCGGGCACATGGGAGAGGAGGCGCTGTCGTCGTCGCTAAAGAAGCGGACAGGCCGCGCCTTTGAGCATCAAAAGCAGAGTCTGCGAGTGGTCAAGTTCCTGGAGCGCCGCGGGAATGGGCTAAACCTCTGCTTTGAGGTTGAAGACGGCATCCTGGCCCACACCGGGCCCGGGCATCCATTAACGCTGGAGGGCAGGATTGTGCGCCTGGCAGACCGCATAGCCTATATTAATCATGATATCGACGACGCCCTCCGGGCGGGAATAATCAGCACTGGAGACCTGCCGGAAAAGGAGATCGCCATGCTGGGCGACACATGCAGCCGCCGCATTGACGCGCTCGTGCATGACCTGGTTGACAACAGCATGGGGACCGGAGAGATCAGGCAAAGTCCCGGTATGAAGATCGCCATGGGAAGCTTGCGCGAGTTCCTGTTCAAAGAGGTTTATCTTGGGTCGGTGGCAAGCCGGGAGATGGGACGGGTTAATCTGGTTGTTGACAGCCTGTTTGCCTATTACATGGAGAATCCGGAGCTGCTTCCGGAATGGACCGGCGCCGGCCAGAGCGAAATTGCAGTGAAAGTGACCGACTACGTTGCCGGCATGACGGACCAGTTCGCCATCCGCAAATTCAAGGAGATTTTTCTGCCGCGGGGCTGGGAAGAAGATGGCGGTTAGTAAAAACCTCGAGAGACGGGCGCGGCCGGGCTCGCCCAACTGCGCCCCATAACTTTGAACTACTGCTCATCCTGTTTACTCGGGTTTTATTTAAATTGTCATCCTGGGCACTTGAAAAGTGCCGAAGGATCTGCTTTTAAAGGGAAGCAGATTCTTATTCGCGCTTTTAAGCCCCCCAGAGTGACAATTTCCTGGGCAAGTTGCATAAGCATTTTGAACTTTGATCTTGAAACTTTGAACTATTATTTATGGCCCTGATCAAACAATCCTCCATCAGGGCTGTCCTGGACGCATGCGACATGGTCGAGATTGTATCTCCATTCACCGAGCTGAAGAAGACGGGCGCCAGCTTTATGGGCAGGTGCCCGTTCCACAATGAAAAGACGCCGTCGTTTTCCGTAGACGCGGCCCAAAAACTTTATTATTGCTTTGGCTGCGGCGAAGGAGGAAATGCCTTCACGTTCATTCAGAAAATGGAGGGCGTTGAATTTGCCGAAGCGGTTGGCGCCCTGGCGGACAAGTACGGCGTAAGCCTTGAGTTTAAACAAGGCGGCGCCGGCCAGGAAGAAAAGTTCAGGCGACGGGAACGGGTATTGTCACTGCTTGACCAGGCTGCCTCATATTACGCAAGATACTTGCATGATTCGCCCAGGGCGGAGACCGGCCGCGGCTATTTAAAGCAACGGGGGTTTGCCGGTGAAGTGATCCGCCAGTACCGGCTTGGTTTTTCGCCTCCCGGGGGGCAGGCGCTGCTTAGGGCCGCGGCAGGCAAGGGGTTTTCGCTTGAGGAGCTTCTTGCTGCCGGCCTGGCGACCAGGAAAAGCGGGCGCGCCTATGACCGCTTCCGCGGACGGCTGATGTTCCCTTTTACTGATCACCGCGGCCGCGTGCTTGGCTTCGGCGCCCGGGTGCTCGACGACAGCAAGCCCAAGTATCTGAACTCGCCCGACTCTGATCTTTATCACAAAGGTAATCTTGTTTTTGGCCTTGGGAACGCCCGCCGGGATATTGTCCGCCAGGACCGGGCCTACGTTGTGGAAGGCTACACCGATGTGATGGCCCTCAGCCAGGCGGGGACAAAAAACGTAGTGGCCTCAATGGGAACTGCCCTTACCGGCCGGCAACTGCGTGAAATAGCGAGGTTTACAAGGAATCTCTTTCTTGCCTTTGACGCCGATGCCGCCGGGCAAAAAGCGATGTTGAGGGCGCAGGAACTGGCGAAAGGCATGGACGTTTCGTTATGGGTCGTCAGGATACCGTCCGGTCAGGACCCGGCGGACCTGGCGATGGGGCCGCAGGGAGGCGAGGCCTTTACGCGCCTTGCGGCTGAAGCGGCCACGTTGCTAGAATATCACGTCCAGGAAACGCTGTCGCGCTCCGATCTAGACAGCGCTTCCGGCCGCAAAAAGGCTCTTGCTGCGCTGGAAAAGGTGCTTTCCGGCGCGGTAGACGCAGTTGAGCTGGATGAACAGCTGCGTATAATTGCCGGCCGGCTCCGCCTTGACGCTGAAAATGTGGCATACTTGGTAAAGACGGTTTCGCATGCGTCTGCGGGCGGCAAAGGCGAAACCAGGCAGCGGGTCTTGACACACCAGGAAAGTAACGAAAGAAGCTTTCTCAGTTTGTGTCTGGCTTATCCAGGGGAGGCCAGAAGGTATTTGCAGGACATGACCGACGCCTATTTCACGACCGAGCAGACCAGGGCTGCATTTCGCTGGGTCAGGGAGACAAATGAGGGTCAAAGCGGCGGCACCGGGCCGGCGTCCTTGACTGCCGCGGCCAGTGCGGCTGGCTCTCTGTTGCCTGAGCTTAAAATCAGGGCCCAGGCCGGCAGGGATCTTTCTTCCGGCGCTCTCCATGAGCTCTACTTCCGCCTCTCCGAAGCCAGCATCAACCGGCGCATCTCCGACCTCAAAGAAAAGCTTTCCCGGGACGATAACAATTCAGAAAGCTTCAAAGACCTTTGCCGGCTGGAAGCACGCCGGAGGGAGATAATTGAGCTTATTCAGTCCGGTTCTTATGAGGTTTAAATGAGCCATCCGGAAGAAATAAGTCTGGATGAGGTGCGGGACCTGATTGCCGAGGGCAGGGTGCACGGATTCCTGTCTTCCGACAGGGTGGCGGATGTCCTCCAGGACGTCGAGCTTTCTACGGACCAGATCGAGAGTATCTATTCAACCTTTCTCGACATGGGGATCGAAGTTGTTGAAGAAGATGACGAGATTCTCATGGCCGACATTTCCGGCGACGGCAAGGCGGGAGAGGAGGAAATCCTCAGTCGTCTGGACCTGTCGGTCAAGACGCCAACCAGCGACCCGGTGCGTCTGTATCTTAAAGAGATCGGCAGGGTGCCGCTGCTGACCGCGGAAGAAGAGGTGACGCTGGCCAAGCGGATTGAGCGGCAGGACATGGAGGCCAAGCGGAAACTGATACAGGCAAACCTTCGCCTCGTTGTCAGCATAGCCAAGCGGTATGTGGGCCGGGGAATGCTGTTTCTGGATCTGATTCAGGAAGGCAACCTCGGCCTTATTCGCGCTGTGGAAAAATTTGACTACCGCAAAGGTTACAAATTCTCAACCTACGCCACCTGGTGGATCAGGCAGGCGATCACACGCGCCATTGCCGACCAGGCGCGCACAATCCGCATCCCGGTTCACATGGTGGAGACGATCAACAAGCTTATTCGCGTGCAGAGGCAGCTGCTGCAGGACAGGGGCCGGGAGCCAACCCCGTTCGAGATCGCCAGGGAAATGGACACCACTCCGGAGAAGGTGCGCGAGATCATCAAGATTTCCCAGGAGCCGGTGTCGCTGGAGACTCCCATCGGCGAGGAGGAAGACAGCCAACTGGGCGACTTCATCGAGGACAGCGAAGCCGTAGCTCCTGTGGAAGCTGTCTCCGACATCATGCAGAAGGAGGACCTGGCGGACGTCCTAAACAGCCTCACCCACCGCGAGCGCAAGGTTATCGAGCTCAGGTTCGGGCTCAAGGGAGAGCATCCGCGCACCCTGGAGGAGGTCGGGCAGAAGTTTGGAGTAACCCGGGAGCGCATCAGGCAGATCGAAGCCAAGACCCTGGTAAAACTGAAAAGCTACCGCGAATCGCAAAGGCTAAAGGAATTTCTGGAATAACGGTTCCTGACCCCCGTTAATAAACAGGGTATTTTTGTCCAACTGCTTTCCTCCGGGTTCAAGCCTCGCAACTCTCAATTCGCAACTCAAAACTCGGAACTGACAAAGCGTCCTTGAAATGGTTGTTTGCAGCCTTCTATAATGCAGGTACTTCATTGGTTATGCTCCTCGGTAGCTCAATGGTAGAGCAACCGGCTGTTAACCGGTTGGTTGCAGGTTCGAGTCCTGCCCGAGGAGCCAGACTTTGGCTATTCCCACGTCGCGGATTTCGGCGGCGCTCCGCATTTCGTCATCAATAAATTGTTTAAGGTTCAAACAGGGCAGGTAAAGTACTATGCCTGGCGCAGGCTGACAACGACAAAATCCCAAAGCATCATCATTCGGCATTTTTTCAAAAGCGAAAGGAGCGTTTTTATGGCAACCAGCTCCATGTTGAAAAAATGTCTGATGCTATGGGGTTTATTGTGCATTTTTTTCTTTGCCATTGCTACAAGCATGCTGCTTGCGGCGGATACAGGGTCGGTTCCCCTGCTTCAGGGAAGGTCTCAGATAGCAAGCCGGGGTCAGGATCTGGGCAGGCTTCCTGACGCCACGCCAGTCAAACTGGTTGTCGTTTTGTCGTTGCGGAATGAGCAGGGCTTAAAAGACCTGATCGCCGCTCAAAACAACCCGGCTTCAGGCTTCTTTCACAAGTTTCTTACTCCGCCGCAATTTCTGGCTGCGTATGCTCCCAGCCAGAAAGATTACGACTCTGCCACCAGCTACCTGGCCGCAAACGGCTTTTCAATCCAGGCCACCCCGAACAGGCAGCTGATCATAGCCGACGGCAATGCCGCCGAGGCCGGCGCGGCATTTAAGACCGAGCTGCATCGCTACCTTTTTCGCGGAAAGGAAGAATACGCAAACGCGGCTGAGCCGCAAATTCCCTCCGGACTGTCGGGCGTTATCAAGGGGGTGCAGGGGCTTGATTCAAGCATGGAGGAGCCGGCCTTTAAGGTGAAGCCTTTGGAGGGTGGAGTTTCATCCTCCCAGTCGAACAGCCCTCCCTACAATCCTCAACAAATCTCAACGGCGTATGACTATCCGAACACGCACGGCTATGACGGCAGCGGCAGGACGATTGCCGTGGCAACCGCCGGCGACTTTAATGATTCCGATCTGCAGACATTTGAGGCACAGTTTGGCTACCAGCCGGCCAGCCTAAGCCGCGTCTGCATATCATGGCAGTGCCCGGCCGTCGACGACCCCGAGACCACTCTGGACGTGGAATGGTCCACGGCCCTGGCAAGCGGCGCCAGCGAGCTTGTTTACATTGTGCCTGCTAACAACAGCGCCGTCTCCCCATCAGACCTGACTGCTGAATACAGCCAGATTGTCACTGACAACACTGCCGATGTGGTCACCTCGTCCTGGGGGGGATGTGAATTTTATGCTTATGACGGCGGCCAAACAGCCCAGGAAGACTGCATTTTTGAGCAGGGGGCTGCCCAAGGCCAGACGTGGTTTATAGCCAGCGGCGACAACGGCTCCAACTGCGACGTAGACGGTGATTTCGGTGTCGATTACCCGGCTTCATCGCCGTATGTCACAGCCATGGGCGGCACTACCCTCTACC
>JACWAD010000103.1 GCA_014874175.1 Thermoleophilia bacterium
GCGTTGGACTTGGCCATCGTCTCCTCCTTTGATATTGGTTTGGTCACCGAATATCTTGGAGACGATGGCCGCTCTTCCTTTTAGCGGCTGATGAATTTACAGAAGTTTAAGGGCACGACCCGTCCAGAAGCCGGCTTATGTTGTTTCAACTGATACAAACAATAAGAAAGAGTAATGAAATTTCCAGGCAGATTATCTTGAAGATAAGCCTGCATGCTAATAAAATATCGCTTGCTGCCGGCTCCAAGGCGCCTGGTTTTTTTACAGCCAGCCAAAAATTTGGCGTGATAGGCTGGTCGTTAAGCTGCCTGCCGCCGGCAAGTGGGCGGCTGCGGAACCCGTGAGAGGTCGTCAACTGCGTCTTGACAAACCTTGGCCGGCGATATTTAATACCCCCTGCGGGTACGCCCGGCAGGTGGTCTTGCGTCTTTTGTATCTCATTATCTTTCCGTAGGTAAGCGGCAGCCAGCCGAAGGTTTTCCATCTGGCCTTCGGCATCGTTATCTTGCATCTGATTTGGAGGCAAATGTGAAACTGGTACTGCTGGGAGCGCCAGGCGCTGGCAAGGGAACACAGGCAAAAAAGCTGATCGAGAAGTTCGGAATCCCCCAGATATCCACCGGGGACCTTCTCAGAGCTGCGGTCGCAGCCGAGACCGAGCTTGGCGTTCAGGCCAAGTCTTTCATGGATCAGGGCGAGCTGGTGCCTGACAGCGTGGTTCTGGGCATGGTCGAGGAGCGGCTCAACCAGGACGACTGCCAGCAGGGTTACATACTGGACGGCTTTCCCCGCAATACCGTTCAGGCTGAAGCCCTCGATGATATGCTTCAGTCGCTGGGTATGGATCTGGACATGGCCTTAAGCGTCGATGTACCCCTGGAAGATTTAATGAAACGGCTGACGGGCCGGCGCACTTGCCGGGAGTGCGGCCAAATGTACAACATTTACTTTAGTCCCCCGGCGGAAGAGGGCAGGTGTGACAAATGCGGCGGTGAGCTTTTCCAAAGGGATGACGACAGGGAAGAGACGATAAGCAAGAGGCTTGAAGTTTATAACAGGCAGACGGCCCCGCTAATTGATTACTACCGGGAAAAGGACATTCTCAAGTCCGTAAACGGCACCGGCGGCATCGACGAGATTTTTGCCAATGTCCTCAGCACGCTCGGCCTTTAGGCCGGGCGCTTTTTGATTTAACTTAATGTCGATTTTATGATGGTAAGAGGAGGATGATCGAATGGCTCTGGTAAACCCGCATGGAAAGGACAAGGCTCTGAAGCCGCTCCTGCTCACGGGAGCGGAGCTGGAAGCGGAGAAGGAGAAGGCCAAGAGCCTGAATCAGGTAAACATCAGCTCCCGTGAGGCGGGCGACCTGATTATGATGGGGATCGGAGGCTTCACGCCGCTCGCCGGTTTCATGACCAAGGCCGACTGGCAGGGCGTCTGCGACAATTTCACCATGGCGGACGGCACCTTCTGGCCCATTCCCATTACCGTTTCCACCACAGAGGGCCAGGCCGAAGGCATCAAGGGTGGCGAGGAAGTGGCGCTCGTTTCCGAGGAGACCGGCGAAGCGATGGCCACGATGAAGGTGACGGAGAAATACACCATTGACAAGACTCATGAGTGCGAACAAGTTTACAAGACAACCGATATGGAGCATCCGGGCGTGGCGATGGTTATGAACCAGCCCGAGGTCAACCTGGCCGGTACCGTCAAGGTGCTGAGCGAGGGCTCCTTCCCGGCTGATTATCCAACCATCTATCTGCGACCGGCCGAGACGCGCGCTATCTTTGAAGAGAAGGGCTGGAACACGGTGGCTGCTTTCCAGACGCGCAACCCAATGCACCGCTCGCACGAATATCTGGCGAAGATCGCGATTGAGACGCTGGACGGCGTCTTTATTCATATGCTGCTGGGAAAACTGAAACCGGGCGACATCCCCTCAGACGTGCGCCAGGAAGCAATCGACACCCTGATCGAGCATTACTTCGTCATGGACACCGTCGCCGTGGGCGGCTATCCGCTTGACATGCGTTACGCCGGCCCGCGGGAGGCTCTGCTGCATGCGCTGTTCAGGCAGAATTATGGCTGCAGCCACCTCATCGTCGGCCGCGATCACGCCGGCGTCGGCGACTACTATGGCCCCTTTGACGCTCATCATATCTTTGATGAAATCCCGGCGGGCTCACTGGAAACGCAGCCCCTCAAGATCGACTGGACCTTCTACTGCACCAAGTGCGATGGCATGGCTTCCATGAAAACCTGCCCGCATGGCAAGGAAGACAGGCTGCTGCTTTCCGGCACAAAGCTGCGCAAAATGCTTTCCGAAGGCGAGGAAGTCCCCGATCACTTCAGCCGCCCCGAGGTGCTGGCGCTGCTGAGGACTTATTATGAAGGCCTGACCGAGAAAGTCGAGATCAAGACCCACAAATATTCTGAAGGCATGTAGCTGGCCTGAATATTTAATCCCTAGAGAGGGGGTGCAGTATAGCACAGACAAACTCAAGCCAGGAATTGATCAGGTTTTAAAGTCAACTTGAAGGAGGTTGAAAAACGAGATGCCTAGTTTTGTAATCACTGAAAAGTGCGACGGCTGCAAGGGCCAGGATAAGACGGCCTGCATGTATATCTGCCCGCACGACCTGATGTTTCTTGACAAGGAGCGGATGAAAGCCTACAACCAGGAGCCGGAGCAGTGCTGGGAATGCTATAACTGCGTCAAGATCTGTCCGCAGCAGGCCATCGAAGTTCGGGCCTATGCCGACTTTGCGCCCCTGGGGGCATCAGTCATCCCCTTGCGCGGCACCGACTCGATCATGTGGACTATCAAGTTCCGCAATGGCACCCTGAAGCGGTTCAAGTTTCCCATCCGGCTGGTCCCTGAGGGTACTGTTGATCCCTACGCCGGAAAGCCCGAGCCAAACTATGACGAGCTGAAGAAGCCGGGCTTCTTCACGCTGTCCATTTAAAGAGAAGGAGGCGATAAGAGTGGATAAACCCTTAAATGAATTTCGTTTTGTCGAGAAGCCCGAGGTTGAGGAGGTTGACTGCGACCTTCTCATTATGGGCGGCGGCATGTCCGGCGCAGGCGCCGCCTTTGAGGCCTGCCGCTGGGCAACCCCCAAAGGGCTGAAAGTGGTCATGGTTGACAAGGCCGCCGTTGAGCGCAGCGGCGCCGTGGCCCAGGGGCTTTCTGCTATCAATACTTACATGGGTGAGAATGACCCTCAGGATTACGTGCGCATGGTGCGCGCTGACCTGATGGGCATTATCCGTGAGGACCTGGTCCTGGACCTGGGACGTCACGTGGACGACACCGTGCACCTGTTCGAGGAGTGGGGCCTGCCGATCTGGAAGAAGGACGAAGAAGGACATTCGCTGGACGGCCATCAGGCCCGCGATGCCGGCAAGCCTCCTCTGAAGGATGGTGGTGTGCCGGTCCGCTCGGGCAAGTGGCAGATCATGATTAACGGAGAGTCATATAAAGCCATCGTCGGCGAAGTCGCCAAGAAGGCGCTCGAGTTCAACCGCGATGCCACCGGCATGGAGCAGAACCTGTACGAGCGCACTTTCTGCACCAGGCTGCTGATGGACGCCAACGAGCCCAACCGCGTCGCCGGCGCCGTTGGCTTCAGCGTCCGGGAGAACAAGGTGTTTGTCTTCAGGGCAAGCTCCGTCCTCAATGCATCCGGCGGCGCCGTCAACGTCTTCCGGCCGCGGTCGGTTGGCGAGGGCATGGGCCGCGCCTGGTTCCCGGTCTGGAATTCCGGCTCGGGCTACGCCATGGGCGCCCAGGCCGGCGCTGAGATGACCCTGATGGAAAACCGCTTCGTGCCAATGCGGTTCAAGGATGGTTACGGCCCGGTCGGGGCCTGGTTCCTTTTCTTCAAAGCCGCGGCCACCAATGCTTTGGGCGAAGATTACTGCGCCAAGCACGCCGACACCATTCACGAGCAGTTCGCTCCGTATGATGAGCCAATGGGCACTGCCCTGCGCAACCATGCGGCAATAATCGAGATGAAAGCGGGCAACGGCCCGATCATAATGCATACGGACAAGGCAATGGCCAAGCTGGCGGAGACAATGGATGAGAAGCAGCTCAAGCACCTCGAAGCCGAGGCCTGGGAGGACTTCCTCGATATGACCATTGCCCAGGCCGGCCTCTGGGCGGCGCAGGATGTTGAGCCGGACAAGGTTCCATCCGAGCTGATGCCGTCCGAGCCTTACCTGCTCGGCTCGCATGCCGGCTGCGCCGGTTTCTGGGTAAGCGGGCCCGGCGACATCGCCGGCGCGCCTGAAGAGTGGTCCTGGGGCTACAACCGCATGTCGACGGTCAACGGCCTGTTCATGTCCGGCGACGTCGTCGGCGCCTCCGGTCACAAATTCTCCTCCGGCTCGCATACCGAAGGCAGGATTGCCGGCAAGAACATGGTGGCCTGGTGTCTTGACCACGCCGATTTCAAGCCCGCCATTTCTGAAAACATCGACGAGTTGGTGGCCGAGATCTATATGCCGATGGAGCTTTACGGCAAGCATGTCGCCTATACAACTGCTCCGGATGTTGTGGACGTCAACCCGAACTATATCCGTCCGCGAATGCTGCAGTTCCGCCTGATGAAAATCATGGACGAGTACGTGGGTGGCGTCTCCACTTACTACACCACCAGCAAGACCCTGCTGGAGGCCGGGCTTGACAAGCTGGAAAGGCTCAAGGAAGACTCCGTCTATCTGGCGGCGGCAAACCTGCACGAGCTGCTGCGCGCCTGGGAAAACTACCACCGCATCTGGGCGGCCGAAGCCCACGCGCGCCATATTCTCTACCGGGAAGAGAGCCGTTACCCCGGTTATTACTACCGTGGCGATTTCCCCGGCATCAACGACGCAGATTGGAAGTGCTTCACCAATTCGCGCTGGACTCCCGAGAGTGGCTGGGAGCTGAAGAAGGTTCCCTATGTAGAGCTGGTTACTTCGTCGGTGCCTGCGTAAGCAAGCGGTGTAGCAGCGACCTGATGTCATAAAGGCGGGATGAGCCTGCGCTGCAAGCTCATCCCGCCCCCATGAAAATGTCGAATGGCGAATCGAATGACCAATCAGACTTTTATTCAAAGTCTGATTTGTGATTCGATGTGCGACGAGGCGTAGCCTGTCTAATCAGGTTTAGGCACATGCGGCCTCATCCGACGTTCGGAATTCGACATTCGACATTGCCGTTTGGAGGTTTTTATGTCAGATAAGGTGCTTGTGATCGGAGGCGGCATTAGCGGCATTACCGCCGCAATCGAGGCGGCGGAAGCGGGCATGGAGTCCGTGATCGTGGAGAGGAATCCTTCGCTGGGCGGACGCGTCGCGCAGCTTTACAAGTATTTCCCCAAGCTCTGCCCACCGTACTGTGGCCTAGAGATCAACTTCCGGCGCATCAGGCAAAACCCGGCTATTTCATATTACACGCTCTCGGAGATTGAGAGCGTCTCCGGCAGTGAGGGGAATTTTACCGCCACCGTAAGGATTAATCCGCGTTACGTAAATGAAAAATGCACAAATTGCGGCGACTGCGCCGCTGTCTGTCCCGCCGAGCGCTCAAATGACTACAACTTTGGCATGAACTCAACCAAAGCGGTTTACCTGCCTCACGACCTGGCCTTTCCAATGCGCTATGTACTGGACAAAAGCGCCTGCAACAGCGTCTGCCAGGCCTGCGCCGACGCCTGCCAGTACGGCGCCATAGACTTGAACATGGAGGAAAAGACAGTGGATATTGCCGCAGGCAGCATTGTGATTGCCACCGGCTGGGATCCCTATGACGCCGCCAGGATCGAGAACCTCAATTTTGCCTCAATTCCCAACGTCATCACCAACGTGATGATGGAGCGGCTGGCTGCTCCCAATGGCCCCACGAGCGGCAAGATCAAACGGCCGTCTGACGGCAAGGAAGTCAAGAACATCGCCTTTGCCCAGTGCGCAGGCAGCCGCGACGAGAACAACCTGGCATACTGCTCCGCCATCTGCTGCATGGCTTCGCTCAAGCAGGCAACGTATTTGCGCGACGCCGACCAGGAATCGAAAGCGGAGATCTTCTACATCGACTTAAGGGCGCCAGGCAAGTACGAGGACTTCCTCAGGAGGCTTGAAGAAGACGATAACGTGACCCTGACAAAGGGAAAGGTGGCCAAGATCGAGGAGGACAACGCCACCGGCGATCCAGTTGTGACCGTGGAAGACATCCTCGGCGGCGGCAAGATCAAGAAGCAGTTTGACATGGTCGTGCTGGCGGCCGGCATGGAACCGGCGGCAAAAAACGGCGGCATCCCCCTCAACATTCCCTTTGAAGATCATGGCTTTGTGGATGGCGACAAACTCGGCGCGGGCATCTCGGTCTGCGGCGTTGCCCGGCGGCCAGATGATGTTACCACCTCGGTGCAGGATGCTACAGGCGCGGCGCTGAGGAGCGTTCAGGTGACTGCGCGTGCGGTCCAGACGGCGGGAGGTAACTGAGGTGGATAAGAAAATCGGAGTTTACATTTGCACCGACTGCGGCATCGGCGGGGCACTTGACGCCGAAGCCCTGGAGAATGTCGCCAAAAATGAATACAAGGCTGATATCGTCCGCCAGGCCCCGTTTCTATGCAGTCAGGAAGGCACGCAGCAGATAAAGGACGACATCAACAACGAGGGTGTCAACACAATTGTGGTGGCTGCCTGTTCGATGCGGGTCAACGCCGATAAATTCGATTTTGATCAGGCAAAGTATGTTACCGAGAGGGTAAATCTGAGAGAGCACATCGTCTGGACCCAGGGTCCGGCTGCCGAAACGGCCGGCAAGGCCGAGGCTGCCATCCAGCCGGAAGCTTCTGCTGAAGCAGGTCCCGGCGCGGCAGAGGAAGAAGCCGCGGCGCCAGAGCAGGAAGCTGCGGGGCCGGAAACAGAAGCCGGGGAAGCGGGAGCTGCGGCAGAGACCGGAGACACATCTGAGGAAGCCGCCCCTGCCGTAGATGAGAACACCCAGGAAATGGCGGAAGATCACCTGCGCATGGGCATTGTCCGAGCCAAGGCCAGCGAACCGCCGGAACCGCAAATTGAGGATATCAACAAGACAATCCTTGTCATCGGTGGTGGTCCCACCGGGCTTGCCAGCGCCCTGGAATCGGCCAACGCAGGTTACGACGTGGTTTTAATCGAAAAAGAAGCAGAGCTGGGCGGCTGGGCAAAGAAAATGTACCGGCTGCTTCCCGACAAGGCCCCTTTTCAGGAGAGCAAGAAGCCCGGTATCGAGGAGCGCATCGAGGCAGTAATGGGTCACGGCAAGATCCGTGTCATTACCAATGCCACCATCGAGAAAACGGCCGGCGAGCCGGGCAAATACCAGGTGACGGTAGCCAGCAACGGCAGCTCCGAGACGCTGACAATTGGTTCAATCGTGCTGGCGATTGGCTGGAAGCCATACAATGCAAACCGCCTGGAGCATCTTGGCTATGGCAAATTCAAAAATGTTGTCACAAACGTGGAGATGGAGCAGATCGCTTCTGACGGCAACGGAACTGTCGCTCGTCCGTCAGACGGCAAGCAGGCAACCAGCGTCGCTTTCTTGCAGTGCGCCGGCCAGCGCGACCCGGAGCACCTGCCTTACTGCTCATCAGTCTGCTGCCTTACGTCGCTGAAACAGGCCCTTTATGTTACCGAGAGCAACCCTGAGGCGGCGGCGTACATCGTCTACAAGGACATGCGCACCCCCGGCCTCTACGAAGAGTTTTACAAGGCGGCGCAGGACAACCCCGGCGTCATGCTCACCAAAGGAGAGGTCACCAGCATAACCGAAGATGAGTCCGGCAATATCATCCTCGAGATTGACAACACCATCCTGGGAGAAAAGGTGATGGTCATGGCCGATATGCTGGTGCTGGCCACCGGAATGGTCACCAATACGCTTCCGGCCCACATCGAGGGCGTTACCGACCTGACTCCGGAATACGTGGGCCAGTGGCGCGAGACCGAAACGGTCGACGGCGTCATCAAGGAGGTCATCGCCGACCCGGTCGTGCTTAACCTCCAGTACCGCCAGGGACCGGAGCTGCCGTACCTGAAATACGGTTTCCCTGATTCCCATTTTGTCTGTTTCCCATACGAGACCCGCAGGACCGGAATTTACGCCGCCGGCGCCGTACGGCATCCGATGACCGCGATGCAGTCGGCAAACGACGGAGCGGGGGCGGCACTGAAAGCAATTCAATGCCTGGAACTGGCCGCCAAGGGCATGTCGGTGCATCCGCGCGCCGGCGACCAGTCATTCCCGGAGATCAACTTCACCAACTGCACCCAGTGCCGCCGCTGCACTGTTGAGTGTCCCTTCGGCGTCCTGGATGAGGACGAAAAGGGGACGCCTAAGACCAACACCTTCCGCTGCCGCCGCTGCGCCACCTGCATGGGCGCCTGCCCGCAGAGGATCATCTCCTTCAAGAATTACAGCGTCGAGATGATTGCTTCCCAAATGAAAGCAATCAAGGTCCCGGAAGAGGATTCCAAGCCGAGGGTCATTGCCCTTATTTGCGAGAACGATGCCTACCCGGCGCTCGATATTGCCGGTCTTAATCGTTTGAAAATCAGCCCCTTCTACCGTTTTATTACGATGAGATGCCTGGGCGGCACCAACCTTGTCTGGATTGCCGACGCCCTGTCGGCCGGCATCGAGGGCTTTCTGCTGATTGGCTGCCGTTTCGATGACGACTACCAGTGCCATTTCATAAAGGGCAGCAAGGCGGCCAACGAGAGGCTGGGCAAGGTCCAGGAGACCCTGGGACGGCTGATGCTGGAATCGGAGCGCGTCACCCAGGTGGAGCTCCCTTTAAATGAATGGGACAGGCTGCCCCAGATTATGGGCGACTTTGCTGAGAAGCTGAAAGAGTTCGGGCCTAACCCGTTCAAGGGATTCTAGGGAGGATAGCCATGGCTGATGAGTCAGTAGAAAAGGGCGAAGAGGCAGGCGCCGCAGGCGAGCCCGAGGCCGGCGAGGCGGCCGAGGGCGCCGACAGCACGGCTGAGCCGGCGGCTGAGTCAGCCGGGGGGCAAGACACGGCTGAATCTGAACAGGCGCCGGAGGCGGCAGTCCAGGCTGAAGCGATACCTGCCCGCGTAATTAAGCCGGATGTCAAGTTCGTGCGCGACGTGGTTGGCGCTGGCGGCAGCGATTTGAAGAAATGCTACCAGTGCGCCACCTGCTCGGTCGTATGCAATATCACCCCCGATGACACGCCCTTCCCCCGAAAAGAGATGCAATGGGCGCAGTGGGGGCTGAAGGAGAAGCTGACCGGCAGCCCGGACATCTGGCTCTGCCACCAGTGCAATGACTGCACCGCCCAGTGCCCCCGCGACGCCAAACCGGGCACGGTTATGCAGGCAATTGCAAAAATGACCATCGCCAATTATTCCATCTCCCCGATTGCCAAGGCGGTCGGCAGCGCCAAGACGTTTGTGCTGATGGCGCTTCTGCCCGTAATTGTCATCATGGCGGCGATCGGCTTCCAGGGGCACTTCTCCGACGTTCCCAGAGGAGATAACGGCGCCATCGTCTATTCCAAGTTCATGGATATCTACCGCGCCATCGACCCCATCTTCACCATCTTTTTTGTCATTGCTGCCATTCTGCTGATCATGGGCGGGCGCAGGTACTGGTCTGACATGGTAAACAACCACGTGTCTGACGGCGGCTCGCCGCCGGAGAAGGGATTTTTCGGCAACCTGTGGCCGACGGTGACGGAGTTCCTGGCCCACAAGCGCTTCCGCAAGTGCGACGAGACCAGGGACAGGGCCAATTCGCACCTGCTTGTCTTTTACGCGTTTGTGGGGCTGTTCCTGACAAGTGCCTGGGCGTTCGTCTATATCGACATCGTCCATCGCGAATCGCCTTTCCCGCTGTATGATCCCATCAAGATTCTGGCAAATGTCAGCGCCGCCGCGGGCATCATCGGCATCACTATGGTGCTGATCTACAAATTCACGCACGCCGGCAAGATTAGCCGCGGCAGCTATTATGACTGGTGGCTGATCGGCACCATCTACGTGCTTCTTCTGACCGGCATTGGAGCAGAGCTTCTGCGCGAGGCCAACTCCGCCGTCCTTGCATACCCGGTCTACTCACTCCATCTGATGACGGTGCTTTTCCTGTTCATCTATACGCCTTTTTCCAAGATGGCGCACATGATGTACCGCATGGTGGCGCTCGTTTTTGCCCGGGCGACTGGCAGGGATTTGGGAGTAGAATAACTCAACGCATGTCTGCGGGCGGTCCGTGAGGCCGCCCGTTTTTTGTTGCGCCGGTAATATCGTTTACAATGGTAGGGCGGCCCGCAGGCCGGCCTAGTTAAATACACTAAGGCAGGAAAATGGTTTCTTTAAACAACAAGGCTGTAATACCGACCAAATTTGAGCTGGATTCAGAGTTCAGTTTCCGCTGCCATCCCGGCTGCGCATGCTTTACCAGGTGCTGCTGCAATATTGAAATTTTGCTGACGCCATATGACGTGGTCCGGATGAAGCAGCGCCTGGGCTTAAGCAGCACCGAGTTTCTGAAAAAGTACACCCGCTTCGAGGAAGACGCAAAGACCACCCACCCTCTGCTTTACATGCGCATGGATGCTGAAAATGATCTTTACTGTCCGTTCGTGACACCGGGTCAGGGGGAGGGGAAGGGCTGCAACATTTACAGCGACCGGCCGGCGGCCTGCCGCTATTACCCGGTGGGACAGGCCACTCACCGCATCATGGACGACAAGAACGAGCAGCCGCTGCATGACGAATGGTACGTTATTGTCAAGGAGGACCACTGCCTCGGTTTTAACGAGGGAAAGAAATGGACGGTTGCGGATTGGCGCCAGGACCAGGATGCGGCGCTTTACGATGACATGAACCGCGAGTGGAAGAATATAATGATGAAACAGGATCTGCCCAAGGTGGACAAGAACCGTGAGAAGCGGCAGCAGATGTTTTACATGGCCAGCTACGACCTCGACCTTTTCCGCCGCTACGTGACGGAGAGCCGTTTCCTGGAGATATTTGAAGTACCGCCCTCCACGCTGGATACAATCAGGGAAGACGACATTGAGCTAATGCGGTTTGGCTTCAGCTACCTCAAATATCTGCTGGTGATTTCACAGGAGCTTAAGTTAAAACCGCATGTCGCCGAGGCGCAAACAGCCAGGATCGCTGAAATGCGGGCCCAGGAAGACGCTGCCAGGGAGGCCAGGATTGCTGAAGCAAAAAGGGCAAAGGGGAAACAGTGAGCAAGCCTTTTGGAAATTGCCTTCTGGCATGCGAAAAAGGCACCCGGATTCAACTCCCAAGTGCAACACTAGGTCGTTTTAAAGAGGCAAGCTGCGATAACATCAGTGCTTCTGAACGACCAAGTAAAGGAGCACTATGGGATGTTATTCGCAGCTTACCCAGGAAGAACGATACCAGATTCGAGGACTTTTGAAAGCAGGATATAACCAGGGCGAGATAGCCCAAGAGATGGGCAGACACCGATCGACCATCAGCCGGGAGATCA
>JACWAD010000104.1 GCA_014874175.1 Thermoleophilia bacterium
GAACATGGAGGAGCTAGTTGATGCCGAGGCCGGGAGCGCTGCTGCTGAGCACGAACTCGTTGCGGTAAACTGAGATTCTTGGAGATGAGAGGAATTTACAGAAGAATTTGGACTTGACCATATAGTGCCGACTGCTTCCTTGACAGAAATTACTTCCTGCCCCACTTCACACATTGAGATCCCTCCTGTGTAGCTGTCTGGTTCAGTTTTGACAGGTCTGCATAGCGCCATAAATAATAGCGTAATCTTTGCAATTGGTACAGCAACAGTCACAACTTATCATAGCCGGGAGGGCCGCCGGTTAAGCGGCCCTGCGGCAAAACAGAGCTCCGCCAGATGTGTTCCCGAACCGGCTCCGGAGGAGCCGCCGGTAGCGGCCAGCCATGCTGCGCTGCTATTGGGAGAGCTGGCCGGGGAATCAGGGAATTTTTTTCTGGCCATCGAACCCTGGTTGTATTTTGGCGCAGATAAAGTTGTAATATAAACGAATAATGTGACAATTTTGGGCGGTTCATGGACAAATTGGATGATCAGTGTTATGTAAGTTGGCCACGAAGGCCATTCTGCCTCGATAAAACTTATTTGCCAGTTCAATGAAGTCTCTGCAGGAGCACTTAGCCGAAGCCGCCGCCTTTCATGGCGAGAGCTGTCCCGGGCAGACTCTTGGAGTGCGGATGGCGCGGGCCGGGCTGCGGGCCGTGGGCATTGATGATCCTCTCTCCGACCGCTGGCGCAAACAGATCATTGTTTTTGTCGAGATCGACCGCTGCGCGGCCGACGCGATCATGGTCGTCACGGGATGCCGCGTCGGAAAGCGAACAATGAAACTCAAGGATTATGGCATCATGGCTGCCACTTTCGTGAATCTGGAGAGCGGCCGCGCCGTGCGTGTTGTCGCCCGTGAAGAGGCCCGTGAACTGGCGCTAAGCTACGCGCCAGGTGCGAGCGGCAAATACGAGCAACAGCGCCAGGCCTACGCCGTCATGCCGGAGGAAGACCTTTTTGAGCTGGAGGAAGTTGAAGTGCTCCTGGAGCCCGAGGATATGCCCGGCCCACCGCTGTCGCGAGTCAAGTGTGACAGGTGCGGCAATTATGTACAGGATAGACGGGAGGTCAACGACTCCGGCGCCGTCCTCTGCCGGTCCTGCGCCGAGGGCGGGTATTTTCGCAGGAAACGGGCCTGATTTTGTTTTGAAAGCGGCTTAACCGGCAAGACTTTTCCTGCCCGGCAAAAACAGGAAGGAGAAGTCATGAGGCCTGATATCGTTCCCGGAGCGCGCCTGCCAGATTTCGAGCTTCCCGACCATACCGGAACGCTCCGGCGTTTATCGGAACTGCAGGGAAGCAACCCGTTATGCCTGTTGCTTTCCCGCGGCCATTATTGACCCAAGGACCACCGCCAGCACGTGTGGCTGACAGCGATGGAGCCGGAGATCAACGTCTCGTACTGCCGCATAGTCACAATCAGCACCGACGATCTCTGGGGCTGCCTGGAGATGCGCAATGCTCTTGGCGCCGGCTGGCCTTTTCTGTCCGACGCGGAGCGGATCGTTCAGAAAGAGCTTGACATCCAGGAATACACCGATCCGCATCACAACCCCATGATCCCCCATACGATCATGCTGGAGCCAGGGCTCATTGTCTACTCCGTTTACAACGGCTACTGGTACTGGGGACGGCCGACGCCGGAGGAAGTCAGGCAGGACTTTCGCGTCATCAGCCGCAAAATACGCCCCGATTGGGATCTGGCCGCTCCCGGGCTGCGCCAGAAGTGGGAGTCCGGGCAGAGCAGTTTCTTTTGGCCCTACAGTTAGGGTTCGGCGACATGAACCGAGACGGGACGTGCCTTCCCAACGTCCCGCATCCTGATGCAGGCTGCAGGCAAAAGCAGACGGCCGGGCTTGGAGCTCCATCCGGTGGCGGCTGGGTGCTTGCCGGAACCATCCTTGCTTCCAGCATGGCATTCATAGACGGCTCCGCGCTTGGCGTCGCCCTGCCGGCTCTGCAGGCGGACATGTGCGCGACCGGAGCACAGCTTCTCTGGATTGTCAACGGTTACCTGCTGGTGCTGGCTGCGCTCATTCTGGAGGGGGGCGCGCTGGGGGACCGGCTGGGGCGCAAGCGCGTCTTCATGACCGGTATCAGTATTTTCACTCTTGCTTCCCTCGCCTGCGGCCTCTCGCCAGTCGCCAACGTTCTAATTGGCGCCCGGGTTGTCCAGGGCTTTGTACGAATGGCGCGCCAGCCATCCGATTATGCCGCTGGAAATGTATAAATCCAGGACATTCAGCGGCGCCAACCTTCTTACCTTGTTTCTTTACGGCGCCCTGAACGTAGCTACATTCTTTCTTCCCCTCAACCTGGTGCAGGTGCAGGGATACAATCCAGCCGAAGCGGGCCTGGCGTTTTTACCGTTTACTGTCATCCTGGCGGGGCTTTCACGCTGGGCGGGAGGACTGGTGGACAGGTACGGGCCGCGGCCGCCTTTGCTCGTGGGCCCCTCGCTGGCGGGCGCCGGCTTCCTGCTGATGGCGCTGGTGGGGCTTACAAGCGGTCCATCGGCCTATTGGACGAGTTTCTTCCCGGCGATGGCGATTTTTGGGCTTGGCATGGCCATTACTGTGGCGCCGCTTACCACCACGGTCATGAGCGCGCTGCCGCCGCGCTTTGCCGGCACCGAGTCCGGGATAAACAATGCTGTGGCCCGCATTGCCGGGGTTCTGGCAATTGCCGTGATGGGCTCGGTTGCCCTGCTGACGTTCGCCGGCCGGCTCGAGGCCAATGCCCGCGTTATTGATCTTTCTCCCCAGATGAGGCAGGATTTGAAAAACGAGTCTGCCAGGCTGGGGCTGGCGCAGGTGCCGATCGGCGTGCCCGCCGGCCAGGCGCCAGCCGTCAGGCAGGTTATCAGGCTGTCTTTTGTGCAGACGTACCGGCTGGTGATGATCATCTGCGCCGCTCTGGCCTGGCTGAGCGCCCTGATGACCCTGATATTTATTGGCGGTTGGCCGCGGGGACAGCCGGTGGGAAAAAACACCGGCTGGCGGCAGGATTCAGATAGTGCCCGAAGTGAAACTGCGCCTTGATATTGAATACGACGGAACCGGCTTTGCCGGCTGGGCCAGGCAGCCGGGCCTGGCGACCATCGAGGGCGCTATCGAGGAAGCGCTGACGCAAATCCTGCAGCAGCAGGTGAAGCTGGCCGTTGCCGGCCGCACAGACGCCGGCGTTCATGCCCGCGGCCAGGTGGCCAGCCTTGAGGCGGAGCCGCCGCCACAGCCGGAGAGGCTGCGCCGCTCCTTGAACCAGCTCCTCCCATGCGGCATCGCCGTCAGGGCTGTCAGCGCCGCGCCGGCCGGCTTTGACGCCCGCCGCAGCGCCCGCTCAAGGACATATTCCTACACAGTTCTCAACCGCGCCTGGCCTTCACCCTTCCGGCGCCGCTACGCTTACTACCATCAGGGCCGGCTTGACCTTAAGCTGATGCAGCAGGCGGCCTCGCTGGCGCTCGGCCGCCATGACTTTACCGCCTTTACGCCCACGGTCAGCGAGCACAATTATTTTGACCGCGAGATCACCCGGTCGGAGTGGCTTGGCCGCGAGGACATGTGGATATATTTCATCCGGTCGCGGAGCTTCCTGCGCAACATGGTGCGGGTCCTGGCCGGAACAATGCTGGAGATCGGCCGCGGTTACCGCTCCCTGGACAGCTTGGCGGCGCTGCTTGATGGCGCTGGCAGGCCCCAGGCGGGCGAGACTGCCCCCGCCTGCGGCCTCTGCTTGGAGGAAGTCGAGTATTAGTTCTTAGTAGGGCTCCTTGATCTGAACCGGCTCGCCCCAGTTTGAGAAGGTAAACTCCATTTCCGAGTTTAGCCCCTGCGCCGAATTTACCGTTTTGACATTTTCCTGATAGATGAGATGATCATCAATTCCTATCCAGAGATCAACAGTCACTGCCGCGGACTTCATAGCCTCCAGGCTTTGCCTGAGGGCGGGGCTGGCGTTCTTTTCGGCTTCTGCCGCTTCCAGCTTCGTGTCCACGTCGATCTGAACATGATAGGTTTTCAAGCCGCCTTTCAGCGATTCCTGTCCGAAGAATCGGGAGCTGCGGGCAAAATCCAGGTAATTTGTGATGCTGGCCAGGCCGGACGGGTTGGCGATGGGGGCGGGGGCCTCCTGCCAGGCGCCACTGCCCCGGCGCTCATACACATGTCCATTCACCATGATGAAGTCCATTTTCTGCACCTGGCCTCCTGTAAAGGTCTGTGAGGTCATCCTGATTCTGTCGGGGAGAACCATGTCTCCCTCGGCCTGGGAGGAGATGCTTTTCCCGCCTGTGGCAACCGTGGAATCCATGATGAAGTGGACGCCCAGATCGGGGTTTACTTTTGCTTTTACGGCTTCGGTCGCGCTCTTAAGCAGGGCGGCGGCGTCCTCCGGCGAGCCGCTGATGCCGGTGGAGACGGCGCCGCCGGTTGCGGTTTGCGAGGGGGAAGGAGTTGAAGCGCCGCCTGTCCTCCCGCAGCCCGGGGTGAAGACGGCCAGCGCCAGCGCCATTATGGCCGGCGCCATTATGCTGATTTGGGCAGATACAGTTTTTTTCCGGTTCACGGTTTAACCTTGCCAAGCAGGCCTTTTCCTTTGCGCGGGCGCCCGCTCATGATAAGATATTTAAATAGAATTGTCATTATCAATAAGAATCTATCTTAATACGTTATTCTTTGTAAAACCTCATTATGGATCTTATCAAACTTAGAACTTTTTGCTCCATAGCCAGGAAGGGCAATTTCTCTGCTGTGGCCGAAGATCTGTTCATGTCGCAGTCGGCGGTCAGCCAGCAGATCCAGGCGCTCGAACGCCGCTACGGCGTAAGCTTGTTTGACCGGGGCAACAAGCGGGTGACGCTGACAGAGCCGGGCCGCATCCTTTACGAAAAGGCCCAGAAGATGCTCGAGCTGGAGGATGAGATCGGCCACGAACTTGATGACTTGCGCGGTCTCAGGGGCGGGGAGTTGCATGTGGGCGCCAGCACCACGGTGGGCAACTACTTGATGCCGTTTTACCTGGGCAAGTTCAAGCAGCTTTATCCTGACGTCAAGGTTTCGCTTACTGTTGAAAATACGCGCATCATCGAGGAGCAGTTGCTTGCGGGCCGGTTTGCGCTTGGGGTAGTCGAGCACGAGGTGCACAATCCGGCGCTTGCCAGCGTGCCTGTCGAGCGCGACGAGCTGGTGCTGTTTGTCGCCCCCGCGCACCGCTGGGCCGCGGGCAAGACCATCACCAAGCAGGAGTTGATGGAGGAGCCCTTTATTACCAGGGAGCCGGGCTCAGGGACCCGGGAAGTTATCGAGCAGACGCTCAAGAAGGCGGGGGTTACGGAGCTGAACGTCGCCCTGGAGCTGGGAAATTCATCGGCGATCAAGACCGCAGTCGAGGCCGGCCTGGGCGTTTCCATTCTTTCCAGCCGGGCGGTGCACGCTCAGCTTCAGAGCAAGATGCTCAGGCAGGTTGACATCCGGGGCGTCACGCTGGAGCGCGACTTTTACCTGATTCTGGTCGCCGACCGCTACCTGTCGCCGGCCTCGGCGGAATTCAAGGAATTGCTTGAAAGCGGCGAGTCGTCAGCGCTTCTTCCCAAAATCGCATAACCGCCCTGGATCCTGGACTCCGGGTTAGCTGCCTCCAACCGAAGATCAGACAAAGATCAGGATTGTATTTTGATAATCAGCAAATAATCTGTATAAACCTTTTTCGGAACTCGAACCCGGTGCTTTGATACAAAGTTGGTTCATATCATAAGCAAAGTTAAAACATCCCGCGGAACCTATCAGCTTTTCTAATTGATTCCATCCAAAATCCACCATCCACCACTCACCATCCGCTTATTTACCTTTTTCCCCCAATCTGATATAAATTTCGCCGATTTGTAATTTTTATTACACGCTCCCCGGTGGAGAGGCAGGGGTGCGCTTAACCACTACCGGGAATCCCCGCGAAGAAAGGAGAGGTATTGATTTGGCCAACTTGTTAAATAACCACGGAATTGCGGTCGCCATCATCTGTTCGCTGGCGGCGCTTGCGTACGCAGCGGCGCTGATAGTGTGGGTGATAAAGCTGCCGGCAGGGAACGAGAGGATGCGGGAGATCGCTGGAGCGGTGCAGGAGGGTGCCAAAGCTTATCTTAACCGGCAGTTCCGCGCCGTCGCCATGGTGGGAGTAGTTGTTTTTGCGGCGTTGCTTGTTTTTCTGGGCGAGGTTTCCGGCTGGGATGTCGGAGTAAAGACGGCGATAGGATTCCTGGTTGGCGCCATCCTTTCGGGATCGACCGGTTACATTGGCATGATGGTCGCCGTGCGCGCCAACGTGCGCACTGCTGAGGCGGCCAGGAGCGGCCTCAAGCGGGCGCTTCTGGTTGCGTTCCGGGGCGGCTCGGTTACCGGCCTTCTGTGCGTGGGCCTGGCGTTGCTGGGCGTCGCCGGCTATTTCGCGGTGATCGGCGGCACCGGCCCCGATGTGGTCAATCTTGTCGGCCTCGGGTTTGGCGGCAGCCTCATCAGCGTTTTCGCCCGGCTGGGCGGCGGCATCTACACCAAGGGCGCGGACGTCGGCGCCGACCTGGTGGGCAAGGTTGAGGCGGGCATCCCCGAGGACGACCCGCGCAACCCGGCCGTGATCGCTGACAACGTCGGCGACAACGTCGGCGACTGCGCTGGCATGGCTGCCGACCTGTTCGAGACTTACGCCGTCACCGCCGTAGCCGTGATGCTGCTGGGCTCGCTGGTTTTCAAGAGCGACGTCCATCCGTTGTTCGAGTCGCGGGCGCTGCTTTACCCGCTGGTTCTGGGAGGCGCTTCCATCATAGCCTCCATCATCGGCACCTTTTTCGTGCGGCTTGGCAAAGGCGAAGGCATCATGGCGGCGCTTTACAAGGGCCTGGTGGCGGCCGGCATCCTGGCCATCCCGGCTTTTTATTTCATCACCCGCTGGATGATGAAAGATGCTGCCACACTGATCCACTCATCCGTCAACAAGCTGTTTCTTTGCACGTTGATAGGATTGATAGTCACCGGCGCCATCGTTGTCATCACTGAATACTTCACGTCGGCAAAGTACAACCCTGTGAAGCATATCGCCGCTGCTTCCCAGACCGGTCACGCGACCAACATCATCGCCGGCCTGGCGGTAAGCATGAAGTCCACAGCCCTGCCGGTGATATTCATCGCCGGCGGCATCATGGCGGCCAACTGGGCGGCCGGCCCTTACGGCATCGCCGTCGCCGTCATGGCGCAGCTGTCGATGACGGGCATGATTGTCGCCATTGACAATTACGGCCCCGTCACCGACAACGCCGGCGGCATTGCCGAGATGGCCGAACTTCCCGAAGAGGTCCGTGACGTCACCGACCCGCTGGACGCGGTCGGCAACACCACCAAGGCGGTCACCAAGGGATATGCAATTGGCTCGGCGGCGCTGGCGGCCGTGGTCCTGTTCTCATCTTACGCGCAGGCCTTGAGCGAGCACCTTGGCATCGCCTTTGACACCCTTAAGGAATCGTTCACCTTGTCAAGCGCGCCCATCATCATTGGCCTCTTTATCGGCGGCCTGCTGCCGTTTATCTTTGCTTCGCTGTGCATGGAGGCAGTGGGTAAATCCGGCGGCCAGGTGGTGGAAGAAGTCAGGCGCCAGTTCCGGGAGATCCCGGGGATCATGGAGGGCACCGGCAAGCCCGAGTACGGCAGGTGTGTTGACATTGTCACCAAATTTGCCCTGAGGCAGATGATGCTACCGGCCCTGATCCCGATCCTGGCGCCGATCATCATCGGCGTCGGCCCGCGGCTGTTCGGAAACGGCGAGATCGGTTACGAGATGCTGGGCGGCATGCTTGTCGGCACCATCGTCACCGGCCTCTTCCTGGCCATCTCCATGACCAGCGGCGGCGGCGCCTGGGACAACGCCAAGAAGCTGATCGAGGACGGCGAGTACGGGGGCAAGGGCTCGGACGCCCACGCGGCCGCAGTCACCGGCGACACCGTCGGCGATCCCTACAAGGACACCGCAGGTCCCGCCATCAACCCGATGATCAAGGTGGTCAACATCGTCGCCCTGCTCATCATCCCATTCCTGATGAAATAAAACGGCGGATAAATCGCCGAAGTTGGGGGGCGCCGGCCGCAGGCCGGCGCCCCCTCGTTCATCATTTTTGGAAAGACCGGTTCTCAAACCCGTGAAATGTTAATCGTGAAAGTTAAACTGTCGGGGCGGTCCTGCGGGCAGCCCCGACTTTGCCTATCCTCTCCAGCGCCATAGCCCCCAGGCGGGCAATCGTGTCCAGCACCACCTGCTGTTCCGGACTTTTAAGCAGCTCCGGCGCCGCCATGATGCTGAGCACGCCAACGATTTCTTCTTCGTGCATCATGGGCACAAAAAGAGCCCGTGACGCCGGCAACGTGCTCGTTCCCTGCCCGGCTAACTGCTTGTTGGCAAGCACCCAGGCGGCCACTCCCGTGGCCTCCGTGTCAATCTCAAAACCCTCGCTTCTGGCCTTGACTGTCAGATGGCCCTCTTCTTCCATAAAGACCGCCAGCTCGCATTTGAGCAACTGCCGTGTGTGCCTGAGCAGGATGGAAAGGGCCTGCTCGAGGTTGCGCGCCATGATCAGGTCGCGGCTGAGGCCGTAGAGGGCAATGCTCTTTGCCTCGCTCTCCCTGAGCAGCTTCATCTTGTTCTGACGGCCAAAGGCCAGCCCGCTGACAAGCACGGCCGTGCCCAGGTAAATGGCGAAGGAAAACAGGTAGGTTACGTCGCTGATCCAGAAGCTGTACAGGGGCGGAACAAACAGAAAATCAAAGGCAAGCAGGCTGGCCGCGGCGGCAAAAATGGATGGGCCCCGGCCCCAATAGAGGCCGCTTACAACCGGCGCCAGCAGCAGCAGGAAAAGCAGGTCAACCTGGTTGAGGTGATTCTTAAGAGCAAGATCAAACAGCACCACCCCGGCTACGGCGGCAAGGCCGGCCAGATATTTAAACGGCAGCCTCATAGCCGCCGCCGGCTTGGCCGGGAAGGAGACCTTTCCCGTGCCCGGGTCCATCAGGTAGACGTCGATATTGGGCGTGTTAATGAGGATGTTCGTGGAAAGGGCGGGCAGAATGCGATGCTTCCTCGGTTTACCTATTACTACTTTTGTGACATTATTTTTCTGGGCGTAGTTGGAGATCTCGCTGGCGACATCCGTGCCCTTGGTCCAGACAATCCGCGCCCCCAGCCTCTGCGCCAGGGCGATGGCGTCATTTAGCCAGGTTTTTTCCTGGTCGCTAAAATCCCGGCTCTTTTCAGTTTCCACGTGGAAGGCGATCAGCTCGCCGTCCAGCTCGGACGCCAGCCGGTAGGCGGAGCGCACCAGTTTCTCCGCGTAGGGGCTGGCGAATACAGCGGCCAGTACTCTTTCGTTGGCCGGCCAGATGCCAGAGATGGCGTACTCGCGCATGTACTGGCGCATTTTCTCGTCAACGGTGCCGGCGACGGCGCGCAGGGCCAGTTCCCTCAGCGCCAGCAGGTTGCCCGGGCGAAAATACTTTTCCACCGCAATGCCAACGATGTCCTTGGTGTAAACCTTTCCTTCGTGCAGGCGCTTGATCAGCTCTTCCGGGGGAAGGTCGATCAGCTTGATCTCGTCGGCCCGGTCAAGGACGGTGTCGGGGATGGTTTCCTTGACGCGGATGGAGATGATCTGGGTTATTGCATCGTTGAGGCTCTCCAGGTGCTGGACATTCATGGTCGTGTAGACATCAATGCCTGCGTCCAGCAGCTCCTCTACGTCCTGATAACGTTTAAGATGCCGCAGGCCGGGCGCATTGGTGTGGGGGAGCTCGTCAACCAGGATCAGCTTCGGTTTTCTCTCCAGGGCCTGGTCAAGGTTGAAGTCAAATAGGGAAAAGCCCCGGTACTCGACCGAGAGCGGATGTATCTGCTCCAGGCCTTCCAGCAGCTCTTCGGTTTCCCGGCGGCCGTGCGATTCGGCCCAGCCGACAGCCACGTCAACGCCTTCTTTTTTCAGCTGCCGGCCGTCGCTTAGCATCGAGTATGTCTTGCCCACGCCCGGCGCGGCGCCCAGATAAATTGTCAGCCGGCCCCGTTTTTTGGCTGCTTCCTCGCGCTGGGCCAGCTTGAGAAGCTCTTCCGGCTCCGGCCTCGATTTTTCCACGTCAGGCATGAGTTAAATCCCCCCGGATGGTTTCCGATCAACTTGGACGTTGACTTGAAAAATCATTTATTTCTGTTTGCCTGGGTTTATTGTCTCAGTGCGCGGGGGAGGGGGCACCGGCCGTGCGCCCTGCAGCACCAGTAACATGATTTCCACCCCTGCCATCTGTCGATTGTCCCACGATGGGAAGGTTTTTTCGTTAAACGATAAAACGTTGACGTTAAAAGTTAAAGGTTTCTAAAGCTTGTCCAGCGCCAGGTTCAGCTCAAGCACGTTGACCCGCTCTGTTCCCATAAAGCCCAGCCAGCGGCCCTGGGTGCGGGCGTCAATCAACTGCTCGATCCTGGCCAGCGGCAGCCCCCTGGCCGCAGCCACCCGCGCTGCCTGCGCGCGGGCCGCTTCCACTGTTATATCCGGGTCAAGGCCGCTTGCCGAAGAGGTGACCAGGTCGATGGGCAAAGGGCCGGTCACGCCCGAGTCTCTCAGCGCCTTGGAGGCGCCGCTGACCTCGCCTGTCCCGGGGTCAGGACTGACCAGTTTCGGGTTGGTCGGTCCCAGGTTTGACCCCCCCGAGGCGAGGGGGTCATAAGGCATGCTGCCGCCGTTTGCAGCCGTCGCAGAGGGACGGGGCCAGAAGTACTCAGGGCCGGAAAAAGGCTGGCCAATGAGGCTGGAGCCGATTACGGAGCCGTTCTTTTCAATCAGGCTGCCGCCGGCCTTGTCCGGGAAAACCGCTCTGCCCGCCAGCGTCACCACCGCCGGATAGATCACGGTCAGCAGCACCAGCAATATAACAAGCAATAAAAGCGCTCTTTTAATCTCCCTCTTCATACCAAACCGGAAATTCTAACGAACCTCCAACCTCCGTTTCCCAACCTCTAGATAGTTACCAGCATGTCAATTAGCTTGATGCCGATAAAGGGTGCGATCACGCCCCCGAGGCCATAAATGAACAGGTTGTAAACAAGCAGCTTCTCGGCCGGCATAGGCCGGTAACGGGTGCCCTTCAGCGCCAGCGGAATCAGGAAAGGGATGACGATGGCGTTGAAGATGACCGCCGAGAGGATGGCGCTGTGGGGGCTGTGCAAATGCATCAGATTCAGCGTCTTTAGCTGCGGGTACACCGATGTCAGCGCCGCCGGAATAATGGCAAAATACTTGGCGATATCGTTGGCGATGCTGAACGTGGTCAGGTTGCCGCGTGTCATCAGGATCTGCTTGCCAATTTCGACGATGTCCAGCAGCTTGGTGGGGTTGGAGTCAAGGTCGACGATGTTGGCCGCCTCCCGCGCCGGCTGCGTGCCCGTGTTCATTGCCACCGCCACATCGGCCTGGGCCAGCGCCGGCGCATCATTGGTGCCGTCGCCGGTCATGGCCACCATGTAGCCGTCCGCCTGGTAGTCGCGGATCAGCTTCAGCTTGTCCTGAGGCTTGGCTTCGGCAAGGAAGTCATCCACGTTCGCCTCGGCGGCGATGGCGGCGGCGGTGAGCGGGTTGTCGCCGGTGATCATCACCGTCTTGATGCCCATCTTCCGCAACTGGGAGAAGCGCTCCTGGATGCCGCCCTTGATGATGTCTTTCAGGTTGATGACGCCCAGCACCTCGCTGTCGCGAGTTACTGCCAGTGGCGTCGAGCCCGCCTTGGCGATCGCGGTCACCCTTGATTCCAGCTCTTCCGGGATTGAGCCGCCCCGTTTCTCAATGTACCTGGTGATTGAGTCCGGCGCCCCTTTGCGGTACGAATGATCTTCCAGGTCAAGGCCGCTGATCCTTGTGTCGGCCTTGAAGGGGACCGGCGCCGCGTGCGCCGGCAACTCCTGGAGCCGCGACCCTTTCTGCTTGGCGAGCACGATAATGCTGCGCCCCTCCGGCGTCTCGTCCGTGAAAGAGGACATCAGCGCCGCGTCCACCAACTCCTGCTCCGAATGGCCGCCGATGGGGATGAACTCCACCGCTTCGCGGTTGCCCAGGGTGATCGTGCCGGTTTTGTCCAGGAGCAGCGTGTTGACGTCACCCGCTGCCTCAATGGCGCGTCCCGACATCGCCATCACGTTGCGCGAAAACAGGCGGTCCATGCCGGCGATGCCGATGGCGGGCAGCAGCGCCGCGATCGTCGTCGGGGCCAAGCAGACAAACAGGGCGATCAGCACCACCAGGCTGACCATGTCTCCCCGCCCGGCCGACTGGACGCTGTAACTTGAGAGCGAGTTCAGGTTGAATACCACCAGCAAAAAGATTATTGTCAAAGCTATCAGCAGGATGTTGAGAGCAATCTCGTTGGGGGTCTTGCGCCGCTTGGCGCCCTCAACCAGGCCAACCATCTTGTCAATGAATGTCTCACCGGGATCAGCAGTGATGCGGACGACTATGCCGTCGGTGGCCGTCACCCGCGTGCCGCCGGTGACGGCGCTGCGGTCGCCGCCGGACTCGCGCACCACCGGGGCTGATTCGCCGGTGATGGCGGACTCGTCCACCAGGGCCGCGCCAAAGACGATGTCGCCATCGCCCGGGACCATCTCGTTTGCCCCGACAACCACCAGGTCGCCCTTGCGCAGGTCGTTGGCGTTTACCTCCCGGGCCGGGGCGGTGGGCTCCGCCTGCTTCACCTTCCTTGCCATGATCCGGGTGCGCGATTTTCTCAGCGATTCGGCCCGAGCTTTGCCCCTGCCTTCGGCCAGCGACTCGGCAAAGGTTGCGAACATCACCGTTAGCCACAGCAGCACCGAGACGGCGCCGGGGAACCAGGCGGGATCGCTTCCCTTCCCCGAGATGATGTCATAGAAGAAGGTCAAGGCGGTGACGGCGCCGCCGATCTCGACGGCGAACATGACCGGGTTGCGCCAAAGCGTCACCGGGTTCAGCTTGGCGAAGGTGCCCTTAAAGGCGGGCCACATCAGATGCTTGCTAAAGATTGATTCCTGTTTTCTGTCAGACGCTGCCAAGCGTTATCTCCCGGTCATGATGAGGTGCTCGACAATCGGCCCCAGGCCGAGGGCCGGCAGGAAGGTGAGGGCGCCGACTATCATCACCACTACTGTCAGCCAGCCGATGAATGTCAGGTTGTTTGTCGGCAGCGTGCCGACGCTGGCAGGCACATATTTCTTCACCGCCAGAGAGCCGGCCATCGCCAGCGCCGCCACCGCCGGAATAAAACGTCCCAGCAGCATCGTCAGGCCGAGCGTGAAATTATAGAAGGGCGTGTTTGCGTTCAGGCCTGCGAAAGCGCTGCCGTTGTTGTTGGAGCAGGAGGCGAACGCGTAAAGGACCTCGCTGAGGCCATGCGGGCCCGGATTGAGGATGGCTCCCCTACCGGCTGACAGCAGCAGCGCCATCCCCGAAAAAATGAGCACGGACACCCCTGATGTCAAAACGATAATCACAGACATCAACATCTCACGTATCTCAACTTTTTTGCCCAGGTATTCGGGAGTGCGCCCGATCATCAGCCCTGCCACAAACACGGCGATAATAACAAATCCAAGCATTGTGTAAAGACCGGAGCCTGCGCCTCCGGGCGCCACCTCGCCCAGGAGAATCAGCAGCATCGCCACGCCGCCGCCCAGAGGCGTGTAGGAATCA
>JACWAD010000105.1 GCA_014874175.1 Thermoleophilia bacterium
CACCATCACCAAAGAGCAGCTCGCCGAAACAATGCACCGGCTAAATCACCGTCCCAGAAAGAAGCTTGGATTTAAAACCCCATATGAAGTATTCTTCAAAACGTCAACCCTGTTAACTGTTGCACTTCAGAGTTGAATCCGGGCCCTAAAAGAAATTACCAAAGACCGGCTAGTGGTCCTAATGGCGGGTTGAATATATAATCATGTTTTTTTGATGTCAAATAGCCAAGCGGGGTGGCCGCCTATAAGACTTGGCGAGCAATCGGGTCGAACCATTGTTGATTTAGGGTTTCCTGTTTCAAAGCAGAGAAAAATGCCCGCCGTCGGCGCAAAAGGCCGGCGTCCGTCATCCGGGTTCAGGTCCGAAATCCAGCATCCATCATCCGGTTAATGAATGCAGGGGCCCAGGCCGGCGATCCGAGCGCGTGCAGGTGCGCATAAGAAGCGAGCACATTGCCAAAGATAATGCCGTCATTGCCCCCCGCCAGGCCCGTGCCCCTGATGACTTCATAGGCGTACTCTTCCCTGTTCAGGGCCGTCACTTCCGAATAATGGAATTCATGACCCTTTAGCAGGGCGCCAGGTGCAAACCATCCTCCCGCTCCCGTGGTTTTCAGAGTGATGTAGCCGTGTCCACGGGGCTTTTCATGCATGGCTATGTCGCAGGGAAGCGCTCCTGCCATCTCGCCGGACTTGTCTTTCCAGCTGATTTTCCTGGCCAGATACATGAGGCCGCCGCACTCGGCGTAAATAGGCATTCCGTCCGCGGCCGCCTTGCGGATCTCCCGGCGCAGCAGCGCGTTGCCTTCCAGTTGCCTTAAAAACACTTCCGGGAAACCGCCGCCGATGTAGAGCCCGCATATGCCAGCCGGGAGGCTGGAATCATCCAGGGGGCTGAAAGGAACCAGTTCCGCTCCTGCGGTGCGCAGAGCGTCAAGATTTTCAGGGTAGTAAAAAGTAAAGGCCCGGTCCCGGGCAACACCCAGCCGCACCAGCGGCCGCGGCGTTTCAGCATCCGGGACGTCCTGTCCGGGAAAATCAGGCGCTGAGGCGGCAATTGCCAGGATACGCTCCAGGTCCACGCTGTCCGAAACCGCCTTTTCGACCCGGCCGATGACCGCGGCCGAAGCCAGCGCTTCCGGGGCCGGCTCAAGCCCCAGGTGCCGCATGGTGATGCTCATCTCGGCGCTGCGGCGAACGGCGCCAACTACCTCAATGTCACAGTAGCGCTCGATGACCCGGCGCAGCTTTTCCTCATGCCGGGGACCGGAGACCTTGTTGAGGATGACGGCGGCGATTTTGACATCGGGCTCGAATCTGGTGAAACCCTGGATCAGGGGCGCCACGGAGCGCGTCATGTTGCGGCAGTTAATGACAAGCAGCACCGGGGCGTCCAGGGTGCGTCCCATGTCGGCAGTGCTGCCCTTTCCATCTACCTCGATGCTGTCGTAAAGCCCCATGTTGCCCTCGATCAGGGCCAGGTCGGCGCCGCGGCCGTTTGTGTAAAAAGACTGGCGGATCCGGTTTTCACCCATCATGAACAGGTCAAGATTGTGACAGTCGTGGCCGGTGGCGGCGCCCAGCCACATCGGATCAATAAAGTCCGGCCCCTTCTTGAACGGCCTCACGTCAAGCCCGCTGCGCCCAAAGGCGGAGCAGAGCCCGATGCTGAGCGTGGTTTTACCGGAGCTCCGGTGCGGAGCGGAGATTATCAGGCGGGGCAGTCTCATAAAAAAGTTCCCAGTTTCCAGTTCCAAGTTCCCAGTTTCCAGTTCCCTGTTTCCTGTCTCGCGTGCATATGGTAAAACGAGAAACGTTAAACGAGTATATTTTACATGAGAGGGAGAGGATTATCCGGGGTGCCGCAGCCTGTCAAGGATAGTTTGCAGGTCCGGCGGCAGCGGTGCGCTGACCATTATGGCGTTTCCGGTGACGGGATGCGTGAACTCAAGGCGGGCAGAATGAAGAAACTGGTGCCCCACTTCCAGAGGGTCGCGGCGGCGTCCATAGACTCTGTCGCCGGCCACGGGATGCCCGATGGCCGCCAGATGCACGCGAATCTGGTGGGTGCGGCCTGTCTCCAGCGTCACCTCCAGCAGGGAAAAACTGCCGTCCTGCCTTGTTCCGGTTTTAACGGAGGCGGCTTTTGTCCCGGGAGCGCCGCTTTGTCTACGGCGGCCGTGTGCTTCCGGCCAGCTTTCAAGGACTTTGAAATGCGTCACCGCCCGCCGTCCGCGGCCCCGCGCCACCGCCATCCGCTTGCGATCGTGTATATCACGCCCAAGCGGCGCTTCCACGGTGCCGGAGGGCGATTTGAAGAGACCGTGCACAAGGGCCAGGTATGTGCGGCTGATCTCGTGTGCGGCCAACATCCGGGCCAGCCGCCGGTGCGTTTGCTCATCCCTGGCGACTATCAGCAGGCCGGATGTATCCTTGTCAAGGCGGTGGACGATTCCAGGCCGGCCGGGCTGTCCTCCCCCGGTTATCCGGTGAGAGAGCAGGCCGTGAACAAGCGTCCCTTCCCGGTGGCCTCTGGCCGGATGGACAACGACTCCGGCAGGCTTGTCAACAACGAGTAAAAAATCGTCCTCGCATGGAATGCTCAAATCCATGGCCTCGGGGGCAAGCGCCTGCACCGGCTGCTCGGGCAAGAGGGCGTGTATGGTCTGACCGGCCCGGACGCGGAAATTTTTGCCCTGAGGCTTGCCGCCCACCTGAACCAGCCCGGCGGCAATCAGTTTTTGCGCGGCAGCGCGTGAGCCAATCCGGGGCTCACGGGAAAGCACCTTGTCCAGGCGCTCGTTGCCGGCCCTGTCGCCTACTTTTAACCTTAATCTCATCGCGCCCGCTTCATCCTCCGCAGCAGCCCGCGAACCTGTTTCCGGTTTCCTGTTTATGGTTTCGGGTTCCAGATATTGGTCGTGGGCTTTGGGTTTCATTCGACATTCCCATGTCCACCATCCACCATCCGCTTACCATTTCCACAACAGCCCTTTGACCAACAATAAGACCCCCGCCACAATGAAAGCATCGGCGAGGTTAAAGGCGGGCCAATGAGGAAGGCGGATAAAATCAGTCACGCTGCCCGACCATGCGCGATCAGCCAGGTTGCCGATGCTGCCCGCGCCCAGAAGGGCAAAAGCCCAGTTCCAGCGGCTGTCCCTGCGCAAGGCAAAGGCGGCCAGGGCCAGCAGCGCCACCACTATCGAGCTGGCAACAATTATGGCGGCCGCATGCCCCTCCAGAATGCCGAAAGCAATGCCCTGGTTGCGCACATATTCCAGGTGCAGGAAAGGCAGGATGCCGACGGACTGCTCGGGAGACATAAGGCTGCGCACAAGAACCTTGGAAACAAGATCAGCCCCCAGCAGAAGCAACAAGCGCGAAAAAAGCTTGACCGGCACTTTACGCGAATGCTGGATTTTGGATGCCGGACTCTGTATTAAACCCAAAATGCATGCGGTTGATGCATATAAGACTAGCCTCCGGAATTGAAGCTTGCTGAATGTCCATTAAAGAACCAAAAACCTGAATAGCGTTGACCCCGGTTTATTGACCTCGATACATAATTACGGCCCTATTTATGATTTTACCAAAGCCGCCATCCAGAATCCTGTCCAGTATCCAGTATCCAGCACCTTATCCAGCATCCGGTTTACTGTCTGTTTTCCAGACGGCTCTGGCACCGAACGCATCTGCTTGCATATGGCACCGCTTCCAGCCTTTCCCGGGGAATATTACTGCCGCAGGACACACACCTGCCGTAGTTGCCGTCTTCGATGGCCCTTAATGCGGCGTCAACCCGCCCAAGCAGCTGCGTCAGATGCACCTGCATGCTTAAGCCGGCTTCCTGATTCTGGGCCAGCGCCGCAATCTCGGCAACCCGCTCATCACGGTTCGCCTCCTCGGCCATCTCCTTCATGGCCGCGTCGAAATCCTCCTCGAGGCGCTCAATATCGCGCCGCGTTCTTTCACGCAGTGCCAGCAGTTTTTCAATCTGTTCTTGATTTGGCTTCAAGGAAAAAAGAGCTCCGAGTTCCGAGTCCAAAGATGTTCCTAGCTACTTCCCACTGTCCGCTTTATTCCCTTCCAGGATGGTTTTTATCGTTGCCTGCGCGAGGGCCGGTTTGACCCCGACAAGCAGAATTGTCTTTACGCGTGAGCGCTCCCCGGAGAGAATCCTGAGACGGTTCTTTCTTATGCCCAGCCCGCGTGCCAGTAATTTAAGCAGGGCCTGGTTGGCCTTGCCCCCGACAGGAGGCGCCTGGACCCGGACCTGCAGGCATCCGCCCGCTATGCCCTTGATTTCTGATCTCTTTGCCCCGGGCACGACGCGGATTTCAAGCAGCGTCCCTTCTTCAGCCCCCTTGGCATACAAATGCATAAAGTTTAGAGTTTCGAATTTCGGGTTTAATCCACCGTCTGCATCCGCCATCCGCCATCTGCTTTCTTACCATTTGAATTCTTCTTCCTCGGTGCTCATCTCAACATCGGCAAAAGGATCATCCTCGTCATCAGGGGAAACGGGGCGGGCCGTTTCGGCTTCCAGGGAAGGGAGGCCGCTCTCTCCGTCCGCCACCCGTTCAATGTTTTCCTCTTTCGCGGCAGCCACCATCTCTACGCCGCTGTCAAGGATATCCTCCGGAGCGGCGACGTCATCGTCCCGGGCAGCTTCAGAATCGCCGGCTGGGACGAGGTCGGCGGCAGCGTTAACCTGTGTCTTAAAATCCGCCCCTATTCCAGCTGCCGGCTCAACGGCCGCCGTCCCTTCCGGCAGATCCCCGCCTTCCAGCTCTCCTTCCTGGTCAAGGATATTCATGTAGGTCTCCAGCACCGACCGCATCTGATAGCGCAGGTCCTCGTTCTTTTGCTTCAGCGTCTGCACCGAGCGCTGTATTTTTTGCCGCTCGGCGTATGAATCGTTGAGAATGCTGCGCGCTTTCAGCTCCGCGTCACGGAGGATCAGGTCCGCTTCCTTCTTGGCGTTTTGCTTTATCTCCTCGGCCTGCTGCTGAGCCGATACCAGCGTTTTTTTCAGTGTCTCCTCGATGTTGCGGTATTGCTCGACTTTCCCTTCCATTGACTCTGCTTTTTCTTTGTAGTCAATATTCTCGTTAAAAATGCGCTCAAACTCATCCGCGATGTCATCGAGGAATTCATCAACCTCGACGTCCTTATAGCCGCGCATCGCACGCGAGAATTCCTTGTGCCTGATGTCCAGCGGTGTCAATTTCATGGCTCTCCTCCAGGTAATGTTGTTAAAAAGTCCCGTAAGCTATCAGGCCGACAAGATAGCTGCGGACTATCACAAGAATTATCAAGCCAATGAACGGGCTGAAATCGATGCCTGAGACGACAGGGATGAAGCGGCGGAAGATCCGCAGGTAGGGCTCGGTAAGGTCATATATAAAACGGTATATTGTCAACATCGGCCCCGACGGCACCCTGATCCAGCTAAACAAAACCCTGGCGAATATCAAGACGTAGTAAACCCAGAAAAGCGCATTTACAAAATTTGCAAGATCAATCCTGGCCATGACTTTAACCCAACTCGCCAGCGCGGGCCCAGGCCGCCTGCACCGCCTCGATGATGGCCGATCGGGCGCCGCGCCTTTCCAGCACCGCCAGGCCGGCGGCGGTAGTGCCCGCCGGCGACGTAACGCGCCGGCGCAGCTTCTCCGGCCCCGGCCCCCCCTCCGAGATCAGCTTTGCCGTGCCGGCTAGCATTGAGCCTGCCAGCTCGCGGGCGGCTGCGGGGGGAAGGCCGGCAAGGACGCCGGCGTCGATGAAGGACTCCATTATCAACGCCAGGAAGCCGGGTCCGCTGCCACTGATAGCCGTAGCGGCGGCGAAGAATTTCTCCTGAAGCGGAATGACGCGGCCCAGCATCTGAAGCAGCCCGGAAACCTCCTCGCTTAACGCCTGACTGGCGCCATGCCCGGCGGCAAAGGCAATGGTGCCGGCGCCAACTTCCACGGCCATGTTGGGCATCAGCCTGAAAACATTCACCTCGAACGGAAACAGCGCCTCCAGAAAGGCAATGGTCCGGCCCGCGGCAACCGAGACAAGCACTTTCCCCCGGCTGAACAGGGGAGCCGCCTCTTTCAAGGCCGCCTCCACGCCGCCGGGCTTCACCGCCAGCAGCACAAGATCCGACTGTTCAACCAGCTCCCTGTTCGAGCCGGCAATCGACGCCCCGGTTGCGGCTGCCAGCTTCTGAGCCGCCTCGGGGCGGGCGTCGGCCACAGTTATGCGCCCGGCCATAGCTGGATCGGACCTGATCCACCCTTTCACAAATGCAGCGCCTATATTGCCCGAGCCTATCAGCCCGATGCTGCCGATGGTCATGACTGGTTAAAGAATCCCTTCTCCATCAGGCGCGCCTTCTCCTCGGCTGAGACGTCAACGTTGCGTGGCGTCAGCATGAATACCTTGTCCGCCACCCTCTGCATGCCGCCGTCAAGGGCATAGGTCAAGCCGCTGGAAAAATCAATCAGCCGCTTGGCAAGCTCCCGGTCGACGCTCTGGAGATTGAGAATAACAGGCACATCGCCCTTCAGTTTGTCGGCCACCTGCTGGGCGTCATTGAAACTTTTGGGCAAAATCAGGTGTACGCGCACATTGGCCGGAGAAACCGCCGCCCTGAGCGGCCTCACCCGGGCAACCTTCTTCTCCTCAGGATAGATATCGTCATAATCAACCCGGCGCTTTCTCCGGTTGATCTTGCGGACGTTGGGGCGCTCCCGGTAGGATTCCTCCAGCTCGCGGTGCGCGGCCAGGTGTTCTTCTTCCTCGTCAAACTCCCTCTCATGGTCAAGGTCATCCTCGGCCAGGCCGAAGTAGACAAGCGCCTTGTTCCACATGCTGCCGTTAGCTATCGCAATCACCTCCTGTGCTGATTGAGGCTTAAAAGCCGATCATCAAGTAATACATCAGGGTTACCGGCTCCCTGCCGGCCGCACTACGAACCCCTGCTGGGATAGGTTCTTAATTCTCCACTCCCTTCCGTTTTTGTTCTACCTTGATCTCCCTATCCCTTGTTCCGGCCTCCTCCCTACCTGTAAAGCAGGCTGCCCACCCTGATTATTGTGGCGCCTTCCTCGACTGCGACCGTAAAATCCTGGCTCGTTCCCATGGAAAGGCGCTCAAAGCTGAATTTGCCGTGCCATTTCTGGGAGAGCTCGGAAGCCAGGCGGCGCAGGGCCGCGAAGGCTGGTCGGACAACCTCGGGGTCGGCCGCCAGGGGCGGCATTGTCATGAGGCCGGTGAAGTTCACCCTTGGAAATTTTGCAGCCTCCTCAAGGAAGCGGTCAACTTCGGAAGGAATAATACCATACTTGCCCGCTTCCTGGCCAATGTTGACCTGGAGGAGAACATTTGCCTGGATCCGCGCGCGGCGGTCGATCTCCCCGGCCAGGCTCAATGAGTCCAGCGAATGGATCAGCCTGACCAGCGGCAACACCTGCCCCACCTTGTTGCCCTGCAGGTGGCCGATGAAATCCCACGTGAACCGGGAGCCGTAAAGGCGGTGCTTGGCGGTCAGCTCCTGGGCCCTGTTCTCACCGATAAGGGCGATGCCGGCATCGGCCAGAACCGCAAGGCCGTCAGCAGAGACATACTTGGTGGCGGCGAGGATCTCGACGCCGGCCGGGTCGCGCCCGGCGCGCCCGCAGGCGGCAGCCACCTCTTCCCGGATGCGGGCAAAACTGGCGCGAATGCGGCCCGAGTCCAGTTCAGCGGCGGTTTTAGCCTCATGTTTCAAGTCCCCAGTTTCCAGTTTCCAGTTAAAACATCATCTTTAACAAGCCTGGCGGGATTTTTTTCCGGAGCGGTTCGGCCTGCGGGCCACCGAAAACCGGCCTTCCACCAGGTCAAACGCCCATCAGATGCCGCTAAAACCGCAAATGAAAGCGGAGGGAAATTTCCCGGCCGGCGAAACAGCCTCCACAACCGCTATCCTCGTTTGCATCATATTAAACCCGGTTCCCAGTTCCCAATTTCAAAAACTATAACGAATATCAGCGAGTTGTCAAAGAAACATCAAGTTTTTTGGTTTTTTTCAAAGTCCATATCCAGCATTCGGTTTACTCTAGCCACGCAATTGCGCCGTGACGGCCGGTGACGCCGCCGTCGCGGCGGTATGAATAAAAGTGTTTGTCACAAGACGTGCAGATGTCAAGCAAATGGATGTTGGCGGCGGGAATGCCGGAGGCTTTCAGATCAATTATGGCGGCGGCGGCGAGGTCTGCGCGGTTGCCCGTGACTGCTTCCGGGCCGAACCTCGCTTTGAACACTTGCGCTGCCCGGGGGCCGACCTCGTAGCAGCAGGGCCCGATTGCGGGTCCCAAAGCAGCAACAATTCTTCCCGGATCGGCGCCCAGCTCATTCTTCATTACAGCCACGCCATTTGCAATCACGCCCGCAGCAAGCCCCCTGCGCCCGGCATGCAGCGCTCCCACGGCCGGCCGCCTACCGCCCGCAGCCAGAACCACGGGCAGGCAATCAGCAAAGTGAAGCAGGATGGGAGCATTGGGAAGCGCTGTTATCAACCCGTCGCAGGGATCGAAAAGGGACTCCTCGCCGAAAGCCCCGGAGCCTACCTGTTCGTCGCGCTCAAGAAGCATGGGCTTTGGCGTATGCCGCTGGCGGGGAGAAGTGATGGCGGCAGGATCGACTCCAAGCATCTCCGCCAGGGCAGTCCGGTTCTGCGAGACATGCTCTCGGTCGTCGCCGACGTGAAATCCCAGATTCAGCGACTCGTACGGGGGCTCGCTGACACCTCCGTTCCTCATCGTAAAAAAAACATTGACTCCCGCCGGAGCCCGGGAAAACTTCCAGCCGAGCGGCAGCCTGAAAACCGGATTGACCTTCGAGAACGATGCGTGGCTGTTGATGCCGTCAAATAATGACTGATTTCTGTTCATGGCGGAAAAGAAAAAACGGCCCTGCCTGCCAAATGATCGTTGGGTTCCGGGTTCCGGGTTCCGGGTTCCGGGTTCCGGGTTCCGGGAAAAAACTATACCACTATCTTACTAATTGTAAATAATGAACTGCTACGGAAGCGGAGCCTGCCGGACATCGGCAGGAAATAGGCAAACCCTTGCAAGCCCTGAGCTAATTCCTGAACGAATTGGATGAACAGTTTGGCCAAGAAAAATGTCAGCCGGCAGCCGTGAAGGCAAAACGAAAACCGCCCCGCCTACTCTTTCTCCCTCAAAAAGGTAGGAATATCGAGGGTGTCGTCGTTGAGCTCGAAACCAGGCACTTCCCCGCTGTCTCGCGTCCCGGCGGTGCTCTTTTTGAACATCGGTTCGCTTGCGGCTTCGCGCCTGCCCAGATGACCGGGCTGCTTGTCAAAGCCTGTGGCAATGACGGTTACCTTGACCTCATCCTTGACACTGTCATCAATAACAGCACCAAAAATGATGTTGCAGTTGGCGTCGGCGGCGCTGGAAATGACCTCGGCGGCCTCGTTGACTTCAAACAGGCCCAGGTCCTGACCGCCGGTAATATTCAGCAGGATGCCGGTTGCGCCTTCGACCGAGGCTTCCAGCAGGGGTGAAGATATTGCTGCCTTGGCGGCTTCGGCGGCGCGGTTCTCGCCGCTGGCGATGCCTATGCCCATCAGCGCCGAGCCGGCGTCCTTCATGATCGCCTTCACATCGGCAAAGTCAAGGTTGATAAGCCCCGGAACGGTGATCAGGTCGGTGATGCCCTGAACGCCCTGCCTGAGAACGTCATCCGCTACCTTGAACGCGTCAATGATGGAGGTGCGCTTCTCGACCACCTGCAACAGGCGGTCATTGGGAATGATGATGACTGTATCAACTTTTTCGCGCAGGGCGCGGATGCCTTCCTCTGCCTGGTCGCTGCGGCGCTTGCCCTCGAATGAAAACGGCCTTGTCACCACGCCCACCGTAAGCGCGCCCGCCTCTTTTGCGATCTCGGCGATGACAGGCGCCGCGCCGGTGCCGGTGCCGCCTCCCTTGCCCGCCGTCACAAAAACCATGTCGGACCCCTTGATCGCTTCGCGGATCTCGTCCCTGCTTTCCTCGGCTGCCTCGCGTCCGACTTCAGGGTCGGCGCCGGCCCCCAGCCCCTGGGTGATCTTGCCGCCAATGTGCAGCTTTACGTCGGCGTCACACATGAGCAGCGCCTGGGCGTCGGTGTTTACGGCAATAAACTCCACGCCTTTCAGGCCGGCGTCCACCATCCGGTTGACGGCGTTTGTGCCGCCGCCGCCAACGCCCACGACTCTAATGACTGCCAGGTAACTGCTACCAGGATCCAACATAATTGTCAAAACCTCCAGGGTTTAGGTTTTGCTCTGCCGCCCAAACCAACCCTTAACCTTTGCCAGAACCTCTTCCCATAACCCTAAAGAACGGGTTGAGGCTTCTGCCGGCCGGCTCGGCCCCCGCTTAAAAATACGCTCGCTTCCATATAAAATCAAGCCTACGGCGGTAGCATAGACGGGATTACTGGGGATGTCAACAACGGCTGCGGCATTGACGGGCAGTCCCGGCCGGCAGGGGAAAGACATCACCTGCTCCGCCTGCCCGCAGATACCCTCAAGCTGGCTCGACCCGCCGGTGAGAACAATCCCTGCAGCAATGCTTGAGAGATAGCCGCTTTCTTTGGCCTGTTTAAGAACGAGAGAAAAAATTTCCTTTACTCGCGACTCGATGACGCGCGCGAGGAATTTCTTTGAGAATGTAACGGTCCTTTTTGGGCCCGTTCCGGACACGGTCAGCGAGTATTTTGCCATCTCGATGTCCTCGACCAGATGGCTCTGGGCATTGCCGTGCTTTATTTTTATCTCTTCAGCTGCGCCCAGGGGCACCTTGAGCGCCACTGATATATCCCGGGTGATATGGCTGCCGCCCACCGGCAGCACAGCAGAATGGACAAGCCTGCCGGCCACAAAGATAACGGCGTCCGTCGTCCCGCCGCCTATATCCACCAGCATCACTCCCGACTGAAGATCTTCCTCTTTCAGGCAGGCCCGGCCTGATGCCAGCGGCTCCAGAACAATGTCCCGCACCTCAAGGCCGGCCGCTTCTACCGCTGCGATCAGGTTTTGAATCGAGCTGATGGCACCGAATACGACGTGGCCTTCCATCTCAATGCGCTTTGCCCACATGCCTACAGGCCGCTTGATGCCGTCCTGGCCATCAAGGATATACTGGCGCGGCAGCGCATGTATCATCCTCAGGTCTGGTGATACATCAACATTCTTCAGTCTTTTCAGAAGCATCTGCCGCTCCGCTTTTGTCACGCGCCCGTCCGCATTGGGATTATCGAGCGACACGCGCCGGTTCATTGAAACCATGTGCGCCCCGGCAACGCCGGCAAAGACACCATTGGCCTGCTCCGCTACCCCGGCGGCGGCCGCTGCTGCCTTGATTGATTCAGATGCGTCTTTGATGTCAACAACCACCCCCTTGTGCATTCCCTGCGCTGGGGCGTTGCCAATGGCTGTTATCTTTCGAAGCTTCCCCTTTTCGTCAAGCTCGCCAACCAGGCAGGCAATCTTGGTGGTGCCGACGTCCAGGGCGATGACGGGCGGGTACGGGGACACCGCCCCCCTGCTGCCCGCCTGTTTTTTATTTTTCCGATCAGTCATTCCATCCATTATCCACCACCCGCTTTTGTAACCGGCCGCTGGGGGACCGATACGTCAACGGAGACGGCCTGGCCGGCGGCAGCCGCCCTGGCGATCAGCTGCTTGAGCACCTCGAACTTGAGACTGTAACTGTCGAGCGAGCCAAAGTGGACGTTAACGTTTGTTTTCGTCCTTGTGTCGATATCACCACTATTTACACTGACGTTTGTGAACTCCTGGTCAAAATTTTCAGGGATGTCGGCCAGGAAGTTGATGCCGGTGCTGACATCGGCACAACTTGCCCGATCGCCAGCGGCGCCGTTGCAGGCATCCTTGACTGTCAGCAGCGGCAGATCCTGGCCGGGGGCCGGCGCTGCAGCGAGAAAATAGCCGTCGCTTGACAACAACAGATAACCGTTTGGCGACTTGAGCCAGGCAACCGGCTGGCGCTCGCGGATGTGCAGGTGAATCGTGTGGGGAAAATCCCTGTCAATCTCAACGCCGGCAATAAAGGGATTCTGTTTCAGGACCTTGTCAACGCCGTCAAAAGAAAGGCTGAGCAGGCTGCGTCCGTCAAGCAGGGGCGCCGCCCTGGACAGGATCTGATCTGTGGGCGCGGCGCTGTTTCCGTCAACCTCGATGTGCTCGACCGCCAGCAGCGACGACTGGCTCAGCCAGAAAAAAGCAGCAACGCAAACTGCCAGAAGCAGCAGCAGGACGCTCAGCCGCCACGGCCAGTGTGAACCGCTGCTCATCGCAAGGGATCCAGGCCGGCGCCGCCCAGCAGCCTGACTTCCGGCTCGAGAACGACGCCGAAACTTTCATGCACGCGGCGGCGGCAGATGTTCATCAGGTCAAGAACGTCTGCAGCCTTGGCGCCGCCCTCGTTGACGATGAAATTGGCGTGCGCCGGGGAAACAATGGCGCCGCCGCTTCGCTCTCCCTTGCAGCCGGCCAGCTCCAGCAGCTCGCCTGCGCTTTTCTCACCGGGCGGATTTTTAAAGACGCTGCCGCACGTCCTGCCGCCCACCGGCTGGGAGGATGCCCTTCTGCCGCTAAACATGGACATCAAGTTACTGATCTGGGCGGCCTTCGCCGGTTTAAGCTTCAGCATGGCCCTGGCGACCACGCCTCCTGCCGGAAGCCGGGCGCTGCGGTAGCCAAATTCCAGGCCGTCATGGTCAAGCACTGCTGTCTCGCCACCCAGACAAATTTCCACACTTTGAACCAAGTCGCCAATGGCGGCTCCAAAAGCGCCGGCGTTCATTGCCACGGCTCCCCCGACGCTGCCGGGTATGCCGGCCAGCGGCTCCAGGCCGGAGAGGCCGGCGTCCAGGGCGGCCGCCGCCGCACGGGACAGCGTGATGCCGGCGCCGCAATCAAGGCGTTCTCCCTCCCGGCTGCATTTCTTAAGGGCTCCGGTCAACCGGATGACAATGCCGGGCCATCCCTCGTCCGCCACCAGCAGGTTCGAACCCCTGCCCAGCAGGAACCAGGGCAGACCCTGGTCCGACGCCGAAGCCAGGATCGCCTCCAGGTGGGCAGTGCTGTCGGCTTCAATAAAAAATGCAGCCGGGCCGCCGCAGCCAATCGTTGTCAGCCGTCCAAGCTCAAGCCCGGCTTCTCCCTTGCTTCCGGCAGCCTCTTCCAGTCTGGCGCGGGCGGCGCCGCTCAACCGGACCGCATCAGACAAGGCTCTCCTGCCGCTCCAGCGCCGCCAGCAGATCCTCGCCCACCTTGAAAATATCGCCCGCCCCAAGAGTCAAAACCAGGTCGCCAGGTTTAATCTCCTTAAGCAGCAACGGCACTATGTCCCTGGGGCGCGGTATGTAGGCGACGTTTGCGCCCGGCTCCCATTTGAGCGCCGAGTCAACAATCAGCTTGCCGCTGATTCCGGGCTCCGGCTCCTCCCTGGCGCCGAAAATGTCAGTAATGATGGCAAGGTCGCACAGGTTTAACACCTGTCCGAGCTCATCATGAAGATAACGGGTGCGGGAGAAAAGGTGCGGCTGAAAGGCGCCGATTATCCGCGGCCAGCCGGCCGCGCGCGCCGCCTCAAGCGTTGCCCGCACTTCCGTCGGATGGTGGGCGTAGTCATCAACGATGGTGACGCCTTGAGCTTCGCCCTTGATCTGGAAGCGGCGCGCGGCGCCGCTGAAATCGGACAGCGTCGGTGCAGCCTCGGCAGGGCTTAGGCCGACCTGGTCAAGAACCGCCAGCGCCGCCAGCGCGTTAAGAACATTGTGCTCTCCCCGCACCGCCAGCGACACTCTGCTGCTTGTCTTTCCGTTTCCGGGGCATGCCAGGCTGAAACTGGTTCCTTCCCGCGTGACGGCGACGCCGCCAGCGTGATAATCTGCTTCGTTATTTAAACCATAAGTAACTACTGAAGCCTTAGTAGCAGAAGCCAGTTCCCTAAGCGGCGGCGTGTCCCATATCACCAAAGCTCCGCTCTCCGGCAGCTCGGCCACGAATTTTTCAAATACCTGCATCACCTGGTCTAAAGAGCTGTAATGAGAATGGTGATCAAGCTCAATGTTCGTGATCGCGGCGATCTCGGGATGCAGATAAAGCAGGGAGCCGTCGCTCTCGTCGGCTTCGGCAACCAGCCAGTCGCCGGCGCCGGCGCGTGCATTGCTGCCCACGTCGTTAAGCTCCCCGCCCACCACGTAGGACGGCTCCAGGCCCAGCGACTCCATGGCGTGCGCAACCATCGAAGTCGTTGTTGTCTTGCCGTGCGTGCCGGCGATGGCGACGCCCCGTTTCATGCCCATCAGTTCGGCAAGCATCTGGGCGCGGTGACGGACAGGAATTTTCCGCTCCAGGGCGGCCTTAAGCTCCACATTCCCGGAGGAAATGGCGGTCGAGACAATCACGGCGTCAGCATTTCCCAGGTGGGCCGGATCATGCCCAAAAAAGACAGGGATGCCGCTGGCGTCAAGCATGCGCGTGAAGCGGGAACGCTTCAGGTCGGAACCGCCGACCTGGTAGCCGAGGCTGTGCGCAACCTTGGCGATGCCGCTCATGCCGGCGCCGCCGATGCCAATAAAGTGCAGTTTTTGCAAACTAGAATTCAAAGTTCCAGTCCCCAGTTCCCAGTTTAAAAAATTGAATCGATTACTAACTTTTTGTCAAAACAGGTGCTTCGATATTTGAAATTCGGCATTCGGCATTTTCATTGTCCACCATCTACAATCCGATGTTTCGTACTTCGGCGGCGATGCGATCGGCGCCGTCACGCCGGCCCAGGGCGGCGCTGGCGGCCGCCATCTGCTCAAGGCACCCGGGGTCGTCCAACAGGGACATCACCCTTTTCCCCAGCACCTCGCCGCTAAGCTCCGCGTCGCTGATAACCTCCGCGGCGCCGGCCCGGGCCATCCACTCGGCGTTGTGAAGCTGGTGGCTGCCAGTGGCGTGGGGGTAAGGAACCAGAAGAGCCGGCTTTCCCAGCGCCGCCACTTCCAGCACAGACGCCCCCGACCGGCCCACCACCAGGTCCGCCGCCGCCATCGCCAGGGGAAAATCATTCGTATAGTCTAGCAAATGATAATTCTCCGGATCTGCGCCCTGCTCCTGCAAAACGCTGCTTATAGCCTCAAAATCCCGCTTGCCGCAAACGTGCACCACCTGCAGCTTCAGCATGCCGCGCCCGAATGCTGCGGCGCAGGCCATGTTGATGGATCTCGCCCCCAGGCTGCCGCCGCTAACGAGCACCACCGGCAAATCGCCGCCCAAGCCAAAGCGCCTTCTTCCCTCTTCGGGGTCGGCCGCCAGCAGTTTACCGGGCAGCGGCCTGCCGGTAAGAATATATTTGCCCTTTTCCCTTCCCTGGATAGGAAAACTTAAGCAGACGCGGCGGGCAAAAGGCGCAAGCACGCGATTGGCAAGGCCCATGTGCGAATCAAGCTCAACAATCAGCGCCGGCCTGCGCGTGACGGCCGCCATCAAAACGGGCACGGCGCTCACATAGCCGCCCCCGCCCACCACCACGCCGGGGCGGCGGCGCCTGAGAATTATCAGGCTGTCAAGGCCGCCTCTAAGCAGCGACCAGAAGAAGAGGAAAGAACGGAGGGAGAGCCGCCGCTCCAGGCCTCTGAGATCGGCCCGGTCAAGCTCGTATCCGGCCTCGGGCACCAGGCTGTTCTCCAGTCCCCGCGCTGTGCCGATGAAAGAAACGACGGCGCCTTTATGCGTGAGCGCGTCGGCGAGAGCCAGCGCGGGCACGAGGTGCCCGGCTGTTCCTCCGGCTGCGATTACCACCTTCAATTGCTTTGAAATTCCTTGCGCCGGGAGCGGCAATTTTACTCCGTGGATTGACTGCGATATTGAGCAGAATACCTATACTCGCCAAAATAACGACAAGGCTGCTGCCGCCATAGCTGATGATGGGCAGGGGCACTCCGGTCAGGGGCAGCATCCCCGTCACGGCGCAGAAATTGACAGTTGCCTGGCTTATCATCAGCGTCGTGATGCCAGCCGCCACATACTTGCCGAACGGGTCGCGGCACTTGAGCGCAATGCGGTAGCCAATAAAGGCAAAGACGGCAAAACCGAGCAGCACTGCCAGCACGCCGATCAGGCCCAGCTCCTCGCCGATAACTGAAAGGATCATATCAGTGTGATTTTCCGGCAGCCAGTCAAACTTCTGCACGCCGTTGCCAATCCCGACCCCAAACAGGCCGCCGGAAGCGAGGCCGACCAGTGACTGGATGATCTGGTAGCCCGACCCTTGAGCGTCTTTCCAGGGGTCAAGAAAGGCTGTGATGCGCGAGGCCTGGTGCGGCGAAACCAGCACCGATAAAGCCGTCGCCACAGAGCCGCCCAGGGCCGGCAGCGCCAGCAGGCGCAGACGCACGCCGCCGATGATCAGCATAGAGCCGAAGACAATACATATAGTCAAGGAAGTGCCCAGGTCGGGCTCGACCAGCACCAGGCCGCACGCCAGCGCCGGCACGACCAGCAGCGGCAGGGCCATTTCCCTCAGGCTCGTGAGCAGCCGGCGCCGGGCAGACATTACAGAAGCCATGTAGAGGATGACCGCCAGTTTGACCAGTTCCGCCGGCTGCGGCTGGAAGCCGCCCATGCCCACGCCGATCCAGCGGCGGGCCCCGTTTGTCTTGTGGCCAATTCCCGGTATCAGCACCAGAGCCAGCAGCGCCAGGGAAGCAGCCATCAGGAATGGCGCCAGCTTGCGCAGGCGCCTGTAATCAATACGGGCCATGATGAACATTAGCGCCAGGCCGGCAGCCGCGAAAACAAGCTCGCGCTTCAGATAATAGAAGCTGTCATGGGTGTCGCCTAGATAAGAACCGGCCCAGCTGGCGCTGAAGACCATGACGACGCCAAAAGCCAGCAGCATTATCGTCAGGACGGTGAGCACAATGTATTCCGAGGTGCCCGCCGGCCGCCGCCGTGGCCGGGCGGCGCGGCTGCCCAGCCTTCCGCCTGGTTTTCTGCCCGGTTTCTTCCCGGGTCCGCTCAATTCGCCTCCGCCTTTATTTGTTTTACCAGCGAGATGAAGTGATCGCCCCGCTGCTCGAAATTTTCATACTGGTCAAAACTGGCGCAGGCAGGCGCCAGCAGGACCACATCGCCAGGGACGGCAGTCTCGGCCGCGGCCCGGACAGCATCTTCCAGGCCGTCAACCACCGTCACGGCCCTGCCAGCCTCCCTGAAATCGGCGGCTATCCGGGCGGCCGCATCCCCCATGGCAATCACTTCTTTTACCTTGCCGCCCCCAGCCGCCTGTGCCAGTTCGTTAAATGGACATCCCTTCAGGCTGCCCCCCAAGATCAGGTGAATGCCCTTGTCAAAAGCGGTTAGCGCCCCCACCGAGGCGGCTGCGTTGGTGGCCTTGGAGTCGTTGACATAGGTGACGCCGCTGACCTCGGCCACGCGCTCCAGCCGGTGCGGCACCCCGGAAAAGCTTCTCAGGCCAACTGCTACCTCTGCCGGCGAAAGCCCGGCAGAAAGGCAGACGGCCGCAGCGGCCAGCGAGTTTTCCAGGTTATGCTCGCCCTTTACCGAAGCCTCCGGCCAGTAAATAATCTTTTCAGGTCCCTCCGGTGAGTCTTCGCCGCGGGCGCGGTCTTTCCTGCCAGCACCGGCAACGGCGGCGCCGGGAGAAGCCGCCCTGAACCTGGCTTCCAGGCTGCCGGCGGCAGGCGCGAGCCTGTCCATGTCGGCATAGATCACATTTTCGCGGGCAAAAACCGCCAGCGCGGGTAAGCCGCTGCCGGACCTGCCGGCGGCGGCGCTGCTGCCAAAACCGAACCAGATGCTGCCCGCCGGCCCTGATACGGCGGCCTCCCGCACGGCGGGATCATTCGCGTTAAAAACCGCGAGATCCCCCTCCTGCTGACGCTTGAAAATTCTCATCTTGGCGGAATAATACTCCTCCAGCGTGGCATGGCGGTCCAGGTGATCCTCGCTCAGGTTGAGCAGCACTGCTATATGAGCGCGGAAATCAACAATATCCTGAAGCTGGAAGCTGGAGAGCTCTACGACAAGAATGTCGCGCTTGTCAACGACTCCCGCCAGCGACGAGAGCGCCGTGCCAACGTTCCCTGCCACCCGGCAGCGCCAGCCGGCCCGCCTGAAAATGTGGCCGACGAGTTCGCTTGCCGTCGTCTTTCCGTTCGTGCCGGTGATGCCAATGACAGGATTCTGCAAAAAGCGGCCGGCAAACTCGACCTCTCCCCACACGGGCAGTCCACTCCGGCGAGCCTGGCCAAGCAGCGGAATCTCCGCCGGCACCCCGGGGCTCTTTACCAGCAAGCTGCAGCCGTCCAGAAGGCTGACGTCCTCGCTTCCAAGCCTGAGCTCGACCCCGGCCGCCTCGAGCGCCGCCAGCTCCGCCGGGGAAGCAGGTTCGGCGCTGGCGTCCGAGAGCACGACCTTGACCCCGGGCAGCAGGCGGCGGGACATTAACGCCGCCGCCCTGCCTGAACGGGCGGCGCCGACAATCAGCAAAAAACCATTAAACCGGACTTTGGATTCTGGATGTTGGACCTCAGGCACCGGAAGCCCCCGTCTTTTTGTTGCTGTCATTCCGGATGACAAGCTTTTGGTTTATCCAAGATCCAAAATCCATGGTTCAACATCCGTTTTTCACCGCGGCACCGACAGGTAAAACATTGTAAATCCCGTGGAGGCGAAAATGGCGCCAATGATCCAGAAGCGCATGATGATCTTCGTTTCAGACCAGGCCAGCAGCTCGAAATGATGATGGATGGGCGTCATCAGGAAGACGCGCTTTTTGAACAGCTTGAAGCTGAGTACCTGGACGATTACTGAAAGCGCCTCTGCCGCGAACAGGCCGCCGATGACAAGCAGGAGGATTTCCGTGCGAGTCATCACAGCCAGGGCGGCGATGGCGCCGCCCAGCCCCAGCGAGCCAGTGTCGCCCATAAACACCTCTGCCGGGAACGAGTTGAACCAGAGAAACCCGACGCATGCCCCGCCAGCACAGGCTGAGATAATTCCCAGGTCCGTCCGGTTGGTAAGAAAGGCGATGGCCGTGTAAGTAAGCATTGTCACTGTTACCGCTCCTGCCGCCAGCCCGTCGAGGCCGTCGGTAAGATTAACAGCGTTTGACGTCCCTACCACAACCAGGAATATGATCAGGTAGTAAGCAAAACCGACGTTAATGACGCGGTCGCTGAGCGGCAGCCGGATGGCTTCATGCATGCCGCCGTAGTGGACGGCCAACAGGCCAACCGCCACCGCCAGCACCAGCTGCAGGCCGACTTTGCCCCGCGCCCTTAAGCCCAATGAGCGCTTCATCCTGATCTTGGCCAGGTCGTCGGCCAGTCCGATGGCGGCGCAACCAACCGCAGTGGCCAGCACCAGCAGCCCGGCAACGCTGCGCTCACTCAGAATCAGGAAAGGAGCAGCCATGCCGACGATGATCAGCAGCCCGCCCAGCGTGGGGATGCCTTTCTTGGTTTTATGATGCTCCCGGGGGCCTTCGTCGCGGATCTGCTGGCCGAACTCGTTGTCCCTGACAAAGGTGATGAATTTTGGCCCCAGGAAAAGGGTAATCAGCATCGAGGCCAGGCCGGCAGCCAGGATTTGGAACATGCCTAGCGGCTCTTTCTCCGTGCGCCGGTTGTCCTGCCCATATTGCCGCCTCCTGCCAGCAACTCGCTCACCTGCTCCAGCCCCATGAAGCGCGACCCCTTGACCAGCACCGCATCGCCGGGCCGGATCAAATCCGGCAGTCCGGAAACTGCCGTCTCACGGTCAGAAAAGTAAACGATCCCTCCCCGGGAGCCGGCAGCCCGGGCTCCATCGATAAAGCCGGAGGCCATGCCGCCAACGGCCACCAGCAGGTCGATGCCGAGCTTTGCGGCAGCGGCCCCGACCTGCCGGTGCAGGCGCTGTGACTCGCGGCCGAGCTCGGCCATGTCCCCCAGCACCGCCACGCTGCGGCGGCCCTCACTGGCGCTCGCCAGGTGCTCAAGGGCGGCTCTCATTGACATCGGATTTGCGTTGTAACAATCATTTATGAGTATTCCTTCCCCCGGCAGGGGAACAATCTCACCCCGCATATCGGGCAGGCGGATATTGCCGGCGGCTTCAGCTACCCCCGCCAGCGGCAGCTCCAGCAGAGTGTAGACGCCAATGGCGGCCATGGCGTTTAGCAGCTGGTATCTTGAATTAAAGTTAAAACATATGTCAAGTTCCTCGTCGAGACAGGAAAGAGACAGGCAAAGCCGGCCGCCTGCCGGCCGCACTGGCCCGGACGGGTGAATATCGGCGCGGGTGTCAAAACCGAAGGTGAGCCGGCGCGCGTCCACATCCTCAAGGAAAGGTTCAAGCAGGCGCTCCCCGTAAGGAAGAACGAGGCCGGCGCCCGCAGGCAGCTGGCGGGCGATCTCCGCCTTGCCGCGGGCAATGTTCTTAAGGCTGCCGGCGTACTCAAGGTGAGCCGGGCCTATGTTGGTGATCACCGCAATGCTGGGAGAGGCGATCGCGCACAGATGCGCAATCTCCTCCCGGGCCTGCATCCCCATCTCGACGACGGCCACCTGGGTGTCGCTCCTGATCTGAAGCAGGGTCAGCGGCACCCCCACTTCATTGTTGTAGCTTGCCTGGCTGGCGACGATGCTAAGCTGCGGCTCAAGCAGGCACGAAAGAATGTCCTTCGTCGAAGTCTTGCCGGTGCTGCCGGTTATGCCAACCACCCGCGCCCGGCTGCGGCCGGCAACCAGCGAGGCAATCTGACCCAGCGCCTTTCCCGTATCGGGAACGGCTACTATCACCGGCTCCGGCGCGCCGTTACCGCCGGTCAGGGCTGCCTCCGCCGCCAGCTGCAGGGCGGCTTCGCCCTGGGCAACGACGCCAATTGCGCCTCCCTTAAGCGCCTCGCCGGCAAATTCATTGCCGTCGAAGCGATCTCCCTTTAAGGCGACAAACAGGCAACCGCTCAAGGGAGCGCGGGTGTCGGTTGACACCGATGGAACCGGCGTGCCGCCGCCGCCCGCCAGCAGCCGCCCGGCGCAGGCCTGGCAGATCTCTTGTGCCGTAAGTGTGATCACTTCTTCTGTCTGTCTTGCTGCAGGTACAGCCATAAGCCCGCTAGTCACCGGATGACATCCTGCCTACACTTACCCGCGTCGCCGTGGTTTGCATCCCCTTTCCCCGTGAAAATCCCAGGCGCCGGCAAGCAGGCGGAAACCAGGCGACCGTAGTGCTTGGCCTGGCGCCGCTGAAAGCAGGCAGCGGCGCTTTCGCCCCCGCACTGGCAAGCCACGACGCGCGCGCCAGAAGCCAGGGCCGGGAGTTTTGGGGATGGTAGATCGTCGTGGCCAGCAGGCCGTCGAGAAGGGTTAAATAGTATTCCGCCTTCATCGGAGAGTTATTCTACGGGAGTCCGGGCGTAATTGCCAGCCGCGCCCGCATGCGGACATTTCACTGCCAGACCCGGCTCGCATGAGTTTATCATCTCCTTCAACAAGCGCTGATCATTCAGGCGAAATCCCCAGTTTTTGCAGGGCGAACTGGGTAATTTTTTGAAACGCCGGCGCCGCCACCGTCATGCCGCCCCCAAATGGATGCGGCTCGACCACCTTGACCAGCACCAGCAGTTTCGGATCTCCTGAAGGCGCGAAGCCGACGAACGAGCCGATATAGTTCTGATTGGAGTAGCGGCCATCGGGGTCGATCATTTGGGCTGTGCCTGTCTTGCCGGCTACGCTGTAGCCGTCGATTTTGGCGGCGGGAGCGCCGCCGTCATCAACAACGCCAACCAGGTATCTGGTCAGCTGGCTGGCTGTGGCCGCGGACATGACAGGCTTGCCAGCCGGCGCCGGCACATCCTTGCCGCCAATGCGGCGCACCAGGTACGGTTTTGGCTCCAGGCCGCCGTTGGCGACGGCACAATAAGCAAGCGCCATCTGCAGCGGCGTTACCGAGATTCCCTGGCCGATGGGCACATTGCCGATTGTCGATGCCGACCACCGGCTGACAGGCACCACGATGCCCCTCGCCTCCCCGGGAAAGTCAATCCCCGTGGGCGAGCCAAAGCCAAATCTGCCAATCCAGCCATTCAGCTTCCGGGCGCCGACCGACATTCCGATTTTGACGGCGCCAATGTTGCTTGAATGGATGAGGATCTGGCCCATGTCCCAGTTAACCGGCCCGCGGCTGAAAGCGTCCTGGATCGTGAAGCCGCCCATCTCCAGCGACGTGGGAAGATAAAGCGTCTGCCCGGGCGTATACGTGTGCTCCTCAAGAGCGGCAGTCGCCGTGACTACCTTGAAAATGGAGCCTGGCTCATATGAATCGACGACAGGCCGGTTGCGCTTTTGCTCATCCGTGAGGTTCGGGAACTGATTGGCGTCCACGGTGGGCACGCTGGCGAGGGCGTATATCGCGCCGGTCCTGGGATTCATTACGACGGCCTCGGCGCCTTTTGCTTTCCATTGCCTTACCGTGTCGGCCAGCACTTTTTCTGTCTCGTACTGGATGGACTGGTCAATAGTGAGCCACACATCGGTGCCCGGGACCCCCTCCTGGAGGCTGACCGTTTCGATCTGGCTGCCGTCGCCTGCCGTGATCACGCGTTGCCTGCCGGGCCTGCCTCTCAAAACATTGTCCAGCTCAAGCTCCATCCCGGCCAGCCCCTTGTTGTCCGTGCCCGCGTAGCCAATGACCTGCGCCGCCAGCTGGTTCTGCGGGTAAACACGTTTTTCTTCCGGCCGGGTCTCGATGCCGGCAAGATGCCCCGTCTTGACAATCTGATCTACCCGGTCGCCGACTGACGGGTCAACTTTCCGCGCCAGGTAGACAAAACCGGTATCTTTGTTGGAAAGCTCGCGGGAAAGCGTTCCGGCGTCAATGCCCAGGACGGGCGCCAGCGCATCCGCCTCCGCCTGCGGATTGGCGATCAGCTTGGGGTCGGCGATGACGGTCTTCGCCTGCACGCCAACGGCCAGCTCGTTGCCATCGCGGTCGAAGATGGTGCCGCGGTGGGCGGGGGTGTCTATTTCTTCCACGTGCCTTAAATCGACGCGCCGGGATATCTCCTGGGCATTGACCGTCTGCAGGAAAACGGCCCAGCCGGCGATTGCCAGGAATGCAACAACGAACAGTAATAGAGTCAAGCGAATGCGCCTGTCGGGATCGCCCAGCACCTTCATCTAGGGGGGCGCCGTCCGCCCGTTTGAGCCCGGCGCCGCCCCTTGCGGCTCCAGATCGGCATAGAGCCGGTTGTCAACCGGGTTGATGTATAGGTACTGAATCTTGCCCGCCGGCACCATTCCCAGGGGGCCTTCAGCAATCTGTTCAATCCTGGCGGGAGAAGACAGCGCTGAGACATCGCTGGAGAGCTGATCGTTTTCCACGGTGAGGGTATTTTTCTGCCTGACCAGCTCGTTGAATTGGATATTTTTGTACATCAGGCTGACGCGAAGGCCCACCAGGCCTATCAGCAGCAGGGCGATCACTCCCACCCAGAGGCCGGCATGCATGATTTCACGGGTCTGCACTGCCCTGAAGCGGCGCAGCCTGCGGGAGCTCCGCGCCCGCACGGGGTCGGCCTCAAATTTTCGCACAGTCTCGGCAAATCCCCCGTCGTTACGAACGGCGCGCGCCATGACTTAAGGCCCCTTACCCCAGCTTCTCCGCTACGCGCAGCTTGGCCGCCTGCGAGCGTGGATTTTCAGCGACCTCGCGCTGCGAAGGCGTCACCGGCCTCCTGGTGATGACGCGCAGCTGTGCCCTGGCCTGGCACACGCACTTGGGAAACTCCGGGGGGCATGTGCATTTCCCAGTCCCCGCGGCAAAAAACTTTTTCACAATTCTGTCTTCCAGGGAATGAAAGCTGATCACACCCAAGCGGCCGCCGGGCGCAAGCACAGCCAGGGCGCTCTCCAGGCCCCGTGACAGTGAGCCGAGCTCGTCGTTGACGGCAATCCTGAGAGCCTGAAATACCCGGCGGGCGGGATGCCCGGCGCCGAAGCGGGCTGGCATCGGAATCGCGGCCTTGATGGCGTCAACCAGCTGCAGCGTTGTTTCAAAAGGCGCCTTCTTCCGCTCACGGGCTATGCGGCGCGCGATCTGGCGCCCGTAACGCTCCTCGCCGTAATCCTTGAAAATGCGGGTCAGCTCTTCCGGCTCAAGCCCGTTAACCAGCTTACGGGCGGTTACGGGGTTTTCCGGGTCCATCCGCATGTCCAGTGGCGCATTGTAGCTGTAGGAAAACCCGCGCTCGGGGCGGTCCACCTGCATCGAGGAAACTCCCAGGTCCAGGTAGACGAGATCCGCAACCAGCCCCTTTTCGGCAAGCTGCCCCAGAGCATCGGCGTAATTGCCATAAATAAAACGGCAGCGGAAGGGCTGGCGCTGCGAGAAGAGCTCGAAATACCGACCTGCCAGCGGATCGAGGTCGATGCCGATGAAAAGGGCACCCGGCCCCAGGTCCGCGGCCATGCGGCGGGCATGCCCGCCTGCTCCAAAAGTGCAATCAATAACAGTGTCATCCGGCCGCGGCTCAAGCAGCCCGGCCAACTCCTCGGCCAGCACCGGCCGGTGCGGGGCGCCGTCTGACAAATTCTGTATGCTTTCGTTTAACTGCATACTTCCCTTCTCCCTTGGTGGCGGCAGGCCAGCCGGGAAGCGCCGGGCAGATTGCCGGGCGTCATTATTCCGTTTCCTGCCACTGCTTTTTGTACTGTCTCCTGTAGGCCTCCCATTTTTTGCGGTCCCAAATCTCAAAGCAGTCATGCATTCCCCGAAATACCACCTCCTTGCCGATGCCGACGGTCCGCACATGCTCCGGCGAAATGCCGATCCGCCCCTGCTTGTCCAGGTCGCATTCAACCGCAGTTCCAAACATCATCCGTTTGATATCCCTGTTGCTTTTGCTATCAAGATCAACGAGACGGCCAAGCGCCTCCCCGGCCTGCCGGGCAAACTCGGCCGCTGGCTGCACCGTCAGGCAATCCTCGAAGTTCTCTCGCACGACCACCTTGCCATCCGTAAGCTGCTGACGGAACTTTGCAGGAATTGCCACCCGGTTCTTCGAATCAAGAGAGTGTGCGTACTGTCCCCAAAATTTATATGCAGTCTTTGGCGTGGCCATTTAATTAATTGGATGTTAGGTTTCCCCACTTTTTACTACTTTATACCACTTTCCCCCACAACAAAACAAGCCTCTGACGGCAAAAAAATAGGGGATTTTACCTAAATTCAAGAGGAATAATCCTGGAAATCAGGCCTGGCGGGGTAATCCAGGAGGAAACAGCCTGGGGAAGAAACCGCTTTTCGTTTCACCAAATCCGGGAAACGCCAAACGTTAAACGTTAAATTAAAAGATCACTGATGAGGATTTTGATTAAGCGGCGGCGCTGTGGTGACGGAGCCCGGGTTCTCCATTTGAGCTATCAGCTCCTTGGCCGTATGGCCGAGAGGGTCATTCGCATTGACGTCAACGGCTTTCTGCCAGTATTGCTTTGCTTGAGCCGGCTTGTTTGCGCTGCTGGAGATAATGCCCAGATCGACGAGGATGGCCTGGTTATTGGGGTCAAGCGCCAGCCCCTTGTTAAACTCAGCCAGGGCCTGGTCTGACTGGCCCAGCTCAAAGTAGGCCTCGCCCAGGCGGCCATGATAAGTAGCCTCATTGGGCGTCACAGCTTCCGCTTTCGTATATACATCCTTGGCGTCAGCGTACTTGCCCATGTTCATGTAGACGTCACCCAGCCCCCCCAGCGCCAGAATGTCGTTGGGGTTTGCCTTGATCAAATCCTGGTAGGCCTCGATCATGGGATTGTAGTCGTAAGGGGGCTGGTTCGGGGTTGTTGAAGAGGAGCCACCGCTTCCGCTAAACACTCTTGGCAGAACCAGCAGAAATATCACAACCACCGCGATGGCGGCAAAGACCGCCCAGTAATATGACTTGAACTTCAAAAAGGTCCTCCGGAGGAAGTTGCTCAAATCATTATACTGGATTGGGACCGAAACCGCTAAGTGCCTGCCGGGACAGGCGCAAAGGTTTTAAAGGCTCGCATAAAATGCTAATCTAGCTACAGCCGACACGATGAAAAAATCGGTTATGGGTTATCCGGCATCCAGAATCCGTATCCAGCTTATGGACTATACGCTTCTTCATTTGATTAACCAGATGGCAGGCCATGTCTCCGCGGTCGACAGCTTCTTTTCGCTGGTGGCCAAGTACGGCCCGGCGCTTTATGCCATTCCTCTGCTTTTCATGTGGTTTCGCGGCGGCGACAGCGCCAAGAAGGCAGCCCTGCTCAGCTTGGCTACCATGGCCGTAGCCCTGTTGATATCACAGGTAATCGGCCATATTTATTTCCGTCCCCGGCCTTATGACGCCCATCCCGGAGGGGTCAACCTGATCATTCCCAGATCCAGTGACGCCTCCTTCCCTTCGGATCACGCCACCTTCTCATTTGCCATTGCCGGGGTGATCCTGCTGGAGGACCGCCGGTGGGGCATCGCTGCTGTGGCGCTGGGCGCCCTCGTCGCTTTTGCGCGCGTTTTTGTCGGCATCCATTATCCCCTGGACGTCGCCGGCGGAGCCGTGCTGGGGCTGGCGACAGGGGTGCTGATGTGGCAGCTGCGCAGGGTCTTTGATCCGCTGCTTAGGTTCCTGATCAGCATCGCCAGGCGGTTGAAGCTGGCATAGCCGCACGTCCGGCGGAACTACCCCGCCCCGAACAGGCTCAGGTATTTATCGAGCAGGGGGGCGCCATAAAACAGGGCCAGCAGTGCTCCCACGGCCAGGAAGGGACCGAAGGGAAGCCGGCTCTTGCGGCTTTTCCCCCCGGCGGTAATCATCGCCACCCCGACGAGCGCCCCCAGAAGAAAAGCGGTGAACAATGCGACGACTACCGCCTTGCCTAGAAAGAAACCCAGCGCCACCACCAGCTTGACGTCGCCCATGCCCATCCCCCCCGGTTTGATAAGGGCCAGCGCCAGGAAGAAAGCGCCGCTGACAGCGCCTGCTGCGAGCAGTTCCGCCCAGCGGTGCGGCTGGACGGCTATCGTCAGCCCCAGGCCTGCGGCCGCGACGGGCATGACAATCACGTTTGGAACAATATAATGTTCAAGGTCAATAAAAAAAATGGCGATCAGAGCCGAGATGAGAAGCAGGGGCGGCAGCAGCCCTGCCCCGGAGCCAAATTTCCAGCCGGCCAGCACAAAAAGAACTGCACCCAGCAGCTCAACAACCGGATACCAGATTGAGATGGGATGGCCGCAGCGGCGGCACTTGCCTCCAAGCCAGGCGAAGCTGAGCAGGGGGATGTTGTCATACCAGCGGATCGGCATATCGCAGGCCGGGCAGCGGGAACCGGGGGCGACGATGGACTCGCCCCGCGGCAGGCGGTAGATGCAGACATTAAGAAAACTGCCGATTGCGGCGCCAACGACGAATAACAGAATATAAAAAAGGACCATGGGGAGCGGAAATAGAAGCCTTTCAATTCGCCGGCTCTAGCACCACTATCTTCGGGGCTCCCGGAAGATTTTCCTGCCTCAGCTCGATCTCGCTTTCCCGGGCCAGCTCAACCCCGCTCTTGCCCGAAAGAAAACCGTCAACTTCCTCGATCTGAAACAGGCATTTATCGTTGCGGAAATGCATGGGGATGGCGATGGGCGGCGGCCCCAGTTGCCGCCACACCTTCGTGGCTGAGGCGGCGTCAATCGTGAAGTGGCCCCCAACAGGCACAAGCAACACATCAACCTGGCCAATTTCTTCTGCCTGCCGCGCCGACAGCTCGTGTCCCAGGTCTCCCAGATGGCAGACTGCAACGCCGTCCACGCGGATCAAAAAAACCGTATTTGCGCCCCGCTGCGAGCCGTTGCTGCTGTCATGGAAAGTGGCGACGCCCCTGATGCCAAAGCCGTCAATATTATATTCCCCCATTGAATCGAGAATACGCGGCGAGCCTCCCAGATATTTGATAGCGGCATGATCGGCATGGGCATGGCTGACCGTGCAGATGTCCGGGCTTAGATCCACCTGCCGGTAGAGGAGGGAGTCCCGGTAGGCGCCGGAATCATAGGGATCGGTAAGCAGCGCCTTGCCAGAATCGGCGGTGACAAGAAAGCAGCTGTGGCCAATCCACTTAAGTTTCACGTCCAGCCTTCTTTTGTCTGCACGCCCTTCTTTTTAACCAATTGCGTGAAGCTGAAACCGCATTCCGTATCCCGTATTATATTTCATTCCCCAAATCAGCCAGGGAAAATACGGGCCCGTCCGTGCAGACGTATTTTGACCCTACGTTACAGCGGCCGCATAGGCCAATGCCGCATTTCATCTTTCTTTCCAGAGTAGTGTAAACACGGTCTTCCGAAAAACCGAGCCGCTTAAGCGCCGCCAGCGTGTATCTGATCATCACGGGGGGGCCGCAGGCCACCGCCACTGTGTCTTGAGCCGGGGGCCGTTCGCTTTCCAGCACATCCGGCACAACGCCGGTGCGGCCGCTCCAGCCGGGCTGCCGCCGGTCAACTGTGGCGATAAAATCAATGTCCTGGCGCCTTTCCCACTCCGCCCGGTCGCCGGCAAAACAAAGATCGGCCGGCGTGCGCGCCCCATAGAACACACGAATGCCGCCAAATTCATCCCGCCGGTCAAGAAGGTGCAAAAGCAGTGAGCGCAGCGGCGCCATGCCGATGCCTCCGCCGGCGATAAGGATATTTTTTCCCTTCCAGCTGTCAACCGGGAAACCGCAACCGAGCGGGGCGCGCACAGCAACAGCGTCTCCCGCCTCAAGCTCGTGAATGGCGCTGGTGACAAATCCGGTCTTCATCACCGAAAACTGGATGTAATCCCGCCGCGAAGGAGGCGAGGAGATGGCGAAAGTGGATTCTCCCACGCCGGGAATCCCCATCAGGCCGATCTGCCCCGGCGCAAATGAAAATGCTGACATGACGGCCACATCCTCAAAAACCACCCTGAAGCTGCGGACGCCCGGCGTCTCCTCGATCACGTCGATAAGCCTGGCCAGCTCCGGTACAAAGGGCTCTTTTGCTTTGGTGCCTTTTCTAGGTACAGTGTTCACCGTGCGCGCACCGCCCTGATTGCGTCCCTCAGATCGAGGCCCGCCGGGCAGCCACGGATGCAGCGGCCGCAGCCCGTGCAGAGAATCTCGCCCCGGTTGAGAGGATAGTAACTGAACTTGTGCGCCAGGCGGTTGCGGTAACGGTGCGCCGGCTCCGGCCGCGGATTGTTGCCGGAGCTCTCCTGAGTGTAAGCGTAAAACATGCAGGCGTCCCAGCAGCGGAAGCGCCCGCCGGTGCGGTCGCTCTCAGCTTCATCAAAGATATTAAAACAGTGGCAGGCGGGACAGGCGTAGCTGCAGTAGCCGCACGAGAGGCAGCCTTCCGCCGTCCGCCGCCAGAAATCAAGATCGTCATAAATGTCAAACAGCCGCTGCCCCAGCCCGGCCAGCTCAACCTTGGCGGTTCTGGCCAGCTCCGGCTTCTCAAGGCTGGAATCCCGGAAAAGGTCCAGGGCGGCCAGCTCTTCCCCCCGCTTGCTAACGGCTTCGGCCAGATAGCCGCCGGTGGCGGGATAAAGGATGATATCGGAACCAGCCGTCTCAGCAGCGCCTTTTTCAAAGGAGGAGCAGAAACAGGCGCTGTCGCAGGTAGTACAGGCCAGGGTGATCACTGTCAGCCCGCTGCGCCGGGCCCGGTATTGCCCGTCATTGTATGACGCCCCGGAACGGTCCAGAAAGAGGGCGTCCATAACGGCCAGACCCTTGGCGTCGCAGGCGCGCGCCGCGAATATTGCCGCCTGCTCCTGCGGAGCGTCTGCGTTGATCTCGATTTTCTCCCTCCCGCCGGCCTGGCTGTAACGGTAGGAAAACAGGCGCTCGGTCGCCGGCAGGACCAGCTCCTTTGCCGACAGCATGCTGTAAAGGCCAGTCTCGACCTCGGCGCCTTCAAGCCAGGGCGAAAAGAGAACTGTGTTGACCGTGTCCCTGACAACCTGCGGCGCCCACACCGTGGCGCTCTCGGAAAGCCGATGCAGCAAAAGGGGAATGTTTTCCTCCCGCAAGAATCTCACCGCTCTTGCTCCCAGGAATCATTGTTGACGTCAAAGGTGAGGAATGGGGTTTTGGCTTCAGTGCCGGAGCCGGCGCGGTAGCCAAACAGCTCCTCGACCACAGCATTCTGTTCTTCCAGCAGCAGCATCAGCGGAATGCCAACCGGGCAGGCGCGCTCACACTCCTCGCAGCCGGTGCAGCGCCCCGCCATGTGGCTGATGCGGACCAGCTGGGCCATCCATGACTGGGATGAATTTGTGGCGCCGCCGCTCCAGCCCGGTTCATGCGCCTGCATCGTGCAGACGTCACGGCAGAAACAGAGGGGACAGGCCTCGCGGCAGGCGTAGCAGCGGATGCAGCGCGAGAACTGGTCCTGCCAGAATTGCCGCCGCTCTGCAAAGCTCATGGCGGCAAACCGCTTGCGTATCCCGGCCGGATCGGCCGGCGCCGCCGGCGCTTTGCCAACTTCGCCTACGGTCACATCCCGGATTACGGGGCCAGCCTCGCGGCAGCCGCGGCATTTTCTTAGCAGAATCTCTTCGCGCTTGACCGTTTTCCCCTCCATTGCCACCTGGCCGCCGCTGTCGCTGACCCGCTTGCCAAAACCGAAGCAGCGCCAGGCTTTCTTGACATCGATCACGCCGGGGCAGGCGACGCCGATTACTGTGACGCGTTCGCGCTTGATAATGCCCTCGGCAATCAACTGCGCGATGCTGCGCGCGTCACAGCCTTTGGCCACGATTCCTGCTTTTTTGTCAGCGAGCCGCGGCAGGTGCACGGCCAGGTTATGAACACAGGTCGAGTCAAAAATAGCGCCCTCGGCCTCTGCCGGCGTGTGAAAAAAGGCGGGCGCGGCCACGCCCGCCGCTTCAGACCGCGCCCAGCCCAGCACAACGTCCACTTGCTCAAGCACCTTTTTTATAGCTGAGATTAAATCTTCCATCAGTCTTTCATTTTGCTATTCATTTTACGATCATACAAATAGATCGGGTTAGCGCAGGATTGTCATCCCGAGCCAGGCGAGGGATCTGTTTTTTAACAGATTCCTCGGCCGCTCGGCTTCCTCGGCAACATTTTAATCGTTATCATTCGCGTTTTTGACACGCTCAGTAATGGCGCTTACGACTTCCGCCCACCTTGCCCCCTCCGTGGCGCTCACCCGGGTGTAATGGAACCGCTCGGGATTAATGCCCAGCGCCGGCAGCATTCTTTTCAGCAGCTCCAGGCGGCGGCGGGCGAAATAATTGCCGCTGCCATAATGGCAGTCTCCCGGATGGCAGCCGCTTACCAGGACGCCGTCAGCCCCCTCCTGAAAAGCCCTCAGAACCAGCAGGGGATCCACCCGGCCGGAGCAGGGCACCCTGATTATGCGCACGCCCGCCGGTTGTCTCATTCTTGACATTCCGGCCATGTCGGCGCCGGCGTAGGAACACCAATTGCACAGAAAACCAATTATCCTTGTTGTGGGTTCAGTCATAAAACGGTCCCAGCATCCAGTATCCAGTATCCAGTATCCAGTATCCAGTATCGAAAAGAATATGGCAACTATATACTATTTGTCAAAAAGACAGCCTGCATCCAGAATTTGGCTTATCCAAAATCCAAAGTCCGATATCCAACGTCCGGTTTTAGTACTTCCACTATTTCCGCAATCAACTCCTTGTCAGTAAAGCCATTAAGTGATATTGCCCCCGGGGGGCAGGCGACGTTGCAGATGCCACAGCCGCGGCAGACTGACCCAATCACCCGCGCAACAGGCCGGCCGTCTGGCAGGCGCGCTTTTTCGACAGCCCCGAAGGGGCAGACGCCCCGGCATTTAAAACAGCCGGCGCATCTTGATTCCGTGACTGCCGCCACCATGGGACTGGCCTCGAGCTCGCCGCGCGCAAGCATCCCTATCACCTTGGCGGCTGCGGCGCCGGCGTGCGCTACCGTGGCGGGGATGTCCTTGGGGCCCTGGCAGGCCCCCGCCAGAAAGACGCCGGCGGAGGCCGCCTCCACAGGCCTGAGCTTCGGGTGCTCCTCGGTCATGAAACCGTTCCGGTCACAAGCTATGTTTAACTTGCGGGCCAGCTCCCCTGCGCCGGCTGAGGCGTCAAGGCCGGTGGCCAGCACAACCAGGTCCGCTTCGATCTCCACCTGGTCGCCAGCCAGCGTATCGGTCCCCATCACCACCAGTTTTCCCCGCCGCGGAAAAATCTTCCCCACGCGGCCCCGGATGAAGAGGGTTCCGTACCGCGTTTGGGCGCGGCGGGCAAATTCTTCATAGTCCTTGCCGCCGGCGCGCATGTCCATGTAAAAAACATACGCCTGCGAGTCAGGGATGTGCTCCCTGGTGAGCACTGCCTGCTTGGCCGTGTACATGCAGCCCACGCTGCAGCATTGCGGCCGCCCCACCGACTCGTCCCGCGACCCGACGCAGGAGACAAACACAACCTGCCGGGGCTCGGCCCCGTCCGACGGCCGCCTGATCCGCCCGCCCGTGGGGCCGGAAGCAGACAGCAGCCGCTCGTATTGAAGGGAAGTAACCACATCTGGGTACATTCCCATGCCGTAGGTGGGATAGGAGGCTTTCCAATCATAATGATCGTAGCCGGTGGCGGCGACAATGGCGCCAAAACTGCGCCTGAGGACCGCCTCCTCCTGCCCGTAATCAATGGCGCCAGCCGGGCAGAGCTTCTGGCAGAGGCGGCATTTGTTGCCGTTAAAGCGGCGGCAGTGCTCCTTGCGCAGGCTGGCAATCAGCGGCACGGCTTGGGGAAAAGCAATGGAGATGGCCTTGGAGCTTCCCAAGCCGGCATTGAAATCGTCCGGCGCCCGGGCGGGGCACTTATCCTGGCAGATCATGCAGCCGGTGCATTTTTCTTCATCGACACAGGTGGATTTCCGGCGAATGTCAACCTCGAAATTTCCGGCATAACCATGAACGTCATCAACCTCGGAATTTACCAGCAGCTCGATGTTCTCGTGCTGCTTGACCTCCACCATCAGCGGCGCCAGGATGCACGAGGAGCAGTCCAGAGTCGGAAATGTCTTGTCCAGGCGCGCCATGTTTCCCCCGATGCTGGGGCTCCTTTCCACCATGGTCACGGGGATGCCGGCGGCGGCGATATCCAGCGCCGCCTGGATGCCGGCGATGCCGCCGCCAATGACAAGGGCCCGCCTGACCGCCGCTGTTTTGCGGGCCAGAAGCGGCGTATGATGGCGCACACGCGCAACGGCCTTGCGCGCCAGGTCAGTGGCCTTCCGGGTGGCCTCGCTAGCATCTGAATGAATCCAGGAGCATTGCTCGCGGATATTGACCATCTCCAGCATAAAAGGGTTCAGGCCGGCGCGCTCAAGCGCCCGCCTGAAAGTGGCCTCGTGCATGCGCGGCGAGCAGGCGGCTATAACGACGCGGTCCAGACGCTTCCCGCGGATGGCTTCTGCAATGGTGGCTTGGCCCGGGTCGGAGCAGGTGTACTGAATGCTCTCGGCAACGGCGACGCCGCGCATGGCGGCCGCTGCCGCCGCCACCTTGCCGGTGTCAACCGTGGCGCTGATATTGGTGCCGCACTGGCAGATGAAAAATCCGATCATAAAGCGGATGGTGGACGATTGACAGCGTGCGCTTCGATGCCCAGCTCTTCCGGCGAGAAGCCGAGCGCCAGGCCGAGCGCCTGGGTCAGGTACAGGACGGGCAAATGATAATCGGTGCCATAAACATCATTTATCTGCCGCTGACGCAAGTCAAGGTTCTGATAACAGAGCGGGCAGACCGTCACCAGGGCGTCCACGCCGCACTCAAGCGCAACTTCAATAATGCGGCGGCTGGCCCTCAGCACAATCTCCTTCCTTGCCAGTCCCATATAGGAGCCGCAGCACTCGGTCTTGAAAGGAAAGTAAGGAATGGTGGCTCCGGCCGCCTTAAGCAGCGGCTCCATCTTCACCGGGTTAGCGGGGTCGTCGTAGCGCACAATTTGAGGCGGCCTCACCAGAACGCAGCCGTAGTAGGTGCCCAGCGTCATTCCCGACAGCCTTCCACGCGCCCGGCGGGCGAGATCCTCGGGGTCGATTTCCCGATTAAGCAGCTGGACCAGATTCAAAACATCGGTCTGATAATGAACCGGCTGGCCCAGGGCCTGCCCGGTGCGGCGGCGCAGATCGTCATTGCGGGACAGCTCATGTTGTGCGTACTTGAGCCGGTTGAAGCAGCCGGCGCAGGGAGCCACAATCCCATCGTGGCTGGCCCCGGCAATATGCAGGTTTCGCGCCGGCAGCAGTATACCGAGGTCGCCCCCCCAGTGGTGAGGGGCCGGCGAGGCGCCGCAGCAGTTCCAGTCCTCAAGCTCGTCGAGGCCGATTCCAAAACAGTCGGCAACCAGGCGGAAGGACCTGTCATATTCCGTGGCGCCGCTCTTTAAGGAGCATCCGGGGAAATAGGAATATACGCTCATGCCATCAACCCTTGCCGCCTCTATTGATCTCCTGGAATATTCTTAACATCTGGCGCCTGTTCTTTATCCGGGGTGGAAAGATATGAAAGTTTTTCTTGCGCAGCACCAGCGGCACAAGCTTGATGTCATTCATGAAATTGTGGGTTCTGAAATTGAACCAGATCAGCAGGCTGGCCTCGTGCAGGCGTCCATGGCGGCGGACATTGCTCAGAAAGGCGCGGCGTAAAAGGCGCAGGTCCCGTTCCGTGTCCTTCAGTCCCGCCTCATCGGCCACCAGCTTGGCCGTTTCGATGACTCCGGCGACGTCTATCTCCATGGGACAGCGGGTGGAGCAGGTCATGCAGTCCAGGCAAAGCTGGGCCGCCCGGGAAGCAAGCACTTCCCGCACCATGCCAACCTGAAGCAGCCGCATCAGCGTGTGCGGGGGATAATCGAAAGCAAAGGCGGCGACGCAAGTGGAGGTGCAGCGGCCGCACTGGTAGCATGCCGACACCTGCTGGCCGCTTCGCCTCTCAATCTCGGCAAGCAAAGCCGCCCCCGCGCTCATGCTTTCGGGAAACCGGATCATAAATACGCGGTCTCCAGATGCTGGATGTTGGGTTTTGGAAAAACACTGTTCACCGAATTCTCCGCTTCGGCATCCCTGCGGGATGATCAGTAATCCGAACAACCCTGCCTGGCAATCATTGCTGTTTGCGTCAACAGCGCCCTCAGCGGGCATTATGCGCACAGCTAAAAAACCAATAGCCCAGGACATTATCCTCAGCCACCCGGATAAGGTCCTGAGCTATCTTGCCTGCTGCCGTCTGGCCCGCAGGCAAAAAAAGGCTGCCTTCAAACTTTGTGAATGTTTTAACAGCTTAAGGGATTTTAACAGCACCGCCTAGCAGAAGTCAACAAGATTGTAAGCATTGTCACGCTGGACCGGCTGCATGCCTGCGGCCCTTATTGCATGCACGAGCTCTTCCTTGCCAGCCTGGTGGCTGACGCCGGCGGCGGCCACAACATTTTCCTCAATCATGGTGCTGCCCATGTCATTGGCGCCGAACGCGAGTGATATCTGCGCCACCTTCAGGCCCTGTGTCACCCAGGAAGCCTGGATATTGGCAATATTGTCCAGGTAGATGCGGCTCACAGCTACGGTCATAAGATAGTCAACGCCGCTTGATGAGGCCTGCCCCTTCAGGCGCGTGCGCTCATCCTGGAATGTCCAGGGAATGAAAGCGGTAAAGCCGCCGGTTTCATCCTGGAGCTCGCGGACGCGACGCATGTGCTCAATCCTGTCGGCAAACGTTTCCACGCCGCCGAACATCATCGTTGCGGTTCCTTTCAGGCCCGCCTGGTGGGCGGCGCGCATCACGTCCAGCCAGGCGCCGCTCATGATCTTGCCGGGGCTGATGCGCCGGCGCACCTCGTCGACAAGAATCTCGGCCCCCCCGCCGGGCAGCGAATCCAGGCCCGCTTCCTTCAGGCGGGCAAGGGCTTCCATAACCGGAATGCGGCTGACTTTGGCAATATGGTATATCTCAGGCGGCGACAATGAATGGATATAGATGGGGTAGTTCTGCTTGATGGCGCGAAACAAGCTGCAAAAGTAATTGATGTCGAGCTGGGGATGGAGGCCTCCCTGCATCATGATGCCCGTGCCTCCCAAGGCGATCGCCTCTTCTATCTTGTCAAATATCTCCCGGCGGGAAAGAAGGAAGCCGTCCCCTGAACCGGGCCGCCTGTGGAAAGCGCAAAAATCGCAGCCGCAGACGCAGTAATTTGTGTAGTTAATGTTGCGGTCAATGACAAAAGTGACGCGGTCTGCCGGAGCGCGCCGCTGCCTCAGCGCCGCCGCGGCCCGTCCCACGCCGATCAGGTCGCCGCTCATAAGCAGCGCCAGCGCTTCCGTTTCACCGATGCGGTCTCCGGCAGCCGCCCTTGCCGCCGCTTCCCGGGCGCTGGCAACCCGTAGCTGTTTTCCTTCCCCGCCCGGCATCAGACAAACTCCGGCTCCGGAGCCTGCTTGACGGCCCCGACGGCCTCGGCGCGGCGGAAAAACTCCTTCAGTCCCCGCCGGCACTCCTCGCTGAGGTTATAGCCGAGCTTGGCAAAATAAGCACGCAGCAGCTCCGGCTCAAACTCGTACTCACGCGCCGCCGCCGCGACCACCTCGTCCCAGTGGCGACGGCAGTATTCAAGCGAAGCAACCAGGCGTTCTTGCACCTCAAGGGTCTCATCGGGCCGCGCCTTGTAGAAGGAACGCCGCACCGCCCAAAGAGCAAACACCATCGGCAATCCCGTAAACCGCTTCCAGAGTTCGCCCAGGTCATAGCTGTAAGGCCACCTGCCCCGATGGTATTCTTGCAGCGCCTCATCCCCGATAAGCAGGACAGCATCGCATTCACCTGCGAGGGCATCGTCGACGCCTGTTGATAAAGCACAATATTTGGGCATGAGGCCATACTGCTGGCCAAGAAGTATCTTGAGCAGCACCACCGAGGTGGCGCTCTGGCCCGTAAGGGCCACGGCGCGGACTTCGCTGATGGGCCTGACGGAGATCAGGCGGATGCTGTCCACCGCGCCATCGGATGTAATGGACGTGCCCGGAAAGAGCAGCAGCCGCCCGGGGTTGGCTGCGTATTCGATTGAGGAAACCGGGCTGATATCCAGTTGACCGGCCAGCAGCATCCTGTTAAGAGTGGTGGGCACGCCGCGGACAAGCTGAAAACAACCCCAGCCTGCTCCTTTCTCCAGGCCGTAATAAAGCGGGTAACCATTCAGAAACTCAAAGTGGCCAATGCGGATGGCTGCATGCCCCGGCAACGCTTCGCCGCCGCCGGCGCGGCCCCGCGCCTGATGGCTTCCGATAACTGTCATATTTCTGCCACTCCATCAACAATAAGCCGCCCCTCCCGGCCATCATCGTAAACGCGGATTACGTTGTAAAGAGTGTCCCGCTCCACCGGAACCCTTCCGGCCGCCCGGATGAGGCCGACAAGCTCGCTACGGGATACAGACTGGCCGGTGTGGGCGCCGGCGGCGTGTGTAATTTTTTCCTCCACAACAGTGCCGTCAATGTCGTTTACGCCAAAGAAAAGTGATATCTGCGCCACCTTTATGCCCAGCATGATCCAGAACGCCTTGATGTTGACAAAATTGTCAAGCATCAGCCGGGAGACGGCCAGCATCTTAAGATCCTCAATGCCCGTGCTGCCCGGCAGGTGCGCCAGCCTCGTGTTGGCGGGATGGAACGCAAGCGGGATAAAGCTGCCGAACCCGCCCGTCTCGTCCTGAAGCTGCCTCAGGCGGAGGAGGTGATCGACGCGCTCCTCGACCGTCTCGATATGGCCGTAGAGCATAGTCGCGTTTGACTTTAACCCCGTTTCGTGTGCAGTTCGCATCACGTCCAGCCAGCCCTGGCCGGAGATCTTCCTGTTGCACACAAGCCGGCGGACACGTTCGGAGAAGATCTCGGCGCCGCCGCCGGGAAGCGATCCCAGCCCCGCTTCTTTCAGCTCCAGCAGGACCTGGGCAACCGTCTTGCCGGACCGGCGGGCGAAAAAGGAAATCTCGCTGGCGGTAAAGGCCTGGATGTGGACGGCGGGATCCAGGTCGTGCAGCGCCCGGATCATGTCAAGATAATATTCATAGGGCAGCGAAGGATGCTCGCCGCCGACGATGTGAAGCTCGCTGATGCCGCCGGCCAGCGACTGGCGAGCGGCGGCAACCACCTCGTCCAGGCTCATGGTGTAGGCTCCCGGCTCGCCCTCCCCGGCGCTGAAAGCGCAGAACCTGCACCTGTTGCCGCAGACATTTGTGTGGTTGATATGCCGGTTGTTGATAAAAAAGACGCGCTCTCCGGCGAGCCGCCGGCGGGCCAGGTCCGCCAGCGCTCCCAGCTTAAGCAGGTCGCCGCACTCAAACAACGACAGGCCGTCCTGGCGCGAGAGGCGCTGGCCGGCCTCAACTTTCTGGGCAACCGAATCAAGGTTTTTTGTCTCAGACGGAGTCATGCAAAAACCCAGTTTCGGGTTTCGGGTTCGGCTTCATTTCCCATGATAATCATTTTCGCCGGCGTCGGGTATTTTTCGGTCGGTTCGACCTGCCGGCGCCAAGTGGCTCCCTTTTGCCTCATCCCCCTGAAGCATCAGCTCATGCCGGCCGCCCAGCCGCTCGAGCGCCCGCTCGAACACCGCCGCCTCCGGACCGATCGCCACCGCTGCCAGTTTCTCGGGGCGGTAATACTGCCCCGCCAGCTCCATCACATCGGCAGCGGAAACGGCATCTATCCGCTCAATAATCTCATCAATGTCAAGAATCTCCGAGCCGGTCACTGTCAGCTTTCCCAGGCGGCTCATGCGGCTATGCGTTGTCTCCAGGCCCAGCACGAGGCGGCCTTTGGCGTTTTCCTTAGCGCGGTCAAGCTCATCGCTTTCCAGGGGGGTTTCCGCCAAGGAGCGAAGCTGGGCGGCGATGACGCCAGTCACTTCGGCCACGCTGTCGGCGCGGCAGCCAAAATAAACCCCGATAAGGCCCGTGTCGGAAAAATTGGTGGCATAGGAATAGACGGAATAGGCAAGACCCCGCTTCTCCCTCACTTCCTGGAACAGCCTGGAGCTGGCAGTTCCCCCCAGAACGGTGTCAAGGATAGAGAGTGCAAACCGCCGGGGCGAATGGCGGGACAGCCCGGCGCCGCCAAAGCAGACATGGTACTGCTGCGTTTCCTTGACGTGGAAACTGGCCTCGGCCTCGCCGGCCGGAGCCTCCGGCGGACTCAGCGTGACCGCCAGCGGCGGCGAGCCGTCCCCCGTGGCTAGGTTTGCGCGGGCCAACTCCACCAGCCGCTCATGTTCCACGTTGCCGGCTGAGGCGATGACCAGGTTGGGAAGCCTGTAATGGGCGCTGTGATACTCCCGGATCTGATCCGGCGTCATTGACCCGATGATTGCCGCAGCTCCCAGCACACTCTTCCCCAGCGGATGCTGGCCAAAAATCGCCCGGTTGAGATAGTCTGCAATCAGTTCCGCAGGCGAATCCTCATACATGGCGATCTCTTCCACCACCACCTGCCGCTCGGAGTCGATCTCGGCAAAAGCCGGGTTAAGGACCATGTCGGCTATCACGTCAAAAGCTTCCTCCAGGTGACGGTCCAGAAAGCGGGCATGCACGACAGTGTATTCGCGCGCCGTGGCCGCGTTGACCTCACCGCCGAAAGCGTCAAAGAGCTGGGCGATCTCAGTGGCCGCATAGCGTGAGCTGCCCTTGAAAAGCAGATGCTCGATGAAATGGCTGATGCCGCCCTGGCGCTCTTTTTCATAACGTGAGCCGGCGCCAATCCAGAACCCGAGCGAGACCGAGCGGACTGACTTCAGCTTCTCACTGACAACCCGTCCCCCGGCCGGCAACCTGTCGAGACTATATTTTTGGATTGAGGTCAATGACCTTGAGCCCGATGCGCTGTTTGCCGTGGTCCTCTTTCACGTCAACCACTTCCACCTCGACAATCTGTCCGCGCCTGACAATATCTTCTACCTTGTTAACGCGCTTGTCGGACAGATTGGAGATATGGATCAGCCCGTCCACACCCCGCTTGAGCTCCACGAAGGCGCCAAAGTCCGTGGTTTTTACGACCTTGCCGGTGTACCTGTCGCCTGCCTCGACCTCCTTGGTGAGCGCGTTTATGCGCTTGATGACGCCTTCGGCGCTGGCGCCCCCGGGGCTGGTGATGAAAACCGTGCCGTCTTCCTCTACGTCGATGGAGACATCAAACTCCTCCACCAGTCCCCGGATCGTCTCCCCGCCCTTGCCGATCAGAGCTCCGATCTTCTCCGGATTGATCTGGATGGTGAATATGCGCGGCGCGTACTCGGAAAGCTCCGCCCTTGGCTCTGGCATAACCTCGATCATCTTGTCAAGCACGAAATCCCGCCCCCTCTTTGCCTGCTCGAGCGCAGCCGCCATAATATCGGTCGTAATTCCCTCCTTGATCTTAAGGTCCATCTGAATGGCGGTAACTCCCTTTTTGGTGCCTGCCACCTTGAAATCCATGTCGCCCAGATGGTCCTCGACACCGGCGATATCGGTCAGGATTACGTAACCCCGGTCAACTTCCTCAGAGCCGCACTCCAGGCAGCGGCGCAAAAATACGCCACTGGCCCCGCAGGAGCGGCAGGTGCTGTGGACGATCAGGCCGCAGGCGATGCCGCCCACCGGCGACGTGATCTTGACGCCCGCATCCATGAGCGCCAGGGTGGAGCCGCAGGTGCTTGCCATCGAGGACGATCCGTTGCTTTCCAGGATCTCGCTGACCAGGCGAATGGTGTAGGGAAAATCCTTCTCGTCCGGGATCATTGGCCGCAGTGCCTTTTCCGCCAGAGCGCCGTGACCGATGTCGCGCCGCTTGGGGCCACGCATGAAACCCGTCTCGCCCACAGAGAAAGGCGGAAAGTTGTAATGATGAATGTAACGCTTGCTCTCTTCAAGCCCGAGGCCGTCGATACGCTGCTCGTCACCAACTGCTCCCAGTGTCAGGAGCGTCATTGCCTGGGTCTGCCCCCGGGTGAAAAGAGCCGACCCATGTGTGCGGGGGGCAACGCCCACGGAGCAGCTGATTTCACGCACTTCTTCGGCTCCGCGGCCGTCAGGGCGCCGTTTTTCCAGCACGATGCTGCGGCGGATCACATCTTTCTCAACCTGCCTCACCAGCGAGGCTGCTTTACGCTCCAGTTCTTCACTGCCTTCGCCGAAAGCCAGCTGGGCCATGACATCGGCGCGGATTTTCTCAATCCGCTTGGCCCGCTCCAGCTTGTCCGTGACCAGATTGGCTTCCTCGAGGGCGGACCGGCAAAGCAAATCAACCCTGGCCATCAGCTCCATGTCTGTTTTCGGCTCTTCGAATGACCATTTTCCCTTGCCGGCGGATTCGCGGAGCTCATCCTGCAACTGGCAGAGGCGTCGGATCGGCTCCCGCACCAGTTCAACCGCCTGCATGACCGCTTCCTCGCCCACCTCGTTGGCGCCGGCTTCCAGCATCAGAATGGAGTCAGCAGTGCCGGCGACAACCAGGTCCAGGTCGCACTCGGGCAACTGTAACTGCGGCAGAGTCGGGTTGACGACCAGCTCTCCCGCAAGCCTCGCCACCCGGACCGCCGCAATCGGTCCCTGGAAAGGGACCTCGGAGATTGTCAGCGCCGCCGAGGCTCCATTGAGGGCCAGCACGTCGTAGGCGTTCTCCTGGTCAGTGGACAGAATCGTGGCAATCAGCTGAACCTCGTTGGCGAATCCTTTGGGGAAACGCGGCCGCACCGGCCTGTCAATTAGCCTGGCGGTCAGGATGGCCTTTTCGCTGGGGCGGGCCTCTCTTTTAATAAAGCCGCCGGGTATCTTGCCGGCGGCGTACATTCTTTCCTCGATATCAACAGTGAGCGGGAAAAAATCAATGCCCTCCTTGGCCTCGGTTCTGGCCGTGGCCGTGACCAGCACCATCGTGTCGCCGCTACGAACCACGACGGCGCCGTTCGCCTGCCCGGCAAGACGGCCAGTCTCAAGCGAGATTGCCTTGCCATTTATGTCAACTTCCTTATTAATTATCAAGTTATTCATTCTCCTTAAAGTTCAAGATTGTGAGTTCCAAGTTCAGAGCTGTGAGCCAAATAGTTGTGAGCCAAATGTTTTTTCTTTAAACTTTGAACTTTGAATTAAAAAAACCACGGGCTTATACGCTCCCGTGGCTGCTCTAGGCTTAAGGCTCAAAATCCGCGCTTTTCCGGTCCGGCAACGGGCCGTTATTTTCTGTTTGCCAGCCGGATTTAATAACAGGAATGCCGCAGATTCTCAGCCTCAGGCCTAGAGTTGGAGCTTTCCATGCTCGGCAGCGTTACGCCGGGTTGCGCCAAGAAGGTTTCTGAAAAGAACCGCCCGCATTATTTCCTCAGGCCCAGCTCCTTGACCAGGGCGCGGTAGCGGGTCACTTCCTTGTTTTGCAGATAGGTAAGCAAGCGGCGCCTTTTCCCCACCATCTTCAACAATCCTCTGCGGGAGTGGTGATCCTTCTTGTGCGTCTTCAGGTGCTCCGTGAGGCCGTTGATGCGCTCTGTCAGAAGTGCTATCTGGACTTCCGGAGAACCGGTATCACCCTCGTGGCTACTGAATTTCTCAATAACCTGGCCCTTGTTTTCCCTGCTTAAAGTCAATCCTTCACCTCCTCCCCAACCTGATTATTGCTTTGATGTGGCGGGTCGCCGTCACACAGGTACCGGCCCTGCGCGTCTCAAATGCCTTCCAAAGCTTACCACACTTTGGCTTTTTTTGGATAACGGACAATCTTAAAGTCACTAATTCCACCTTTATTAATTAAAAAAAATGCCGATGAGAAATCCTGCCCGGCGTACATCGTGGCAAAAAGAATAAACTCATGGCAAGTTACGCCACGGGGAGGCGAGCATGGACACTTCGGCAGAAGCCGCTGCGGGCGCAGGCAGCCAATTTTCCATTCACAGGCTGATCTTCGAGATCGGGCCGGGGCTGCTGCTCTCGTTTGCCATTGCCCTGCCGGTTTACGAGATTTCCCGCATCAGCAGCTCCCTTGATCCGCTGGCTTTATCATTGATCCTGGGCATGGTGCTGGGGAACGTGCTGGGGCCGGCTGTGGCCCGTCAACCGGGAGTTGCCGCCGCCACTTCCATCTTCGTGCCCGCCGGCATAGTCCTCTACGGCTCGCGGCTTGATTTTCAGATCTTTGCCCAGCTTCCGGTTTTTTCGACCATGGCCGTCCTCGCCGCAGTGGCGTCTTTTTTCGTGGTCATGCTGGCAGGCAGCAAGCTTATGGGGGTTGACAAAAGCACCGGCCTGCTAATTGCTTCCGGCTCCGCCATCTGCGGCGCGGCAGCCATTGCCGTGCTCGCCCCGGTAGTGGGAGCCCGAAACCGCAATACCTCAGTGGCCCTGATTATCATTACGACAGTTGGCCTCACCGGCGCCTTGCTATATCCGCTGATTGGCGATTTCCTCTCCCTGCCGGTGGCAACCTATGGGTTCTTTTGCGGCTCCACCCTTCAGCAGATAGGCATTGTCAGGCTGGCAGCGGCGCACATGGGCAAGGAAGCGCTGGCGACCGCCGTGACCGTCAAGATGATAAGAATCTCCATGCTGGCGCCGGTCTCGATCATTCTGGGAGCGGCCGCATCGCTGAGAGTACCAGGCCGCAAAGAAAGAGGAGGAAGCAGAGCAGATCTTTTCGCAGGCCGTCCGGCCGGCGCCGCGGGCGGCGCCTGGCGCACCGGAGTCAGCCGCGCCTGGTTTCTGCCCCTGTTTGTGGCCGTGGCGGTCCTTTTTTCCTTCTTTCAGCCGGCGATTGGCATGAGGGAGCCGCTGAAGCCGCTGGCTTCGATCTGCATGTCAATGGCCCTGGCAAGCATCGGCCTTACAGTAAATTTCCAGTCAATAAAGTCCGCCGGCTCGCGGCCGCTGTTTCTTGGATTTGCCGGCTGGGCCCTTGTTTTCATTTGTTTTCTGTTTGTGATGGTTCCGGCGTTCTCGCTGAGAGGCTAAACGATGCTGCCGGTTCGCAATAAAAGGAAAAGCATCTTTCGCAAGACGGCGGTCGTCTTTGTGATCGTGGCCCTCGTGCCCATTTCCATTATGGGGCTGCACGGATATCAATCGCAGGCGGACGAAATGCAGCATCTGGTTGATGCCGGGAAGGTAAAACCGCAGGAAAGCGCAAGCCTGCTTCGCTCAACCGAAATCCAAACGCTCGCCTATGCCGGTTACGGCCTGGTTGTGGCGCTGGTGCTCGGTTATTTCTTCGCCGCCAGCGTCGTCAGGCCGATCCGGGCTTTGCAGGCGGGAGCGCGCCGCATCGGCGGCGGCGACCTGGACTTCCGCGTCGAGACCGACACCGAGGATGAGCTGGAAGAGCTGGCTGCAACCTTAAACAGCATGGCCGCCGCGCAAAAGTCCCGCGAGGAGGAGATCAGGGCGCGCAGCCGCGAACTCGAGGTTCTCTACGAAATCTCGCACATGATGACGGAAACGCGGGACCAGGACGATCTCTTAAACAGTGCCCTGGCAAAAACTATTGCCATTACGGGGTCAGCAGCCGGCTGCGTGATGCTGGTTGATGAGAAAGGCAAGTTTAAACCAGCCATATCAAGAACATCGGACGAGACTGTGCCACTGCCCGGCCCTGCTATTTTCAGGCATATCGCCCGCCAGGCACAAACGGGCGGGACTGCCGTTTTTAGATACCCCGGCAAGAACAGGAATTACCCCTTTGGGGCTGTTGCCTGCGTGCCGCTGACATTTGAAACCAGGCTGCGGGGAACGCTGTGCCTCACCAGCGCCGGTGGCAGCTTCCCGCCCGAGACATTAAGAACAATATCGGCAATCGGCAGTGAGCTGGCCGTGGCCCTGGAAAATATGCGCCTGTTCAGGGAGATGGAGGCGCGCACCTGCGAGCTGAATCAGGCCACGGAGGAGATCGCCAGCCTCATATCGGAAGCAGAGTCGCAGAAGAGCTTCAGCACCAGGTATCATAACAATAGGCTTGTCAAGTGCTGGCAATTCAAGCATTGCCAGTTTAAGCAGTGCCCTGCATACGGCTCCGCAAGTCTGCGCTGCTGGCAGATAGCAGGCACCCACTGCTGCGGAAAGGTACAGGGAGTCTTTGCCCAGAAGCTGGGCCGCTGCGAAAAATGCGAGGTGTTCCAGCTTGCCTGCCCGGACAAAATAACTCTGCTCGGCGAAACTTTCAACAACATGATGGCTATCCTGGAGGAGCGCGTGCGTGAGCAGAAAGAGCTGCAACGGCGCCTTTACAAGTCCGCGAAACTGGCGGCCATTGGCGAGCTGGCGGCAGGCGTCGCCCACGAGATCAACAACCCGCTCACTGGGATCCTGGCCAGCGCCGTGCTGTTAAAATCAAAAACACGGCCCGGCGGAAGCTCTGAAAAAAATCTTTCCATGATCGAGAGCGAAGCGCTGCGGGCGCGCGATATCGTCCGCAACCTGCTCGACTTCGCCCACATGGGAAACAAAATCAAACCCGAAGTTGTTTCGATAGGCAGCCTTGTTGAGCAGACGCTTTTCCTGATGCGGCACCAGACAGAAAAAGCCGGCGTCAGGGTCATGACCCGCCTGGACAATGACCTGCCACATTTGAGTCTTGACGCCAACCAGATGAAGCAGGTATTTATAAACATTATCCAGAACGCGGTACAGGCGATGCCCGGCGGCGGCGAGCTTGTCATAACTGCCTCCCAAACCGGCGGGGGCAGCGGCGGCGTCCGGATTGGCTTCAGCGATGATGGCATCGGGATGAACGATGGCCAGGTGGCGCGCATCTTCGATCCATTTTTTACCACCAAGCGCGTCGGCGAGGGCACGGGCCTGGGATTGTCGGTGTCACACCGTATAGTCAGCGAGCACGGCGGAGAGATCAGGGTAAGATCGAAGCCGTCAAAGGGCTCCACGTTTACCGTTGTTTTACCCTCAAACAGTCGCCAGAAAGAGAGCCGGCAGGTAGCCTGAAGCGGTTAAATGCGGAATGCGGATGTACCCGCTCTTTTTTTCTGCTGGGCAGCAAATCCCTTGTAGCGGCGCGCGGCGCCTATGTCCTTTTTGATCTGTTTTACCAGTTCATCAGGATTATCAAATTTCATCTCGTCCCGCAAACGCTTGAGAAAATCAACGCGGACATTGAAGCCGTACAGGTTCCTGTCAAAATCGAGAATATGGGCTTCAATCCTTATCGTCTGTTTGACTTCCTCGTCTGTTGCGCAAAAAGTAGGATTATGGCCTACATTCACCAGGCAGGCGTAAGCATCATTGCCAATGTAAAGATCGGCTAGGTAAACGCCGCGGCCGGGGAAGATGCAGTCCATCAGGGCCTCGATGTTGGCCGTGCGCACGCCGAGCGTGCGGCCCCGCTTGTCGCCATGCACTACCTTGCCGTGCGTCGACGGCGGCCGGCCCAGAATGCCGCGCACCTCCTCCAGGCCGCCCGCGGCCAGCAGGTTGCGAATGCGGGTGGAAGAGATGGGCGCTCCGCCAGCAGTCACCAGGGGCACCGCCCTCACCTTCATGCCCGTTTTTTTCCCGAACTGCTTCAGAAATGCGATGTCGCCTTCCGCCTTGAAGCCAAAGCGGAAATTGCTGCCGACAATGACCTCGATTGCCCCCAGGCTTGAGCCAAACAACAGCCGGCAGAACCGTTCCGGCGGCAGGCGGGAGAATTCTTTTGTAAAGGGGATAATGAGCAAATCATTAACGCCCAATTGACCAATCAGATCCGTCTTGATATTGAGCGGAGTCAGAATGGGCGGAGATTTAGCCGGCGCAATTACGGAAAGAGGAGAGGGGTTGAACGTAATCACCATGCTGCGGCAGCCCGCCCTGGCGGCAGCCTTTACGGCGTCCGAAATGATGCGCTGGTGGCCGACGTGGACGCCATCGAAATTCCCGATCGCTACAGTCCGCTTGCCCGGCGGCACTTCTTCCAGGGAGCGGTAAACTCTCACGTCAGCATCACCTGAGGGCGGATCAGGCCTCCGCCGGCGGGACGGTAAACCGCGAGCAGGCTGCCGCCGCTGGCAAGCAGCACCGGGCCTGTCTCATCGCCCTTTAAAAAACGGCCGTTAATTACGTCTCTGGTTTCACTTTCCTGGAGTTCTCTCACGGGAAGGAAATATAACGCACTCACCGGGGAAAGGAAAGGCAGGTTACGGCCGCTAAAAAGCTCTGCCGGCGGGAAAGTTGAGAGCCGCGCCAAAGTCGCGGCGTCCTTCACCCTGAAGCTGCCTATGGCAACCCGCCTGAGGGCGGCGGCGTATGCCCCCGAGCCGGTCGCCGAGCCGATGTCCTCGACCAGGGACCTGATGTACGTTCCCCCGCCGCATGTTACCGCCAGGCCGGCCTGCTGCTTCTTAAAATCAAATGAAACGAGCCTAAGCCTATGCACGGAAACCTGCCTGAGCGGCGTCTCCACCCGCTCTCCCATCCGCGCCAGGCGGTAAAGCCGGGCGCCTTTGTGCCTGACGGCTGAATACGCAGGCACGCGCTGAGCAATCCTGCCAGTGAAACGGGGGAGGACCGCCTTAAGCGCCCCTTCCGTCACTGCGCCGTGCGCGGGGGTGATCTCCCCGGTGATGTCGCCCGTTGTTGATATTGCTCCAAATTGCGCCAGCACCCGGTATTCCTTGACCAGAGGAGCCAGCAAGTCAAAGAAACGGGTCGCCCTGCCCGCCAGGATAATAAGCAACCCGCTGGCAAAAGGATCAAGCGTGCCCGCATGGCCCACGCGGCGGACGCAGGCTGCGCGCCTCACTGCCGCTACCGCATCATGCGACGTGATGCCTGCCTGCTTGTCAAGAAGCAGAACACCGCAGACAGATTCGCCCGCCCGCTTTTCCTGCCCGGCCCGCACTAGTCTCTCTGTGCTTCCCGCCATCTAATCTTCGCCTTCCATTTCCCTGAGCAACCTGTCAATGCGGAAACCGTAATCAATGCTTTCATCATGGACGAAGGCAAGCAGCGGCGTCCGTTTCAGGGCCAACTCCTTGCCGATCAGCGCCTGCAAGTAGCCGCGGGAGCGCTCCAGGCCTGCCAGCGTCTCTTGCCGGACATGCTCGTCGCCAAGCACGCTAACGTATACCCTCGCTGACCTTAAATCAGCAGATGTATCAACAGAAGTAACTGTTACGAAACCAATACGCGGATCCTTGAGGCCCTCAGCGACGGCTTCACTGAGCACTTCCCGGATGGCTTCGTTGACGCGCCTCATTCTTTTTACGCTCATGTCTTTCTCCGTGAATATCAAACCGCCGCGCAGGGGCAACTCATCCACTCCCCGGCACCTTTATTATCTCCCGGTCGACGCCTGCCAGGTCGAGTCCGCGGCTCTCGATGAGACGCTCTGCCCGGTCCAGGGCACGGTTGATTTCCGGAAATGAAGGGGAGCAAACGGACACCACCAGGCGGGAGCGTTGCCAGAGGTCATGGTAACCAGTTTCGGCAACGGAGGCTCCCAACTGCCGGGCCATACGGGCCTTTAAGCTGCGGAGGAACTGGCGCTTGTCCTTGAGAGACCCGTTTTCGGGAAAATGGATATCCGCCGCCAGGATGCCGACGTAGCCATCAGCCCGGTTTGACTTCTTTCGTCTCGTAGAATTCGAGGACATTGCCCTCCTTGATGTCGTTAAAGTCTTCTAGGAGGACGCCGCATTCGAAGCCTTCCTCGACCTCGCGTACATCTTCCTTGAACCGCTTCAACGACGCCAGCTTGCCGGTCCAGACAATGGTGCCCTCGCGCACTACCCGCACCTGGGAGCTGCGGGTTATTTTTCCCCGTGTCACATAGCAGCCGCCAATATTGCCCAGCTTCGAGGCCTTGAACACCTGCCGAATCTCCGCTTCTCCCAACTCTTCTTCCACAAAAGTCGGCTCGAGCATGCCCAGCAGCGCCGCCCTGACATCTTCTGTCACCTTGTAAATAACGCCGTAGGTGCGCACGTCCACGCCCTCGAGGTCTGCCACTGTCTTGGCGGCGGCGTTGGGGCGCACATTGAAGCCGATGACGATAGCCTGGGAGGCAGCCGCCAGCATCACGTCCGACTCGTTAATGGCGCCAACGCCCTTGTGGATGATATTGATCTTGACTTCCTCGTGCTTGATCTGACCGAGCGCCTCTTCCAGCGCCTCGATTGAGCCGGCCACGTCGGCCTTGACAATCAGGTTGAGATCCTTGACCTCCCCCTCCTTGATCCTGGCAAAGACATCATCCAGGGAAAGGGCGCGGCGCTTGGCCAGCATCTCCGCCTTGAGCCTGTCGGACCGGCGGCCGGCCAGAACGCGGGCGCGGCGCTCATCTTCCACCACACGGCAGTATTCCCCCGCCTGCGGGATGGAGTCAAAACCGAGGATCTCCACCGGCACTGAGGGACCCGCCGCCTTGAGGGGCCTGCCCCTGAAGTCGCTCATGGCCTTTACCTTGCCGGAAGCCTGCCCGGCGACGATGGCGTCGCCGACGTGCATGGTGCCGCGGTCAACAAGAACGGAGGCCACGACGCCGCGGCCGGGATCGATCCTTGACTCGATGACGACGCCGCTGGCGCGGGCGTCGGGATTGGCCTTCAGCTCCTGCACTTCGGCCACCAGCAGGATCATCTCCATCAGGTTGTCCAGGCCGATCCTCTGCTTGGCGCTAACGTCGGCAAAAATGGTGTCGCCGCCCCAGTCCTCCGGAATCAGGCCCCGCTCGGAAAGCTCCTGGCGCACCCGCTCCGGATGGGCTTCGGGCTTGTCAATCTTGTTGACCGCCACCACCACAGGCACGCTGGCGGCCCTGGCGTGATCAATTGCCTCAATGGTCTGCGGCATAACGCCGTCGTCTGCAGCGACCACCAGGACGGCTACGTCCGTGACCTTGGCGCCGCGGGCCCGCATGGCGGTAAAAGCCTCGTGGCCGGGAGTATCCAAAAAGGTTATCTTCTTGCCGGCGTGCTCCGCCTGGTAGGCACCAATATGCTGGGTAATGCCGCCCACCTCGGTCGCCGTAACCTCCGTCTCGCGGATGGCGTCCAGCAGTGAGGTTTTGCCGTGATCCACATGCCCCATGATGGTAACGACCGGTGCGCGGGAAACCAAATCTTCCGGACGGTCAACGACCTTCTCCTGCTCCGCCTCCTCGGCAGCGTGGACGATCTCTACCCGGCGGCCCATGTCGTCGGCCAGGGTGCTTACGGCTTCGTCGCTGAGCGACTGGGTGATTGTCGCCATCTCTCCGTAGCCCATCAGCCGTTTCATGATATCGGCCGCAGAAAAGCCAAGCAACTGGGACAGCTCTTTGACCGTAACCCCTGAGTTAACCTTGACCAGCTCGTCGGCTGCCGTGGTTTCCGGGGCCGGGCGCTCCGCCACAGCTGTGGCTTCCTTGCCCTTGGCATTCTTGTGCCGGACACGCTGGTGACGGCCGGAGGGCACGAAGCTGCGCCGTTTGGCCGCGCCAGGATCGATGATGACCCGCCGCCGTTTTCCCTGCAACGGAACGGCAACCGGCGCTTTCCTCAGCTTCTTGGGGGGTTTCGCCTTTTTTTCCTTCTCCTCGCTGACGCCCACACCCGCAGCTGGCTTGGCTGCGCCTGAATCCGCAGCCGGTCCGGCCTGCGGCGGCGCTTTTTTTATATCCCTCTTTTTCTTGGTATCAGGCGTGGTCTTATTTGCCGCTTGCCTGGCGGCGCCCGTATTCATGTTTGCCCCGGCCTGAACTGCACCCGCCGCCAGCGCCTTTTTTGCCTCGTTTTCATCCACGCTGGCGAGGCTGCCGCTCACCGCAATTCCGGCAGCCTTCAGGGACGCCGTCACTTCGGCGCTGGTAAGGTCAAACTCCCTTGCTATCTCGTAGATTCGCTTTTTTGCCATTTTTTACCAGTGTAATAAGCAGATGCTCAAAATCGTGCCGCAGGATACCTGCATCGACGGCCGCCTTGAGCCGCCTTTCAAAGGCTTTTTTTCTTAAAGCCCTTTCGAAGCAATCAGGATCGGGGCAGGTGTAGGCACCTCGCCCTTCGCCCCTTAAGCCGGTATCCACCATGGCCAGGCTCCGGGTCACAGTAAACCTGACCAGCGAGTGCTTGGCAAACCTGCCGCCACAGCCGGCGCACTGCCGCTGCGGCACATGGCCGCGGCGGGTCAACCTCAGGATCCCGACTTGGCGGCCTGGGTTTCGCTGGTCTCGCCGGCCGCGGCGTCGGTTTCCCGGGCGCCGGCCTGCGCCTCCTGGACGCCGGCATCCCCGGCCTGGCTTTCCTCACCTGCGGCCGCGGCGGCAGTTTCAGCCTGCTGCGCCTCCGGTTCTGCCTCGGCCAGCTTCTGGTGGGCAGGGATGCCGCAATACCTGCTGCCGGGCAGAGCCGCGTTGGGACAGCGCTTGCCGCCCTTGGTTAGTGCGCAGCAGCGGCCGGCCAGCTCTTCTGCTTCTTCGTCCGAGAAAACCATGGCCGCTTCTTCCTCAGCCATCTGGCTCTCGCTTTTAATGTCTATCCGCCAGCCGGTAAGCTTGTTGGCCAAGCGGGCGTTTTGGCCTTCTTTGCCAATCGCCAGCGACAGCTGATCATCGGGAACCACAACCGTGGCAGATTTTTCCTCGTCATCAACAAGCACCTCGCGCACCATGGCCGGGCTGAGCGCCTTGGCGACAAAGCGCGCCGGTTCGTCATTGAAAGGAATAATGTCGATTTTTTCGCCGCGCAGCTCGCTTACCACCATGCGCACCCGCGAGCCGCGGGGACCCACGCAGGCGCCAACCGGGTCGATCCCTTCTTCTTTCGACTCAACCGCTATCTTGGAGCGGTAACCGGGCTCCCGGGCCACGTTCCTGATTACAACCAGCCCATCCGCCACTTCAGGCACTTCAAGCTCGAACAGTTTGCGGATCAGCTCTTCGCTGCGCCTGGATACGATCACCTGGGGCCCTTTTGTATGCTCGCGCACGTCGACGATCACCGCCTTGATGCGTGAGCCGTGGTCGTAACGCTCGTGATCAACCTGCTCGCTTTCAGGCAGCAGGGCCTCCACCTTGCCCAGGTCAACCAGAGTGTAGCGCTGATCGCTCTGCTGAACGATGCCGGTGACAATCTCGCCCACGCGCCCGGCGTACTCGTCATACATCATGTCGCGCTCCGCCTCGCGGATGCGCTGAAAGATTACCTGCTTTGCAGTCTGGGCGGCGATGCGGCCAAAATCCTCAGGCGTTTCGATGAGCACCTTCTCAATCTCGCTCTCATCGTACATGGAGAGGTCAAACTCCTCCTCCTCCTCCTCACCCGCCTCGCCGGGAGCCTCTGCGGCAGCAGGCTCTTCTCCCGCCGCCTCGGCTTCCGCCACTGCCGCCGGGCGCTCCGGAAGAATAAGCTGGAAGATTCTGATCTGACCGTCGTTCGGGTCAATCTCCACCTTGGCGTGCTCTACGGCGCCCGGAGTTTTCTTGTAGGCGGATAAAAGGGCATCCTCCAAAGCAGCGAGGAGAACCGTAAAACTGATTCCCTTCTCCTGCTCCATGACCCTGAGGGCCTCGACGATTTCCCTGCTCACTGTCAAACTCCTTTATTCGAATGCCCGTCACCGGCGTTTTTCCCTTCCGCTACGTCTGCTCCGCCGCGGGCTCTTCTTTTCAAATTCAAAGACCGTCCGGGCCCGGGACACCTGGGAAAAAGGTATCCGGACCTGCCTTCCTTCCTGGTCAAGCACAAGCGACCGGTCATCTGCAGAGACTAAAAAACCGGTGAAGTTGCGCAGTCCTTGCACCGGGCCAAATGTCCTGACATTGATCTTTTTTCCGGCCGCCGCCCGGAAATGCCCAGGCGTGCGCAGCCGTCTCTCCAGCCCCGGGGACGAAACCTCAATCGTGAAGTCTCTCAGGTACCTTTCCAGCAGGCCCGTAACCCGTACGCACAAATCATGGCTAACACCATCCGGGTGGTCGATAAACACCCGCAGCGCCGGGTTGCCACCGTGGCTGCGCCGGCCACCCTCAACCTCTGCATCAACGATCTCAACCCCTGGCAGATTGTCCTTAAGGGTCTTTTCTATATCCGCAATTATGGTTGCCGTATCCACTGCAAGCAAAATGCCCGGGCCAGCGATGAGCCCAAGGAACGCCCTGGCGGAGCTAAAAAATTGGCCTCACAAATATAAAAGTGGGCTTACACCCACTCCGGTTGAACGAACCTCGCAGTTTAACGAGATTATATCACACTGCTAAAAAGCGCCGCAAGTGGGAAAAGCCTGTCACGCCTTGTCCCCCAAATGAAAATTCCTTGAAAATCGAGGCATTTTTAATATCGTATCCGCCCACGTCAGGCCGGCCGGCAGTAGCGCTGTTTTCGTTAACACATGACCTCCCCCGCATGAACAACCAGATGGTGACAAGCCCGGCGGCAAAGCCGCCTATGTGAGCAAAATAAGCAACGCCGCCGCTTGCGTCGCCTGAAAAACCCAGCGCTGAAGAGGCGAACTGCAGCGCAACCCAAAAAACAAGCACGACCACCGCCGGCAGCTCTATAAACGTGATAAAGATTCCCAGGAAGATGAGCGTCATCACCCGCGCCCGGGGAAACAGGAGCAGGTAGGCGCCCAGCACCCCGGCTATGGCCCCGCTGGCGCCGACATTGGGAATCTGCGAGCCGGGCATAACGATTATCTGCGCAGCCGTGGCCGCCAGGCCGCACATCATGTAAAAAACAATGAAGCGGAACCGTCCCATGGAATCCTCAACATTGTTGCCAAAAATCCAGAGAAAAAGCATGTTGCCGCCTACATGGAGCCAGCTGGCGTGCACGAACATGGAGGCAAATATTGTCAGATCGGCGGGGAAACCGTGCTTAAAAAGATCAACGCCGTGAGTGATCTCAAACGGAGTCATTCCGTACCTGAGCAAAAAGCTGTTCATGAGCGGCCCCAGTGAAACCTCGTAAAGAAACACGGCGAAATTGGCTGCAATCAGCAGCACCGTTATTAACGGAAAGCGGCTCAAGGGAATGTTGTCTTTTAGGGGCAGCAATTTTTTTTAGGCAGGGCCGGTACTCAGGTTATCATTTCCATGATCCTGCTCAAAAATCAAGTGATCAAATCGATATCACCGCCTGTCACGCACCAGGGAAGAAACCTTTGCAAACCGCGCGCCAAATGGACAATCCGGCAAAAAGTAAGGGTGCCACGCCAACACGCAGGGGCATGGCTTGCCATGCCCCTGCGTTAAGAAAACACAAATACAAACACCCCGGAAGGCCCTTCTTCCAGATGCAGATTAGCCAGGCGGTTCCGCCGGAAACCATATCTCAGCGCCGCTCCCGTCATAGCAGCTTGCAAAGAGTGCGGTCCGGAAACGGGAGATCCCGGACGGCACGTCATACTTGAGCTCAAGTTTCACCTGGCCTCCCGGCTCGATCTGTGAAAATTCAGCGGGCAGTGGGCAGGCCACGGACACATCCGCCGGGCTGGTCACGACTTTCTCAATTGACATATTGTCGGCAATTCCCGGCCCCTCATTTGTGACCAGATAGTCCACATCCAGCCGGCCGGAAAGATAATCCTGGTAGCTTCCCCAAAAAACAGAGTCAATCGAGAGTGAAAGGCGGGGCTCGGGCGGCTCCGTCAGCGTGGCGGCGTAAATGTCCCACTTGCCGCTTCTCTTGTCCTGCCAGACAACCTTATTGCCCTTGATTACTGGATTGATCTGGTCTCCGGGCCGGTTGCAGACAGGCTGTTCGATATTGGTGGACAGGTCCTTGAGATAAATATCCCAATTGTCTACCCAGTCGCCGTTCTCATCGAAAAAGCCGTTCCTGTTGTCCTGGTAAACCACCAGGTTGCCGCTTAGTGAAGGACTAACCTGGTCTGCCGGCTCCTGCACCAGGGGCACGCCGTAAGTTGCCGGATCTGCCGCATAAATGTGCCACCGTTCCCCCGGCTCATTCAGCTTTTGTTGATAAACGACCTGGCCACTGCTAATTGAGGGGTGCCTCCTTGAGTATTTGCTGCCGCCACCGCTCGCGGTGCCTCCGCCCAGCTTTGACAGGTAGGTCGTGTCGCCTGTTTCCAGGTTGCACGACACAATCAACGGCTCATAGTACTGGCCGGCGTAACCGCGTTCTTTTACCCAAACGGCGGTGGAGCCGTCTATATCGGGATCGTAACGCATGTTGGGGATATCATGACTGTCCAACATGCGGCTGCGCATGGTGCTGAAATCCAGCAGCCTGATAGTGCTACCGCTGTCGCTGATTACGGCTTTCTGGCCAGAAAGAGCCATCGATGACGCCCGCGGGGCGGCAATGCACCTGCCCATATCTTGGCCGATCAGGCGCAGGCATCCCTGGGAAGAGGTATCCTGCCAGGCGAAAGCGCTGCCATCGCTGACCGGTCCAGCCCAGATTTCGGCTCCCGAAAGCAGCTCCTCGGCCTCTCCGCCATAAATGTCCTTTCTCAGCAGACTGTCTGAAATCCCGCGGTCAAGAAAATATACCTCGTCTCCGTCCAGGTCCGGGTAGAGGTGATCGCCGGGACCCGTCGCCACAGGCAACTCCTGGACGTTCCATGGTAACGCGGATGCTTGCGACCGGGCTGGAAACCCCAGACAGGCCGCAGCCAACAACCCCAGAAATAAAATTACCGATCCCTGCTTGAAGAAAGCCCAGGAGGATAAAGATGCGCCACCCCGCTTAAATCCCCGCTTTTTTCTCCATTCCCTTCCTGCCGGGATGTTTTTTGACAGCCTGCATAAGCTTGCCAGCCGGATGCGCCCGCCTGTCTCATCGCTTCTGTTAAAACGCGCTTGCTTTTCCCGCTTCAGCCATTGATTCCACATCGTCTCCCCGCTTTCCGATTCCACTTCCGCTTTTCAATCTTCTGATCCAGCAATAAAGTTGTCCGCGCCTTTTACATTTTCTGTCCTTCTTCACTTTGGCCATTGTAGTTCCATCAATGCTTCACTTCTGCTGCAACTTATCAAACGAGAAGACGTTTGTAATCCAACTTTGGTTGTATTTTGACCCGGGGAAAGATGTATTTTTTGGAAAGAAGACAGTGCCGGCCCGGGAAATTTTCAGCCCCGGCCGCGGACCGGATGGGAATGATCGATCCCGATTTTATTCGCCGGCAAGCACGGGAACCGTTGCGCCGGCATCCATCAACACCCAGGCCTGCCCGTCCGGTTTGGCCTTAAACGCTTCATCAACGGCCTCCTGCAGGCGTCCGACCGGCCTCATAAAAGCATTCCGGGCCACTTCCGCCTCCACCCCCACGGCCGCCCATATCTGTGCCCTTTGGCAAATCCGGGCCAGGCGCGCCGCCTTGTGGTATCCGAGCCGGTAGCCACCGGCCGCCTGGCTGATTACCCGGTCCGGCGTGCCGCACCCGCTCATCAGCCTTAAAAAACTGCCGTTGCCTACGCCGGCGCGGCAGGCAGAGACAATGATCAAAATGCCTCCGTCATTGAGGACTAACTGGCCGTTTTCAATCCCTTTCTGCGACTGATAGAAATCGATGTCAAGCGGCGGCGTCATCACGGCAATGACAATATCGGCGCGGCGCAGCGCAGGCACGGCGTAAAGCTCATCCACTTTTGGCGCAGCCTGGGCAAACGCCGGCCGCATTCCACCGGCGGCTGCATGATAAATTCCTCCATTCCTGTCAAGCACAGCCTGCACGGCAAAAAGGTCAAGCTGCGGCCGGCTTAAAAGGAAACCGAGAGCCTCGTCCATGTCTGCGTGGACGGGATTTCCCTCAAGGACAAGGGCGCGGGACTCAGGCTTAAGGGCCAGCCTGTGGTTCTGCTCGATTGTGTCAAATCCGGAAATCCCGGGAAGCACGATTTTCCTGCCGCCCGTATAACCGGCAAAATAGTGAGGCTCAACGGAGCCAAGCACAAGAATCCTGTGAGCCGCCACTGCCCTCCGGCTCAGGAAGACCTCGGTTCCAGCCGCTGTTTTGCCTGCGCGCACCAGGCCCTCCGGATTGCGCGCGTCGTGGATTTCCACCCGGCTGTGCACCCGGCTCCACTGGCTGGCGAACATGCGGCCCAGCTCCGTCCGCGAGGGCGGCCGGTGCGTGCCGGTAGCAACCAGAAAGGAAAGATCCCACCTGGAGATTTCTTCCCACAAGGCCTCCAGCATTACGGCCGTGGGCGTGGGGCGGGTGGCGTCATTAATAATCACCAGCACAGGCTCGCCAGGCCGGGCAAAGTCACGCAGGGCCGGCCGGTCCAACGGGTGGAGGGCGGCGCTGCGGATGGCCTTGGCCGGGTCAAGCGGACGCGGCTCCGCCGGCCGCAAAACCCCAAGCAACCGGTCCGGGGGAATACTAATTGCCAGCTCATGTTCCCCGTAGGGAATCTGTATTGCCATATTTCAAGTCTAAGAGTCCGGGCCAGAAAAGATCAAATGCGGCGCTGACAGGACAATGATACCGCGCCGCGAAAATTTATAACTGCAATATTACTTCTCTTTATGCGCCAAACGCTGCCGGCAGGAATGATAATGTTACAAAAGATATCGTTGGCAATCGCCGTCCTGCTTATGGTCGTGCCGTTGGCCTGTGGAGGCGGACAGGCGCCGGCTGCACAAGGAAAGACAGCAGGGGCTGAAACCATCAGCAAGGCCCGGAAGCAGGCGGCTGAGCTGGCGGCCCAGACACAGTTAAGAAATGCGGAGACAGGCGAAGAGGAGTATTTTGGCCGGCATCAAGCTTTTGCGCCTTCGGCAGCGGCGCTAAGAGCCGAATTTCCCCATCTGAGCCCCAGGCTGAAAGTGGTGAAGGGCAGCGCCACCGGCTTTGAAATCAGCATTCAGGCGGATGATCCCAGCAAGACAGCCTATATCATCCGCAAAACCGGCGACCTCATCGAGCGTGTTGACAGCAATGGACAACCGTGGTAACACGCGGCGGCCTGCTTTCACCATAAAAAGAAGGCCGCCTCTGCTTGACGCATATCCCCGGAACAGCCTTGCAGCCTGGAAGCGGCCGGGGCGGGCCCTACTGATTGGCTCCCGTCGTTGCTGTCGTCGTGCCCGTCGTAACCGCGGCTGTGGCGCCGGTTCCTGTCAGCGCCTCAGATTCCTGCTGCGCCAGCGCTTCCAGGCGATATCTTTTCTTCATGTCAAGAATCCGTTTGACCGACTTGTCGATGTCATCCTCCTTGAGCTTGCCCGTTTTTACCGCGGCAATTATGGCGTCATAGGCCTGTTGCTGTTTTGCCGGCGTGTAGGCAAACATGACCATGTCCGCGCCTGCCGCAATGGCGGCCACGGCTGCGTCGCCGGGGCTCTCGGTGATCGCGCCCATCTCCAGGTCGTCAGTGATAATGACTCCGTGAAACCCGAGCTGGCCGCGCAGCATGCCGGTGATAATTGGCCGCGAGAGCGAGGCCGGCGTCTTGGTCGGGTCCAGCGCCGGCACAGACTCATGCGCCACCATGATCATGGGGGCGTCAGCCTTGATTGCCGCCTGGAAAGGGGGCAGATCGGTGTTTTGAATAGAGGCGAGGTCCTTGCTGATGGTGGGAAGCGTCTGCTCCGGGTCGTCTTGAGCCGATCCCAGCCCCGGGAAGTGCTTGACACAGGAAATAGCTGTGGCGTCATTGAAACCCTTCACCGCCGCCGCCACAAGTGTCGCAGTTACCTGGGGATCGTCGCCATAGCTGCGGGTATACATAATTGAGCTGTAACCGGAAGTGACGTCCGCAACCGGGGCCAGGTCCGTATTAATGCCCAGTTTCTTCAAATCGCGGCCGGCATAAGAAGAAAGCATCATGGCAGAGTCGGCGCCGGCGCCGCCCCTCATGGTGCCTATGAACGGCTCGGAGTAATTTGGCCCAATGTCCATGAAGCGCCGTGTCTTTCCCCCTTCCTGGTCGGTAGCGATCATCAGCTGGGCCGGCTGACCGGACTGCGCCGCAAGCTGCTGCAGCGTTTCATCAAGCTGAGCCACCTGGCTATCGGAAGAGATGTTGGAGGCATAAAGAATAACGGCGCCTATGTGCCGGTCATGGATCATTTTTTTCAGGGAGTCGTCGAGGGTGGTGCCATCAAACCCGATCATCATCATCTGGCCGACCTTTTCCTCCAGAGTCATCCTGGCAATTTCCTGGTCGGTTGAAGACGGCGGGGTAGTCGCAGTGGCAGGCACCGTGGCCGCTGTGGTTTTTGCAGCGACCGGGCTTCCGCCTGATCGCCTCAGCAAAGCAGCAGCGCCACCGGCGGCCAGCACTATCACTACCGCGCCGATCAGGCCAATAGCGGAGGGCCTTTTGTACCACGATGACGAAGCCGGCTTCGAGCGGAGTTGCTCAGGCTCAGGAGGCTTTGCAGAAGGTTTCTTCCGGTAGCGGTCCATCCTTCTGCCGAGGCCGAGCTGATTCCAGTCAACATTCTTGTCATCCTTTTCCCCGCCCAAAAAGACACCTCCTTCAGTTTCACTGACCGATTGCCAGCAGCATGGAGACACGCACCATGCGCAAAAAAAACTTTCAAATAATTTTATAAGTTAAAGCGGCGCCGGGTAAACCTATTAAACCGGCCACCGGATTCACGGCTAATCAAGAAAAGCGATGCGGATGCCAAAGGCTCCCGAGGGAGCCTTTGGCCTGGCAGGCCCGTAAGCCGGATTCTGTTCTATGCGGCCATCTATCTGGGAAGCGCGTTGCCGCGCCACTCAAGCGGTCTACCCGAGGGCCGGGCGAGCAACCCGAATCCACCCTCCTATTTGACCTTGCACCGGGTGGGGTTTACCTGGCAGACGTGTCACCACGCCTCCGGTGCGCTCTTACCGCACCATTTCACCCTTGCCAGCAGACGCTGCAAGCGGGTCCGGAACTGAAATCATTCCGGGCCCTTGCTTCACGCCAGGCGGGCGGTTTGCTTTCTGTGGCACTTGCCTGCGGGTTTCCCCGACTGGGCGTTACCCAGCACCCTGCTCTTTGGTGTCCGGACTTTCCTCCCCGCCGTTTTATTCCCCAGGGACATGATGGATGCGGAGCATCCTCGTGTCCCTGGTCAAAGGCATTTCCCGGCGGTATTCTGACTCCGCAAAAAAGGGGAGCCGAAAAAAGGCGGGGCGGCCGCTCGGCCTGCAATCTGATTTTATCAACAACCCGGCGCAAATGCCTGAAGATTGCGAAGTGTCCCTCACTGTTCAGTCGTAAAAAATATGACATCTCCCATCAGCTCAAATGAATTTTATTTCACTACCAATTGGAACCCTGCAGGAACTTTCAAGCGTCCAAGTCAATGACTTGAAGAAAACAGCCAAAACAGCCGATAAATAAACAAAAGCAATTGTTTATCAAAAAAGTCTTGAAGGGAGCTGGGAAGAATGGTTATGAACATCAAGTACACCAGGGTTTTGCCTGTTGATGAAAATGCTGTCTGTGGTGTAAAGCTGACCGGCTGCCAGCTTGAAGCAGCCGAGCACGTCTGCTTCGAGGATGGCAGCGGCGTCTATGTTTGCGGCAATTGCCTGCGCGGGCGCATCAATGAAGGCGCCTGGATCACCGACAGCGCCGAGGAGCTGACACTTATATAACTGCTGCTGTTTTCCGGTCTTTGGTTGTTTTAAGGGGCCTGGCGCCGCACGGCGCCAGGCCCCTTTGCGCCTCTTACATTCATCAGAAGCTGCCGGGAATCCCCCATCCGTAACATGCCGGCCTTCCCGGCCCGACCGCGCTCCGGCGGCTCTGCTATAATTCTTTCAGCCGGCGGCTCATGGTTTTTGGGGTTCCCAACATCCAAAATCCGATGTCCAGAGTCCGGCTGTTCGTCGGAGTGGCGGAACTGGTAGACGCGCTAGGTTGAGGGCCTAGTGAGGGATAACCTCATGGGGGTTCAAGTCCCCCCTCCGACACCAGCGTTTTTCAGCTTTTATGGACACCAATAAAGCAAAAACAAGTCACGCGCGCCCCAGGCAGGCAGAAAGTGGAGCCTGCCTCATCTCTCTTGAAGTTGGCGTCCTGGAAATCCTCGATTCCCTGCCTTTCTATGTGATGCTGATCGACAGGAATCATCGCATCCTGCTTGCCAACAGAGCCGTCCGCAACAGCCTGGGGGCAGAACCTGACCAGATCGTGGGTCATCATTGCCCCCAGGTAGTGCACGGGCTTGAGTCGGGCGAATACCCGGGCTGTCCGCTGCCGAAAGCGCTGGAGACAAAGGGGCCTGTCGAGGTCGAGAACTATGATGAAGAGTCAAAGAGATGGGTCCGCAGCGCCGTTTATCCCACCGCCGCCCGCATGCCGGATGGAGGGGAGATTTTCTTCCACATGATTGTAGACATCACCGACAAGAAGAGGTCGGAGCAGGAACTCAGAAGAAGCGAAGAGAAGTACCGGCTGCTGCTAGAGGGCCTGATTAAATCAATTTAGCCTGTCCCTCAAACCGGGCAAAGTCCAGTTTCTTTATATATATCCCAGATCCTGAAGTCGCTGCCGCACTGCTTCCTCATCCTCCTCGGAGTAGCCCGCCCCGCGCGGCTGCTGGCCGCCTCTGGCAGACTCTTTTCCCGCCGGAAAAGCACGCGTTTTTCCCGGCTGCGCGCCTGGTTTCCCTTCACCGCCAATTAAGGCTTCCTCAAGCGCGCGGCCATCCCACTCGGGAACCTCGGGCAGGCCCATCATCCTGGCAACCGTAGGCGCAATGTCAATTATGCTGGCAGCCGGCAGTTTCGTCGGCCGAACCCCGGGACCGCTTAGAATAAGGATCCCCTCGCTGCGGTGTGTCCCCGTATACGAGAGGCGCCCGAAACGCTGTGGAGGCCCGCAAATGATCTTCTCCTGGGCTAGCTCGTCCGAAGTATTGTAAATTCCCTGGTAGGCATAATCACGCAGCTCAACAACGAGGTCGGGCATTTCTTCCAGCAATGACCCGTGATAAAGCTCATCGCGGTCATAAAACCGGGTCGCCACCGGCTCGCCGTCCTCCGGATCCACAAGTCCCGCCAGAGCCTCCCTGGCTTCGGCGATAACGGTCCGGCGCTCTGTCTCTCCCGCCACAATCCCCAGAGGGCGCCGCCCTTTCATGTTCACGTAAAAACAGCCGAACTGTGCGATCGAGAATATGCGCGTGCGCGAAAAATCTATATCGGCGACAAGGGAGTCTACAAAAATCTGCCAGCGCCTTTCCGAGTCGTCACGTCCCAGCGCTTTTTTCAGCCTTTTTCTTAAATTCCGGGGCAGGTGGTCCCTGAACTGGTCTGCCAGGAGCTTCTTGGGAGTGCTGCGTGCAGACCCGGGCATAAAAGCAAGCAGGCCTGCCTCAGCCAGAAATCTGTTCAGGCAGATTTCGCTTTTCAGCCCCCCGAAGCCGTGATCAGACATAACAACAAGGTTCCGGCTTTCGAGCCACTGTTTCCAGCTTCCTCCCAGCTCTTTGTCGATTCTTTCATAGGCGCCGAATACCGCCTCCGCGCGCCGCTCGTCCCCCTCGCGCGGCGACCCTGCCATCATCCTTGCCGCAGAGTCCCAGAAGATGTGCTGAAAGCTGTCGGTTGACCTGAATATTGCCACGAGAAGGTCCCATTGCTCTTTGTGCATTAGATGGTTGACCGTGCCGATCTCTATTTCCTGATGAGCCTGCAGCTGCCTGATGCATTCACCCTCGGGATCGGGATGGTGCCTGGCAAGGTAGCGGTAATCGACTGAAGACGAAATGTCAAAACCAGGCACTGTATCAAGAATCTCCCGGCGCAGTCCGGCGGGAAAGACCGATCTGTCATTAAAATGGGGAGCGTCCATGCCCGATATCATGATGCCGTTCACGGGCGCTGCCGGATAGGTTACCGGCACGTCATATACACATACCCTTTTCCCTTCGCTGCCGGCAAGCGACCATAGCGCGGTCCCCCTTACCGTGTTTGCATTCATGGGCTCGAGACGGTAGCTGCCGGAGCGGAAGCGGAAAAAACCGACAGAGCCGTGCTTCCCCGGGTTTGTGCCCATGTAAAAAGAGCTCCAGGCAGCAGGAGTTATCGGCGGCACTGTGGACATCAGCACTGCCCGGCTGCCGTTTGCCATCAGCCGGCTGAAGTTCGGCAGCCGCCCCTGGGCAGCCAGGTAATCGATGACTTTGAAAGTACCGCCGTCAAGCCCGATTATGCATGTTCTTGCCATATGAAAACTATAAATCAAAGCGGAGACAGGGCAAAACTTAGGGGCGCAGCGTGCCCGGCACGCTGCGCCCCTGCCAGCTCCGCGCAGGCGGTCAAAAAGACCTAATTAGGGATATGCGTACGTGTTGCCCACGCCGTCCTGGGCTGAACCGCTTAAGGTCGATATCCACGAAGTTACTCCCGCAGGCACGTTGTACTTAAGCGTGATAGAACCGGAAGCTCCCGGAAGGATGTCGCCGTTGCCGGCCTGAGCCGGCAGGGCGGAGGCTAGCGTGACTCCACTGGTGTTGCTGCTTGCAGTCAGGCCCACGAGCCAGGCTTCAGCCGTGCCCGCGTTTTTGACCGTCCAGGTAACAGAAAGGAGGCCTGACTGGTAATCGGACAGCGACGCCCAGAAGGGAATTGGCGCGCCCAGACCCAAGGAAGGCTTTCCACTGACAGCCTTTGCCGTCAGCGGCAGGTTGTCCTGGCCGCCGGTAAAGACGTAAGGGCTGTCAACAAAACCGTCGTTGTCGCTGTCGGGCGAGGTCCAGCTGCTCCAGTAGTTGCCGCCCATGGGCGCGGGCAGGTTAAAGACATTGCCGGAGCCGCCGCTGACGCTTGCCTGCGGCGTCGTTGAGCTGGTGAAGTTGTTGTGGTAGATGTTGTTATTGCTGGAATTGTTGAGGCTGATCTCGCCCATGCCGGCCATGCCGCCCATCCCCGATGGCATTCCCGACATGTTGTTGTTGCTTGTCGTGTTGCCAGCAATAACGTTGCCATTAGACAGGTTGAGCCAGAAACCGTTGTTGGCGTTGCCAGAAGCCTCATTGCCCAAGAAGCTGTTGTTGTTGCCCGGGTCAATGCAGAAGCCGTTACCGGCGTTCATGTCAGAGCTGTTGCCGCTAAAGCTGTTGTTGGGGGGATCCTGCAGGGAGATGCCGTCGCCCATGGTGGCGCCCATGACCATGTTCATGGAAATCGTATTGTACGCTGAGCCGGCAAGGTTTATTCCCACTGCGTCCGCATTGGAATTGTTTGACATCACCATGTTATTGTTTGCGTTGGTGAGGCTGACTCCGGCGGAAACATTGCCGCCAGTGCTAACCTGCCGGATGGTGCCCATCTGGGCGCCGTTCAGGTTAACGCCATTGTTAAAGGCGTTAACAGTCACGTTTTCCACGGTGACGCCGCTTACATTGGGGAGGTAAACGCCATCGGCGGCGCTGTTGCCTGCCCCGGTCATCGTAAAGCCCCCGCCGTTTAAAGTGACGGAGTTGCTGTCAATCTCGATGCCAGCCCCGGAGGCAAAAGTGAGGTTGGATCTGAACCCCGCCCCCTGCACCACTGGCTAAGAGTGGGTCACAGCGATAATATCACCGAGCAAGACGAGAAAGGA